>JAZDDE010000047.1:0-3307 GCA_036679495.1 Gemmatimonadota bacterium | reverse complement strand
CCGCTCGTCCGTCGGCAAGGGACAGGGCGGCGCTGCAGGTGATGAGCCCGACGACGGTGCTCCAGCGCCTCATGGCGCCAAGGCTAACCCGTCCTGCCCGTCAGCGTCACTCCGGTTCGGCCCCCTTCGGCGAGTCTTGCTCGCCGGATCGCGGATTCCCTCGGGCATCCACGTAGGTTGTGGACCAGGGCCCCGCGGCCTGCACCTGAAGAACGGCCGGCTCGGTCGTCCACTCATAATGGCTCACACCCGCCGGGTTGACGGAAAAGGTGCCTGGCGTCAGCTGGAAGGCTACGGCTTCGTCGAAGGTGTCGCCATACCCCCGGAAGTAGCTCCCTTCCAGGACGGTGACGTAGGCATCCTTCGGGTGAGTGTGCGGTCCCTTTCGGTATCCGGCCGGGTATTCCAGGCGAAGCGTGAAGGGCCCTGCCTGGCTCGGGTCACCGTACAAGACGGCCACTCGCACGCCCTCACCGCGCTCCTGCCATCTGATGTCGTGCGGCCTGAGGACCACCGGCTCTGACCTCTTCCCGTCGAGCGCAGCCGTCCGTGTGGCGCCCACGGCCATCGCTCCGACCATCCCGAGCATCGCCCCGCCCGATATGAGCTTTCGATAGATCGCTTCACGAGTCATACGGATCTCCTTCTCAATGAGTCCCGACCAGGCCGGTTCCGAAGACCCAGCGGGACCTGACGTTGTAGTGGGCGTGCTCCCAGTCGATCACTTTCGGAATCCACATCCCGACCAGGATCACGCTCATGACACTCCATTCCACGAGTGTTGGGACTTCACTCAGCAGAATGTACGCGAACAACAGACTGAACCCGGGATTGAGCAATTGGCTGTTCGCGATGGTCTGCGCGGGCAGGAGCGGCGTCGCATGGAGCCAGAACAGCTGCGCCGCGACTACGGCAAGGCCGGCATACAAGACCATGAGCACCCACAGCTCTCCGTCGAATGCGTCCGCGAAATGCTCGAAGCCGAAGAAATAGACAGCCGCGACGAAAAAGATGACGGCCGAGACCAGATTGCGAGAGAACACGTACGCTTGAATCGAGCAGGCGCGCAGCACTTCCTTGCTGATGAACTCCGTCAGCGCGAAGAAGACCGTGGAGATCAGGACGAGCAGCTCACCGGTCATGATTCGAGCACCGCCGTTGTTGGCGAAGACCAGGACGAGCACGCCGAGGGCCATGACCGTGTAGCCGGCGATCTCGCTCTTGCGAATCGCGACGTGGGCGAAGAAATACGAGAACGCCACGAAGACGATGCCGTTGAACCGCGAGACTAGAACCACGCTGATGACCGACGTCCGCTCCAGAGCGGTGAAGATCAGCGCCGGATAAACGGCCGAGACGATCGCCCCCAGCAGCAGAGCACCCTTCGTCCTGCGCGGCAGTTGCCAGAGCTCTCTGAGCAGGGATCGTCCCCCGAAGACGCCGAGCGTCACGAGCCCGGCACAGAAGTTCCCGACGAAGAGGACATTGCAAAAGGACACGGCTCCGGGGTTCTGCAGACCGAAAACGCCACCCTGTTGTGTCAGGGCCTTGATCAGGGCGGGGCCGAGAGCGAACAGCAGGGTTGCCAACCCAAGGAACACGAGAGCCTGACGGTTGTTGACGGACATGGCTTCTCCAGGTCGGGTGTGCCCCCTGTGCGACTACCGCACAGGGGGCAGTCTCGGTCGCTCAAGGACACCTAGTTTGCTGCCGGAGTCTTCTTGAAGACGAACACACCGACCGGCGCGCTCTGACCGTTCAGCAGGAAGTGGGGGGTGCCGGCTCGCTTGGTGGGCTGCTTCGATGCGAGGTCCATGTCCTTGGCCATATACGTGGTGCCCGCGTCGCCACCGGAGTCGTAGGCGTAGGCCGTGACGACGGCCGACGAGACCCAGCTGCCGTCTTTACGCAGATCGACAGCCGAAACGCCGTAGAACCAGTCGGGGCTGGGCGCGATCATCCCGGCGAGAGACACAAACGGCTGCTTCTTCGTGATCTCGAAGCGATTCACGACCGATGAGTGGACCGGTCCAGGGCTTCCATCCG
The DNA here is from genome assembly GCA_036679495.1 of Gemmatimonadota bacterium. Taxonomy (GTDB): domain Bacteria; phylum Gemmatimonadota; class Gemmatimonadetes; order Palauibacterales; family Palauibacteraceae; genus JAZDDE01. The sequence goes on along the minus strand of JAZDDE010000047.1, from coordinate 1,261 downwards.
CGAACTCGATCAGAGTCGCCGCTTTTCCAGCGGCAATCGCCTGGCGGATCTCGTTGTCGAGCGGGGTGTGCTTCCCGGTTTCGGAGAGCTTCTCCAGCCCCGCGCTCGGCTTGGTCCCTTCTGCGAAAAGCTGAAAGCTGCTCCCGTGGGTCGCGCCGATGATGGGCGTGAGCAGGCCGTGCTTTGCGTGTGTCAGTGGATACTCCAGCGGATGGCTGGCCGGATTCCACGACGGGACGAACACCACCGTGTAGGTCGCGGCGTCCGCTCGAGAAGCGTCGTTGGCGTCGATGGTGGGACTCATTGTGAGTGCGGCAAGCGCCGAGAGGGTGGCCGCGGCCACGTAGGACGTGTGTCGAATCTTCCTCATTTCAAGTCTCCTGGTTTACTGGTTCCTGTGGCGCCGTATCGCCACTCACACATTGGATGCCTCGCACGGTGGGAGGATTCTCCGAAGGGAGGAGCTACACAGCACCGGAGGGAAGACGGTTGGAAGAGGCCGCTGGAGGGTCAGCTACGACGGGGGAACTATTGGTCCGTCGGCTTCAGGCGCACCCTGAGAACGGCACGGGTCACCTTCTTGCGGACGGTTTGGGGGACTTGTGTGTCGTCGTCGAACGCGTGCCTGGCGAGCGTCAGGGTGGCTTCGTAGCTGCGAAGGTAGATCTGGCACTTCCGGCAGGTGCCGTGGTGCCGCTCGAAGTCACGCCGGCTCTCGAGCTCGAGATCGGCGGACAGGTAGTCTGCAATGAGATCGGCGAAAACGCGGCAAGTCACGACAGGGTCACCTCTCGGCGGGTGATTATCTTGATTCCAGCTGGCTCGTCCAACCGGGCCGGTGGGCTCATCGCGCCACCCAGCTATCGATTGGATGCCACGTCTTCGCCAGCGGTGACGGCCGGCGCGCCGTACCGCCGCCGCAGCAGCGTGGAGAGTGCCTGCCGCGCCCGATGCAGTCGGGTCTTGACTGCGGCCTGCGTGATCCTCAGCGTCGTGGCGACCTCGTGGGTGGACAGCTCCTCGATGTCCCGGAGGAGCAGGACACTCCGGTAGTCATCCGGGAGCTTAGCGATGCAGGCACGCACGATGGCCCGGGTCTCCTTCTGCTCCAGCAGCTCGTCGGCCGACGCACTCCAGTCGCAGAGCTGCTCGACGTGTTGACCGTCCGCGTGGAACGCCGGCAGCAACACCTCGATCGACTCTTCAGGCTTTCGCCGTCGCGAGCGCAGCTTCATGAGGGCGGTGTTCACGACGATCCGGT
>JAZDDE010000469.1:0-15754 GCA_036679495.1 Gemmatimonadota bacterium | reverse complement strand
GTGATCGCCGCCGTTAGCGTCGTCTTCCCGTGGTCCACATGTCCGATCGTCCCCACGTTTACGTGTGGCTTCGTTCGCTCAAACTTCGCCTTCCCCATTTCTCCGCTCGCTCCTCTAGTTCAGCTGCTAGCGCGGCCCGCGATGATCTCTTCCGACTTCGCCTGCGGCACTTGGTCGTAATGCGAAAACTGCATCGAATACACCGCGCGTCCCTGGCTTAGTGAGCGCAGCGTAGTCGAATATCCGAACATCTCAGACAGCGGAACCGACGCTCCGATCACCTGGGCCGAAGATCGCTCTACCATCCCGCCGATCCGCCCGCGACGGCTCGACAAATCTCCCATCACGTCGCCCAGGTAGTCATCCGGCGTCACGACCTCGACATCCATTATGGGCTCGAGCAAGACCGCCTTGGCCCTTCTGGCCGCTTCTTTGAGCGCCATCGAGCCGGCAATCTTAAACGCCATTTCACTCGAATCGACGTCATGATACGAACCGTCGATCAGCGTCGCCTTAACATCGATCAGCGGATAGCCCGCCAGCACGCCCGAGTCCATCGCCTCGGCGATGCCCTGCTGAACCGGCCGAATGTACTCACGCGGGATCTTTCCGCCTACAACCTTGTCTTCAAACACAAATCCGGTGCCGGGCTCTGTGGGCTCTACGTGAATGACGACGTGCCCGAACTGGCCCCGACCACCGCTCTGTCGGACGAACTTGCCCTCTACGTTCTGAACCGCCTCGCGGATCGTTTCGCGGTACGCGACCTGTGGCCGTCCTACGTTCGCGTTGACCTTGAACTCACGCTGCAGCCGGTCCACGATGATCTCAAGGTGGAGCTCGCCCATCCCGCTGATAATCGTTTGCGCTGTTTCCTCGTCGGTTCGGACCTGAAAGGTCGGATCCTCCTCGGCCAGCTTTTGAAGCGCCTCGCTCAGCTTGTCCTGGTCCGCCTTGGTCTTGGGCTCGATCGCTACCCGGATAACCGGCTCCGGGAAACTCATCGATTCCAGGACGATCGGATCGCTCGGATCGGCAAGCGTATCGCCTGTCCGGCTTCCCTTCAGACCAATCGCCGCTCCGATGTCGCCCGCGTACATGGTGTCAACTTCTTCACGCTTGTTAGCGTGCATCTGAAGGAGACGCGAAATCCGCTCTTTCTTGCCCTGGGTGGCGTTCACGACGTACGAACCGGACTCCAGCGTGCCGGAGTAGACGCGGAAGTACGTCAGCCGCCCCACAAAGGGATCGGTCATGATCTTGAACGCCAGCGCCGAGAACGGAGCCGAGTCATCGGGCGCCCGATCGATGATGTGCCCGTCCTTGTTGGGCAGATGCCCCTTGATGGCAGGAATGTCGCTCGGCGCCGGCAGAAAGTCGATCACCGCGTCAAGCAGACGTTGCACGCCTTTGTTCTTGAACGCCGTACCACACAGCACGGGAGTGATCGCTCCCGCAATCGTCGCCTTGCGGACTGCTCGTCGCACCTCTTCTTCGTCGAGCTCCCGACCTTCCAGGTAATGCTCGAGTAGCTCTTCATCATGCTCAACCGCGGCCTCAATGAGTTCGTGCCGCAGCTCGGCGACCCTTTCCTGAAGCGCATCGGGCACTGGACCCTCGGACCACTCACTGCCAAGCGAAGCCTCGTCGTAGACGATCTCGACTTGGCGGATCACGTCGACGACTCCGGTGAACAGCTCGCCCTGGCCCAGCGGGTACTGCACAGGGTACGCCTTCGCTCCAAGCCGCTCGCGAATCATGTCTACGACGTTGTCGAAGTCGGCCCCAACCCGGTCCATCTTGTTCACGAACGCAATGCGGGGAACTCCGTACTTATCGGCCTGGCGCCACACCGTCTCGGACTGAGGCTCGACGCCACCCACGGCACAGAAAAGCGCGACGGCGCCATCGAGCACTCGCAAGCTTCGCTCTACCTCGACCGTAAAATCAACGTGGCCCGGGGTGTCGATAATGTTGACCTGGTACTGCTCGTCGAACCGATTCCAGAAGGCTGTTGTAGCGGCAGACGTGATGGTGATACCACGCTCCTGCTCCTGCTCCATCCAGTCCATTGTCGCATCGCCATGATGCACCTCACCCATACGGTGGACGCGACCTGTGTAATACAGGATGCGCTCCGTCGTCGTGGTCTTACCGGCATCGATGTGCGCCATGATGCCGATGTTTCGGACGCGATCGAGGGGAATGCTACGTGCCATCTATCTAGTAACTCGCTTTGACTCGCTTGACGGTCTTGATCTTTGGCTCGCGCCGCTACCAGCGGTAGTGCGCGAAGGCCTTGTTGGCGTCCGCCATGCGGTGGACGTCCTCTTTCTTCCGAACCGCGCCACCATCGCCGCGGCTCGCATCCAACAGCTCGCCGGCCAGCCGGTCCGCCATCGTGTTGCCCTTACGGGCGCGTGCATGGGTGACGAGCCATCGTCGCGCCAACGCCTCTCGGCGTCTGGCCGTGACTTCCATGGGAACCTGATACGTGGCGCCGCCGACACGCCGGCTTCGGACCTCGAGAATCGGGCGCGTGTTGGTCAGAGCCTGCCGGAAGGCGTTGAGCCCCGGCTGACCTGTCTTCTCCTCGATGATTCGCATCGCCTCATAAAAGATGCTCTCGGCAAGTGACTTCTTGCCGTCGAGCATCAGGACGTTTATGAACTCCGCAACGTCCTGAGCCTCATACTTGGCGTCAGGTGCGATTACGCGCGCGACCGCTCTTTGCCTACGTGACATATACCTTCCTTCGAACAAAGAACCCGGCAAGCATGCTCAGGCCGGGTAATCCTGCAAGCTGAATGAGCAACACGGGTCAACCGGGCGCTTCTTGCGTCCCGGTAACGTTTCTAGCGCTTGGAGCCGTACTTGGAGCGGCCCTGTTTTCGGTCCGCGACGCCAGAGGCGTCAAGGGTTCCGCGAATGATGTGATAGCGCACACCGGGGAGATCCTTAACTCGACCCCCGCGAATGAGGACAATGCTGTGTTCCTGCAGGTTATGTCCCTCACCGGGAATGTAGGCCGTGACTTCGAATCCGTTCGTCAGCCGTACACGCGCCACCTTACGAAGAGCAGAGTTCGGCTTCTTCGGCGTCGTCGTATACACGCGTGTGCATACTCCGCGCTTCTGCGGGTTCGCCTCGAGAGCCGGCGCTTTCCTCTTCTTCTCTACCTTAGTCCGCCCAATGCGGACTAGCTGGTTGATGGTGGGCATAGCCCGGTAGTTCCCTCCGTATCATTCGAAACCGCCTCGCCAGCCACCAAAGCACTCCATTGGTGACCGAGGAAGCGGAATAGGGTACGGGGACGATAATCGTCCCCGCCGAAAACGTTTGCCGGCCCGTTGACCGACAGACAGCAAAACTTAGAAGTGACGCGGGGTTATGTCAAGATTTCGTCGACCTTGATAATACCTACGCCTCAACCTCCTGCTTCTCTGGCTCTGTGTCGCCTCGAAGCTCCGCGAAAAGCCCGGTCGGCGCAGGGACCGGGGGCGTGACGCGGCGCATCGAATCCAGCTCTTTCTGGAGCGGCTCACCAACCAGGAATTCTATGTCTGAATAGCGGTGGATTCCCGTACCTGCCGGTACCAGGTGGCCGATGATAATGTTCTCCTTCAGCCCGCGCAGATCGTCCCTGGCCCCCCGAATAGCGGCGTCCGTCAGCACCCGCGTGGTTTCCTGGAAGGAAGCTGCGCTGATGAAGGACTCCGTGGTGAGGCTGGACTTGGTGATCCCGAGCAACACCGGCTCCGAGCGAGGCGGCTTCTTGCCGCTCTCGATAACCATGCGTGTGTGATCCCGGAACGCCATACGGTCTATGTGCTCGCCTTCCAGATACTCTGTCTCGCCTGGCTCCGTGATCCGGACTTTCTGGAGCATCTGTCTGACAATGACACCGATGTGCTTGTCGTTGATGCGAACGCCCTGGAGGCGGTAAACCTCCTGGATCTCGTTTAGCAGGTATTCCTGGACCGCACGGGGTCCCTTTACGCCCAAGATGTCGTGCGGATTGACCGGCCCCTCCGACAGCCGATCCCCGGCTCGGACCTGGTCTCCCTCGTGGACCCGAAGGTGCTTACCCACCGGGATCTGGTAGACCTGCTCCTCCTCGTCATCCATGGATACGAGGATCTCGCGCTTGCCGCGCTTGATGCCACCGAAACTGACCCGACCGTCCACTTCAGTGATGGTGGCGGGATCCTTCGGCCGGCGCGCCTCGAACAGTTCCGCTACGCGTGGCAGACCCCCCGTGATGTCCCTGGTCTTGTAGGCCTCGCGGCTGATCTTGGCCAGCGTGTCGCCCGGCTGCACCGCTTCCCCGTCACGGACCAGTAGCTGCGCACCGACCGGCACGATGAACTCTCTGAGCTTCTTGCCCTTAGCATCAACGATCTCGATCCGCGGGTGCAGCTTCTTGTCACGGTCTTCGATAATGACCAGCTGCCTTCGGCCGGTCGCCTCGTCCAGCTCTTCGCGGAACGTCTCTTCGGGCACGATGTCGCTGTAGGCGATCTTTCCCTTATGGTCAGCGACGATCGGCTCGGAGTACGGATCCCAGCTGAACAGCAGGTCGCCCACCGCGACGGCTTTGCCATCTTTCACGTGCAGCGTAGCACCGTACGGCACGGCGAGCCGTGACCGCACGCGCTCGTCTCCAACGCGCATGAGGATCTGGCCTTCGCGGCTCGTGACGACCATGGCGCCATCAGCATCCTTGACGGATGTGATTCGCTCGAACCCGATCGTGCCTTTAAGCTTGGACTTGCGCTGAGTCTGGGCGGCGATCCGGGCTGCCGTTCCACCAATGTGGAAGGTACGCAGCGTGAGCTGAGTGCCTGGCTCGCCAATGGATTGCGCGGCTATGATCCCGACCGCCTCTCCTACATCCACCATCTTCATGGTGGCTAGGTTACGACCGTAGCACTGCCGGCAGAGCCCCCGGCGCGACTCGCAGGTCAGAACCGAGCGAATCTTGAGGGTCTGAATGCCGCTGGCTTCAATTCTATCGGCCGCTTCCTCATCGATGATTTCACCACCGGCAACGAGCAACTCGTTGTCGATCGGATCGAACGCGTCCTCGCGGGCCACGTTGCCGATTACGCGATCCTTGAGCGGCTCAATGATGTCTTCACCCTCTTTGAGGGCAGAGACTTCGAGCGCCAACGCCGTCCCGCAGTCCTCTTCGGCGATGGTCACGTCCTGCGCGACATCCACCAGCCGGCGGGTCAGGTATCCAGCGTCCGCCGTCTTCAGAGCCGTGTCCGCGAGACCCTTCCGAGCACCGTGTGTAGAGATGAAGTACTCCAGCACGCTGAGTCCTTCACGGAAATTGGCGCGAATCGGACTTTCGATGATCTCGCCAATACCTCCGGTCAGCTTCTTCTGCGGTTTCGCCATGAGGCCCCGCATCCCGGCCAGCTGCCGAATCTGGTCGCGTGAACCCCGAGCACCAGAGTCGAACATCATGTAAATCGGGTTGAAGCCGCCGTGCGAAGAAGCGATTGACTCCACCATGGCGTCAGCGACGTCGTTATTGGCGTGCGTCCAGGCGTCGATCACCTTGTTGTAGCGCTCGCCGAACGAGATTACGCCCTTGTGGTAGGCCCGCGTGAAGCGGTCCACGTCTTCCTGGGCGTCTGCCAGGATCGCGGCCTTCTCAGTCGGGATAACCATGTCCACCATGGCCACCGAAATACCGCCGATCGTGGCGTACTTGAACCCGAAGTCCTTGAGATCGTCAAGGAATAAGGTCGTCCGCCGCATACCGGCGTGCCGGAATGACTCGAAGACCAGGTCGCCCAGCAGACCCTTGTTCATGGTCTCGTTGACGTAGGGGATCTCCTTGGGAAGGATCGCGTTGAACAAGGCGCGGCCGACCGAGGTGTCTATCCACTCGCCGTCCGCCAGGAAGCGAATGGGCCGGTGGTAGTTCGTAGTGCCCTGCGCCGTGCGGAAGTCCCCATTTTCGAGCGCTAACTCGATTTGGGTCGCGCGGGAGAACCGCGGAAGATCTTCCTTCTTACACTCTTCGTCGAAGTCCGGGCCGACTTTCGTCACGTAGTAGCAGCCGAGGACCATGTCCTGACTGGGCGACGTAATAGGCCGTCCGTTGGCCGGCTTGAGGATGTTGTTGCTGGACAGCATCAACACCCGGGCCTCCAGCTGCGCCTCGAAGGACAACGGGAGATGCACCGCCATCTGATCGCCGTCGAAGTCCGCATTGAAAGCAGCGCAGACCAGCGGGTGAATCCGGATGGCCTTTCCTTCTACGAGCACGGGCTCAAACGCCTGGATTCCCAGCCGGTGAAGTGTCGGTGCGCGATTCAACAGCACCGGGTGATCCTTGATGATCTCCTCAAGCACCTCGAATACGGTCGGATGGTACTCCTCGACCAGCTTCTTGGCCCGCTTCACCGTCTCAGCCTCGCCGCGGCGCTCTAGCTCATGAATAATGAACGGCTTGAAGAGCTCCACCGCCATCAGCTTAGGTAGGCCGCACTGGTGCAACTGCAGCTCCGGTCCGACCACGATCACCGAACGGCCGGAATAGTCGACGCGCTTGCCAAGCAGATTCTGGCGGAACCGGCCCTGCTTGCCCTTCAGCATGTCGGACAGCGACTTCAGCGGCCGCTTGCCTCGCCCGCGAATCGCCTTGCCCCGGCGACCGTTGTCGAACAGAGCATCCACGGCTTCCTGAAGCATGCGCTTCTCGTTGCGCAGAATGACCTCGGGGGCCCGCATCTCCAGGAGCTTCTTGAGCCGATTGTTCCTGTTGATGACCCTGCGGTACAGGTCATTCAGGTCCGACGTGGCGAAGCGGCCACCGTCGAGAGGCACGAGCGGACGCAGATCCGGCGGTATGACCGGGATGACGTCCATGATCAGATGCTCGGCGTTGTTCCGCTTGGAGACGTCCTCGTCGCTGTTGCGGATCGCGTCCAGAACCTTGAGCCTCTTCAGCTTCTTCTTCTTGCGCTGCTTGGACGTCTCTTCAGCAACTTCCACGCGCAGTGACTCCGCCAGCTTGTCCACGTCCAACTGGCCCAGTAGCGTGCGTACGCCCTCCGCGCCGATTTCGGCCCGGAACTTCGTGTCGCCCTCCGTCTTCGCTTTCTCTGTCAGCTCCCAGTACCTGTCCTCGTCCAGAATCTCGAGGGGCTCGACTTCCTGCTTGCCCGGACTCGTGACCACATGAGCAGCGTAGTAAATCACGCTTTCCAGATCACGCAGTTTCATGCCGAGCAGATAGCCCATCTGCGATGGAAGCGTCTTGAAGAACCAGATGTGAGCCACCGGCACAGCCAGCTCGATGTGCCCCATACGCTCGCGCCGGACCTTCGACAGCGTGACCTCGACCCCACACTTGTCGCAAACGTGCCCACGGTAGCGGATCCGCTTGAACTTTCCGCAGTGGCACTCCCAGTCTTTTACCGGGCCGAAAATCCTCTCGCAGAACAGGCCGTCTCTCTCAGGCTTGAATGATCTGTAGTTGATCGTTTCAGGCTTGACGACTTCGCCGAAGCTCCAGGAACGGATCTCGTCCGGCGAGGCGATCTTGATCTGAATCCAGTCAAAATCCGACGTGCCGGCACCTCGATGTCGGGGAAAATCGATCATCCTATTTGACCTCTGTGGTCGAAAGACACGGTTCTAGCTCTTCTTGCTGTCTAAAGCTGTCTAAAAAATGTTGCCCGAATCGCCGCCGCCGAGCGTGACGCTCAAGCCGAGCGCCTGAAGCTCCTTCACCAGCACGTTGAAGCTTTCTGGAATGCCCGGCTTGGGAAGGTTGTCCCCCTTGACGATGGCCTCGTACGCACGGCTGCGGCCTATGACATCATCCGATTTGACCGTCAGCATTTCCTGCAGCGTATTGGCAGCCCCGTACGCCTCGAGCGCCCAGACTTCCATTTCACCGAAGCGTTGCCCACCGAACTGCGCCTTACCGGCGAGCGGCTGCTGCGTGACCAGGCTGTACGGCCCAATCGATCGGGCGTGAATCTTGTCATCGACAAGGTGGGAAAGTTTCATCATATAGATCTCTCCGACTGTGACATCCGCGTCGAACTCAGCGCCGGTACGACCGTCTCGGAGCCGCATTTTGCCGCCTGGCTTGAGGCCCGCCTTGAGCATCAGCTCCACGACAGCCGCATCCAGGCCTTTTGTCAGCGCTCCCTTGCCGGCCAGCTTCGCCGCACCGGGCCAGCCCGCCTTCTTGAGCTTATCCGCGCTGGTCGCTCCACTGGCAGCCTTCGCTACCTCGACCACGTATTTGGCTACGCCGGCCAGGAGGTCCGTCGCCTTCTTCTCGGTCGCGGCGGTCAGGTAGGCGTCCAGACTACGGCCGAGGCCGCCCGGATGGCCGTTCTTCGACGGCGTAAACTCGCCCTGCGTTTTCTGGATCGCATCCACGAGAACTCGCAGATCCTTGTTGGAGAACTCGAGTGGATCCAGGTCCGGGGCCAGCATGTTACCGGCCCACACGGCGCCGGCCAGTTTTAGCAGCGCTCCAATCTCATGCTCCGTCGCGCCCTGGAAAACCGGCGTATTGGCCCGGAAACCAAGCAGCCGCGCAGCCCAACCCAGGTGAGTCTCCAAGATCTGACCCACGTTCATCCGACTTGGAACGCCCAGTGGGTTCAGCACGATGTCAATCGGATCGCCATTCGGCATGAAGGGCAGATCCTCCATCGGCACGACACGGGCAATGATACCCTTGTTGCCGTGGCGGCCAGCCATCTTGTCACCCACTGAAATCTTCCGCTTCTCGGCCAGGTACACTTTCACGAGCTGGATAACACCCGGCGAAAGCTCATCAGCCTGGAACACGCGGTCGATCCCGTCTTCAGTGCGCTCACGCACCCTCTCGACCAGACTCTTCGCCTTGTCGATAACTCGCCGGCAGCGCTCGTTGGCCGCCGCGTTCTTCACTTTCAGCGTGCTCAGGTCGATCTCTCCGAAATCGATTCCTGAAAGAGCCGACTCGGTGAGCTTCTGTCCTTCTTTGATTAGCGGCTCGATAGTGCCGCGCTTAAGAATCAGCGCTGCGGTCTGCCCTTTCAGATGCTCGAGCAGCTCCGCGTCCCGCGCTTCCACGACTCGCGTGATCTCTTCGCGCTCGGTCTCCCGGAGACGTCCGATCCGCTCGCCGTGCTCGCGCTCGAGCAGAGGATCGTCGATGCGCCGCGAAAAGATCTTCACGTCGATCACGGTGCCTTCGACTCCCGGCGGAACCCGAAGAGAGCTGTCCTTCACGTCTTTCGCCTTCTCACCGAAGATCGCCGTCAGAAGCTTCTCTTCCGGCGACAGCTCCGTCTCCCCTTTCGGCGTGATCTTGCCCACGAGGATTTCACCGGTCTTCACGGCGGCACCGATTCGCACGATTCCGCGCTCGTCCAGGTCTACGAGTGCCTCCTCGGATACATTGGGGATCTCAGAGGTGATCTCCTCCGTACCCCGCTTTGTGTCGCGAACGTGTAGCTCCAGCTCCTGAATGTGAACCGACGTAAAGGCGTCGTTTTTCACCAGACGCTCGCTGATCACGATCGCGTCCTCGAAGTTGTGGCCGTACCAGGGCATGAAAGCCACGGTCACGTTCCGCCCGAGGGCCAGTACACCGTTGTCCACGGCGGCTCCGTCGGCGATGACGTCGCCGGCTCCGACCTTAGCGCCGACCTCGACGATCGGCCGCTGGTTGATGGCCGTGTCCTGGTTCGTTCTCCAGAACTTCTTGAGCCGGTACCGGTCGTACTGAGCCAGGCGAGCCAGAGGCTCGTCCGAACCCTTCCCCCGAGAGCCCGTGTCAACGACTATCTCGTCGGCCGTAACCTGAGTCACGATTCCGGCGCGGCTTGAAAGCACGACCGCCCCCGAGTCCCGCGCCACTTTCTCTTCCAGACCGGTTCCGGTGTACGGCGCCTCCGGGAAGAGCAGAGGCACGGCCTGGCGCTGCATGTTCGATCCCATGAGCGCGCGGTTGGCGTCATCGTGCTCGAGGAACGGAATGAGCGCAGGCGACACCGCGACCAACTGATCGGGCGCTACGTCCATGAAATCGATCTCGTCGTGCGGCAGCAGCGGGTAATCGTCCCGCCGCCGGCATAGCACGAGGTCACGCTGAAAACTGCCGTCCGGATTCAGGACCGCGTTAGCTTGGGCCACTGAGAAATCCTCTTCCTCACTGGCCGAGAGCCACACAATTTCATCCGTGGCCTTGCCATCCACCACTTTCCGGTACGCCGTCTCCAGGAACCCGAGCTCGTTCAGCTTCGAGTGGGTCGTCATGGACGTGATCAGTCCAATGTTGGGACCCTCCGGCGTCTCGATCGGACACATTCGGCCGTAGTGCGAGTAGTGGACATCACGCACTTCGAAGCCGGCTCGCTCGCGGCTAAGCCCGCCCGGGCCAAGCGCGCTCAGCCGGCGCTTGTGAGTCAGTTCCGACAGAGGGTTCGTCTGATCCATGAACTGGCTCAGCTGCGAACTGCCGAAGAACGCCTGAATGACGGCGCTCACGGTCCGAGCATTCACCAGATCGTCAATCGACATCTTGTCAGGATCGTTATTGATCGACATCCGCTCGCGGACGAGGCGCGCCATCCGGGATAGGCCTACCGAGAACTGATTCGCGATCAGCTCGCCGATCGAGCGCACCCGACGGTTGCCGAGGTGGTCGATGTCGTCCGTGAACCCACGACCCTCATGGAGCTCGATCAGATACCGCAGTATGGCCACGAAATCAGACGGCGCGAGCACGGCCGTGTCGGGCTCCGGTACGTCAAAGCTGAGAAGGCGATACACGTCGCGCAGGCGGTAGTTGATCTTGTGCCGACCAACCCGGCCGAGATCGTACCGCTTCGGACTGAAGAACAGCCGGTCCAGAGCTGTCCGCGCCGTCTCCAGATTGGGCGCCTCACCCGGGCGTACCAGCGAGTAGATCGAGTACAGAGCATCCGACTCACCGTATGTCGGGTCTTTGGCCAGTGTATTCTTGAGGAGTGGCGACTCACCACGGGGACCCCCTGTGAAGACCAGCGCGTCCTTGACCTTCTTGCCTCTGAGCTTGGTGAACACTCTCTCGTCGAACGCGTCGCCCTCTTCCGCCAGAACCTCACCCGTGGATGGATCTGTGACGTCTGCGGCCAGCGTCGGACTGTGACTCCAGTCACGGCGATTCGTCAGATCTTCGTAGTTACCGCGAAGAGCAATGAAGGCCGCGCTGGAATACACCTCAATGGTCTTCGTGCCAGCGCGGATCAGCTCGTCAAGCAGCTCCTCCGTGAGCTCGTCACCGCGCCGGGCCAGAAACGCCTCTGGGTCGGCATGCACCGAAACCTTATCGATACCGGCTTCCCGGAATCGGCGATACAGCGTATCGTCTATGCGGTCACCCGCTTTCGCGAGGATGTTCCCCTTGCCCTTCGAGACATCCGAAGAGAGCCACACGAACTCGTCCTCTTCTCCGTCCGGATCGAACCCACCCAGCTGTAGAGCGGCTGCCTTTTCTTTGCACGTCTTGTCGGCGACCGCCTTAGCCATGAGCGTTCCGACGACCTCCCGCCGGGCCGTACGGTCCTTCTCGACATCTTTCAGCGACACGTCCCGCCGCGAGTAGAACAGCTCCAGAATATCGGGATTGGTGCCGTGCCCGAACGCTCTCAGCAGCGCCGTGGCCGGGAACTTCTTCTTTTTGTCGATATGGACGTGAATCACATCGTGGATGTCCATCGTGAACTCCACCCACGATCCACGGAAGGGAATGATCCGTGCCGAGAAGAGCCTGGATCCATTGGGATGGATCGTCTCCTCGAAGACCACTCCCGGAGACCTGTGAAGCTGGCTGACGATTACCCGCTCCGCACCGTTCACAACGAACGTCGCCTGCTCGGTCAGCAAGGGTAGATCGCCCAGATAAACTTCTTTTTCGAGAATATCGGCCGGACGCTTCTCGCCATCGCCCAGGTCTTCGAACACCACCAGTCGGAGGGTCGCCTTGAGCGGAGCGGCATACGTCATGTCTCGCTCCATACACTCTTCGACCGAGTACTTGGGCTCTCCGAGTGCGTAGTCTACGAACTCCAGACGATAATTTTCGCTGACGTCCGTGATCGGAAACACTTCCTGAAACACGCGCTCCAGGCCAACGTCGCGCCGCTCGTCCTTCTCGCCGCGCGCGCTCAGCAGCCGATCGAATGCCTCGATCTGCACGTCGAGAAAGTGGGGCTTGACCATGGGCGTTTCTAGCTTCGAAAAGGACAGCGTCGAACTGGATTCATTTTTTCTAGACAACGTTACACACTCCTGCTGATTCGCCGGGTACTTGTGTCATAGGATGCAAGGAGGCGGGCAGCGCGCGGCCGGCTGGACAACCGGAAACCACTTGGGCTACAGGAACAGCGACCCCGTGCCTCTGAAACCATGATGCCGCCAGAGGACCCGGGGTATTGGGCTGCCCAAGAAGAATATGTAGTGCCCTGCCTTGCATATGAAGCCGCCGTCCGTGCTGAAATAGGGTACGAGACCGGCCGAAGGGCCGGCTCCGGTCCAACTACTTCAGTTCGACGGTGGCTCCCTGCTCTTCCAACTTCGCTTTGACGGCTTCTGCCTCGTCCTTAGATACGCCTTCCTTGACGGCCTTCGGCGCGTTGTCTACCAGATCCTTGGCTTCCTTCAGCCCGAGCGATGTGACCGCGCGGACAACCTTGATCACCTGAATCTTCTTATCTCCATGGCCCGTGAGCACGACGTCGAAGGAGTCCTTCACTTCGGCCTCGGCTCCACCGCCACCAACCCCACCAGCCATGACGGCTACGGGCGCGGCAGCGGAAACACCGAACTTCTCCTCCATCATCGTCTTCAGCTCAGCCGCCTCGAGAACGGTCAGCGATCCTATCGCGTCAAGCAGTTCTTCAACCTTGCTCATCTGTACGCGTGCTCCAGTGTTGCGGTATGGGGTCAGGCCCCTGCTTCTTCTTTCTTTGCAACTTCTTCAATCATCACTGCGATATCCCGTATCACGGCGGCGATACCACCAACCACACCTGACACTCCGGCAGTCAGGCTACCGGCGATCGAACTCAACAGGACGTCCATCGACGGAAGATCGGCCATGCGGTATACCACTTCGGCCGGGATCTCACGCCGGTCTACAACACCAATCTTGAACACCGGACGGTTCTCGTTCTCTGCCGCGAAGTCCTTTACGACTTTGGCAGCCGGAACGGGATCGGATCCGGTCAGCACCAGGCCCGTCGGGCCGCTGAAGTGATCCGTGATGTCCGGGAGATCGAGATCTACCAGGGCCCTGCGTGCCAGCGTGTTCTTGACGACCAGGAACTCGGCGTCTTTCGCACGTAGCTGCTGCCGGAGCGTGTTCATCGATTCCACGCCCAGGCCCGTAAAATCTGTGAGGTAGACGACGCCGGCCTCGTCTAGCTTGCGGGCCAACGTAGCCGTGAGGGCTTTCTTCTCGTCCAGTCTCATCCGTATACCTTCTGCCTATTCCGGTCTATTTGTACAGGTTGGGATCAATCGAAACGCCCGGTCCCATCGTGCTGCTGATGGTCACGCTCCCAACGTAGCTACCCTTCGTGGCCGATGGCCTGTTCCGAACGATCGAGTCCATCAGGGCTGTCAGGTTGTCCAACAACGCTCCAGCCTCGAAACTCACCTTGCCGATCGGTGCGTGGACGTTACCGAACTTGTCAACGCGATACTCGATCCGGCCGGCCTTGGCCTCGCCGACCACTCGGCCAATATCGGTCGTGACCGTTCCCGCCTTCGGTGTCGGCATCAAACCCCTTGGACCCAGCACCCGGCCCAGCTTCGCAACGTCTTTCATCAGATCAGGTGTGACCACGGCCACATCGAAGTCCAGCCAGCCACCCTCGATCTTTGCTATGTACTCGGTACCCACGTAATCGGCGCCTGCGGCCTCGGCCTCGCTCACCTTATCACCCTGAACAATCGCCAGGACCCGGACGTTGCGTCCGGTGCCGGCCGGCAGCTGTACCGTCCCCCGAACGATCTGGTCCGCATGCCGCGGATCGACTCCCAGGCGGATGGCCGCATCGACAGTCTCGTCGAACTTGGCGAAGGCCATTTCCTTGACCTTTTCGACCGCAGACTTCGGATCGAGCCCGTTTCCGGCTTCGATCGTGTCGGCTACGTCGCGATAGTTCTTGCCATGCGCCGCCATCAGTCGGACACCTCGACGCCCATGGAACGAGCGGTGCCGGCGATCATCTGAATGGCCGACTCTTCCTTGTCGGTGTTCAGATCTTCCATCTTGATTCGCGCGATCTTAAGGAGTTGTTCCCGCGTCACCGTGCCCACCTTCGTACGGTTGGACTCGGGAGACCCTGAGGCCAATCCAAGCTCCTTCTTGAGAAGCACCGCCGCCGGAGGCGTCTTCGTGATGAAGCTGAAGCTTCGATCCTTGTAGATGGTGATCACGACCGGAATGATCATCCCTGGCTCGCCAGACGTCTTCATGTTGAACTGCTTGCAGAACTCCATGATGTTGGCGCCGTGCTGTCCCAGCGCGGGGCCCACCGGCGGAGCCGGCGTCGCCTGTCCGGCGGGAATCTGCAGCTTTATCAACGCCATTATCGGCTTGTTACTGGCCATGATGCGCTCGCTAGTATCCCTTCAACTGCGTGTAATCGAGTTCGACGCCGGTCGGCCGGCCGAACAGGCTGACCTGCACGCGTACTTTGCCCTTGTCCGGAATCACTTCCTCCACCGTACCGCTGAAGTCGCTGAACGGCCCTTCCATGACCTCGACAACCTGTCCGACCCGGAACGGGATTTCTTCCTTCGGTCCCGCTTCCTCCAGCTCATCGGTGATCCCGAGAATTTTGTTCACCTCTTCGTCCGCCAGGGGCTGCGGCTCAGTACCCCCGCCCAGGAACTTGATCACACTCTGAACGCTCGTAACCAGAAACATGGTCTCCTGGTTCAAAACCATGTTGACCAGTACGTATCCGGGGTACAGGCGTTTGGTCAGGTGGACTTTCTTTCCACCCTTGATCTCGACCACTTCCTGCGTGGGCACGATCACCTCACGCACGGACTTTTCTTCCTCTTCGCCCGGAAGAGCAGCGATCTTTCGCTCCAGGAGCGTCTTGACCTTGTTTTCGTGGCCAGAATAGGTCTGAATCGCGTACCAGCGCGCCGACCCCGCGGTCTCGCTGGCAACCTCAGCCACTGAACGCTCCAATGATCAGGCGAAGCACCCAGGAGAACACGGAATCCATGGCTCCGATAATGATCGCGAGGATCACCACGAAAATCAGAATGACGATGGTGGCGTTACGGAGCTGCTCCCGATCGGGCCACGTGACCCGCTTGGTCTCCGCCTGCACTTCCTCGACGAACTGTTGAAGGTCTCTGATTCCGGCCATCTATCTCTACCTAGGCGCTGCCCTAAGCGGGCTTAGCGTGTTTCTTTATGTGGACGGTGCGTAGCGCAGCGCGGACAGAACTTTCGGAATTCCACTCTCTGCGGATGCGTTCGCTTATTCTTCGTTGTCGAGTAGTTACGCTCTTTGCACTCAGTGCATTCGAGCGTGATCTGGTCTCTCATTTATGTCCTCTGCTATCTAGCGCGCCGCCGAGATGCGCCGCTCAGGCGGCGCCTACTCTACGATTTCGGTGACGACTCCGGCCCCGACCGTACGACCGCCCTCACGAATGGCGAACCGTAGCTCCTTGTCCATGGCGATCGGAGCGATCAGCTCCACGTCCA
>JAZDDE010000468.1:0-15793 GCA_036679495.1 Gemmatimonadota bacterium | reverse complement strand
GAGCTGGCGAACCGGTTCGGTGAAACGCGGCCCTGGTCGGCCAGCCAACTGCAAACGTACTCGACCCGTCCCTTCGATTACCTCCTCGACCGAGTGCTTCGCCTGGGGGAGATTGAGGAGGCCGACGAAGAAACCAGTGCTCTCACTCTGGGAAGCGTGAATCACCGTATTCTCGAACGCTTCTATTCCGAGCTTCTCGGCGATATGCCAGCGGAGTTTGATACCCGGGCGGCTGAAGTGTTCGAACGGGTCGCGGAGGAAGTATTCAGGGACTTTGAGTCGGACACCGATGAATGGCTCGGGGTTCCAGCCTTGTGGGAGGCCTCGCGCACCGAGGTGCGGCGTCGCGTCGAGGCCTACGTGCGCTGGGAACTGGCCTGGCTGGCGAAAAAGAACGAATCGCCCGTGGACGTCGAGCTAGGGTTCGGGTTTGACGAAGAAGGTGCCCCGCTGGTGCTCTCGGGACTCGATAGGCAAGGGAGATCTGCCAGTATTAGCCTCCGGGGCCGGATCGATAGAGTGGACCAGCACGGCAGCGCAGGTTGGCTCCGGGTCGTGGACTACAAGAGTGGCGCTGCGCCCACAACCGGCGGCTATGAGGACGGCGCGCTTCTCCAGAGCGCCCTGTATATGCGGGCCATGGCAGAATTGGGCCGGGGTCCGGTGGCGAGCGGGGTCTTCCGGTCGATCAAAGGCGCGGGCAAGACCGCCAATAACGGCCTGCTCAAGGAGAGCGAGGTGGACCGGGTGCTCAGCTATGCGCTCAGCATCCCGGCCCGCGTGAGGGCAGGACTCTTCGAGGCGGTGCAAGCACGAACGAGCAAGATCGGCCCCTGGCAGCCCGGACGCGAGATTACTCGGAATAGTGCTAAGATCTCGGCTCAGTCTCGCTTTGACCCGGCATCGGAATAGTCCGTGACTATCGCGAGCACCCGGTGGACCGACGAACAGGCGGACGCAATCCTCGCGGCAGGCAATGTGCTTCTGGCGGCGAGCGCCGGGACTGGGAAGACGACCACCATCGTGGGGAAAATTCTCTGGCTCCTCGGTCTGCCGGTTGGGGTCCGGGAGAGCACCGGCGAGCAGATCCCTCCGTGTCCTGATCCCTGCACGCTGGAACAGATCGCGGCGGTCACATTTACGGAAAAGGGAGCCTACGACCTAAAGCAAAAACTTCGGGCTCATATCGAAGCCAGTGAACAGGGGTCAGTACTTCGATGGGATATCGATCGGGCGTCCGTCGGGACGATCCATGGGTTCTGCGGAGAACTTCTCCGGGACCATGCTTTGAGGCTCGGTATTGACCCGACGTTCAGAATTCTGGACGAGCGTGAGACCGGGCTTCGTCAAGACATGATCGTGCGCGACGTGATCATGGAGTCGCTGGAGCGTGGCGAGTCGGATACAGGGGATCTAGTGCGTCGATTCGGTCTGGCCGGTTGGACTGGAAGGCGAAACGGCTCGGCGGATTACGTCCGTTTGGTTCTCAAGGACATTCGATGGAGACCACGCCGCTTCGCTGCGTGGACGGTCCCGGCTTCGGACGCCCAGAGCCGACCCAGCCTCGACGTGGACAAGCTGCGAGCTATCGCACGCACGGCGGGTGCGTGGACAGATGGGGATGGGGGAGCCGGCGATGAACAGAGTCTTCGTGATGCCGCGGCTCTATACCGGCTTGCCCATAAAGCTCTCGCGGCCTGGCTGCAGTGGCTCGAGGACGAGAATCTCCGCGACTTCGACAGCCTCATTCTGGACGCCCGCCGCCTGCTTACCCGCGCGGCACCTGAGATGCGCACCGCGCTTCACAGCGTCAGAGGACGCTACCGGATCTTGATCGTGGACGAGTTTCAGGATACGGACGGAGCTCAGAAGGAGATCGCGTTTGCTCTGGCCGGTCTCGATGACGCGGCGGATCAGGGAGCGAAACCGCAGCTCTTCCTCGTCGGTGATCCCAAACAGAGCATCTACCGCTTCCGGGGAGCGGATATCAGCGTTTGGAACGCAGTCCGCGACCAGCTGTGCGGCGAGGCACCACCGCTTCGTCTAACTCATAATTTCAGGAGCGCACCCGCCGTGGTAGGTCTGGTCAATCAGGTTTGCGAGCGTGCGTGGGCTGAGCAAGAAGCTGTTGTGGCAGAGGAGATACCCGGCAGCCGTGTAGACTACCAGCCTCTTGTGGCGGCCCGGCCACCCAACGCGGCAGCTGGCCTCGAGTGGCTTGCCACGGACGACGGGGGCTCAGCGTCTGAGCGGCGAAGCGCAGAGGCCCGGTTGGTGGCTTCTCGAATCAGGCAGCTCATTCGGAACACCGAGGTGGAGGGGAAAGAGGGCCAGCTACGGCCGTGCAAGGCGAGTGATATCGCTGTACTAGCCCGAAAGCGTTTGAACCTATCCGAGCTTGAATCTTCGCTGAGCGAGCTGGGGATCCGGTACTACAACTCGGCGACGAGCGGGCTGGCTGACCGCCTTGAGGTCCAGGACCTGCTCACCGCTCTCCACGTCATCGACAATCCGCGGGATGAGCTCAAGGCGTTCGCGTTTCTTCGGTCTCCCTTCGTTGGCCTACGAGACGAGGTACTGGCTCGCATTCGCCTGGATCCTGAATCTGCACCCAGGGATTACCTTGAACAGGCCAAGCAGTTCAGCGATCGGCTCGGCGAGGCAGGCGCGGTGGCAATGTTCCCTGCGCCTGAGAGCGCGCTCATTGCAGACGTTGAACAGCAGGCGCTGGCTCGGGGACTGGAGTCAATCCTCCGCGCTCACGCTCTGGTCGATCGGGCGCCCGCGGATGAGCTCCTGGAGATGGTGCTCGACGAGACCGGCTACCGGCTACACCTCCTTCTCAGGAGCGGATCGGTCGAGGCTCTCGCCAATATCGAACGCTTCCTCGCCCTCTTGACTGAATATCGGCACCTGCCGCTCGGTAGCTTTCTGGCCCTCTGGGACCAATGGGGTGAGCAGGACATGGGGATTCCACAGGCACCCCTGTTCAGCCAGGACGACGACGTGGTGACGCTCAGCACAATTCACGCTTCGAAGGGATTGGAATGGCCAGTTGTCATTCTGGTCGGTACCGGAGACGGGCTCTTGTCCAACCCGAACAACGCCTACTGGAGTGATCCGGACTTCGGACCCGTCCTTCTTCCCAATGTGCAGGCGAGCGGATCTGGAGAATCGCGCGGAAGAAGTTCGCCTGCTGTACGTCGCGGCGACGAGGGCGCGGGACCGCCTGGTCGTCGCTGGCCCCACGGAGAAACTCAATGGCTATTCGAAGTGGCTCAGCATCGGTCTCGACGAGGCCATAGAGGAGTCGGAAGTGGCCCAGGCCAGAGGCTCAGTGGAGCCGCCGCAGAACGGCGCCGTCGGCCTGGGTCAGGCCATGGACGCCGATCACGGGACCGGAACCGGCCGTCAGATCGACGTGTTCGGTCTCGGCTCCGACTCGGCCCGGGCAGCCGGACAATTCGACATGTTCTCTTCGCCGCCGCCCGAGCCACCCGCGGACCCGGATTCGGCTCCCGAACCTGATGCGTCGAGGATGGTGGTGTATCGTAAGCCTGAGCCCATCCAGGGCACGCTCACGGATGCGCCTGTGTCGCTAGACTGGATGGAGGGAATCACAAGGGCCGATTGGCCCGCCGTCGTATCGCCGATTCGCGTTCCCGTGCGCAGCTTCTCGACATCGGCCACCGAGATGCGGCTGCGAGAGACGAAGACTGACGAGTGGGAGAAACGGTACCTGCATGGGGTCGAACCGGAGTGGAGTTTCGCGCCGAAAAACGGCTCGGCAGGGAAGCTCTCACCTTTGCTCAGAGGAACCGTAATCCATGGTGTCCTGGAACGAATCGAAGAAGCGAGCGAGCTCCAGGAAATCCTCAACGAAACGATCGGCGGAATAGACGCTCCAGAATTGGAAACGGTGCTGGCCACCGGATCGACGTACCGGACGCAGCTGGAGGCGGAGATA
Organism: Gemmatimonadota bacterium; assembly: GCA_036679495.1. GTDB lineage: Bacteria > Gemmatimonadota > Gemmatimonadetes > Palauibacterales > Palauibacteraceae > JAZDDE01. Next base: position 11,826 of record JAZDDE010000468.1, on the reverse strand, counting down.
GAGCGCGTGCTCGAAGGAGCCGACTGGAAGTGGTATGCGGAGGGCGAGAACTATCGTGAGCTGCGGTTCGTACACCTGGCGGACATACGGGAATGGCGGCAAGGAGCCTTCGACCTGTACCGCCCGCCGCGGCTTGGGCCCCCCGAGTCAACTTCCCGGGACGAGACGGCATGGATCATAGATTTCAAGACACACGAGATCGATTCGAATCAAGTGGCCGGCGTGGCGCCGGAGTACGAGATTCAGGCCCGTGTATACCGGGAGGCCGCCAGCCAGCTGGGCTCTCCTGACGTGCGAGTCGCCCTGCATTTCACACATCCGAACGTGTTCACCGAAGTCTAGAGGCGGAGGGGGACGAAACTCGCCCCCCGACTTCCTTTGTCTGCGGATGGCGTGATCTGATAGCTTGGATGTTACCCTTTCCGGGTTCGCGTCGTCATCTGTACGGATCCGCTGGAAAGGGTCCGCGCATGGCATCCTATGTGTACCCAGGGGACGGCCAGTCGCAGCTATGTCGAACGCGGCGGCGGGATATGCAAGGAGAAGGAACCATGAAAAGGCACCTGCAGGGCACATTTTGGGGAGCGCTGCTCCTCGGCTTGGTAGCTCAGTTGGGTCTGGCCAGCGACGCCAGAGCCCAGGACTACGATGCCTACGAGAATCGAACCGGGGACCAGGCCGACTATCAGGCCACGGGATCCGATGACGAGAGTTACGCATATATACGAACCATAGATGGCACGGCCTATCTGGTGCAGGCCGGCTCTTACGAACGGTCCGAAGCTCAGATCAATGAGCCGGTACTGGTCGGCGACATGATAGAAGGCAAGGGAGGTTCGAAGATCGAGCTGATCCTTCCTGATCAGAGCCGCATCCGGATTACGGATAAGGTGCAGCTGGAGATCGAATCTCTAGCCAATTCCGCTGAGACTCCGGACCAGCCGACGGTCCTGTTGCTTCACCGCGGCCGTATGCAGTTCGTAGCGGATGAATTGACGGGCGACTACGTGCCGGTGGTTCGCACGCCGAACGCCGATATCGAGATTGAACGAGGCGGGACGTATTTCATCCGGTCCACCAAGGATGACCGGACCACTGTAGTTGTACGAGAGGGCCGGGCGACTCTCCGAACAGACATCGCGGCCGAAAGCGTACGCGAGACGCAGGAAGCGACCGCGCGCGGTCGAGTCCGGGCGCGCATAGAGTACGACCGCGCTCGCGGCCTGGACTCGATAGAGCGCTGGGGTCTGGATCTGGACTCGTACGCCTATGAGGCGGACAGCCGGTACGTGGACCAGCGTCTCCGCTATTCTACGGCGTCGCTGCGCGGGTACGGACGTTGGGTGCCAGTGGGCGGCACATACGCGTGGCGCCCTTATGTGAACGCCGGATGGCGGCCCTACACGAACGGCCGCTGGCGGCACTCGTCTCACGGATTGATCTGGGTTTCGTATGATCCGTGGGGCTGGACACCTCATCACTATGGGTCTTGGGACCACTCAGCCGGCTATGGCTGGGTCTGGTATCCGGGGCACCGGTACTCGAACGCCTGGGTCACCTGGTACTGGGGACCGACGTATGTTGGATGGACTCCAGTCGGCTACTACTACAGCCATTACGGGCATCATGCGCGGCACAGGGGGCATCGCTATAGGCACGGATACGGCTACGGGCGCAGCTTCCTGGGCCACCTAGCCGGTTCGTTTGCCGACTACACGCTGTGGTCGTTCATCGAGCACGATCACATCGGGCGCCGCCATCAGAGGCGTCATACGCGCAGCGGCGGAGCGCTTAGGCGGGTCCAGGAGGAGCTTGCGCGCGGAGTGCTGACGACCAGCACCGAGGGTTTGACGCCCGAGCGCGTCCGAAGCCCGCGTGACGCCATGACTGTGCTGGCAGCGGCCGACAACGGCCGCCGAGGGGCGGACCTCACCGCACCTCTGGGTGGCCGGACCGCCGGGGTTACGACGCGAGGCTCTGGCACGGCCGGCAAGCGGTCCAGTGGCGGTGCCCTCACACGGGCAAACGTCACTCCGCGCCGAAACGCACCTGAGATTCGCCGGGCGGGCGAGACGGGCGGATCACGCCCCGTAGTCGCTCCAAGACGGATCGAAGAAGCCAAGGGACGCAGACCGGAGCCGAGAAAGCGCTCGACGGAAGTGAAGTCTCGGCCAGCGAAGAGAGACGCATCCGAAGTGGCGGCTCGTACTCGTAGGCCGGAGCCGAGGAAGCGCTCGACGGAAGTGAAGTCTCGGCCAGCGAAGCGGGGTGCATCAGAGGCGGCGGCCCGTACTCGCAGGCGGGAGCCGAGAAAGCGCTCGGTAGAGGTAAAATCTCGGCCAGAGAGACGCGCGCGGTCAGAGGTTAGGTCTCGCCGGTCTGAGCCGACGAAGACTCGCTCTGAGATCAAGAGCCGGGGATCCGAGCGAAAACAGTCCGCGAGCCGTTCGACAGAGCGGAAGCCGTCGGTCGAACGAAGTCGTTCGCCGCGGTCCACGGAAAAAGTTCGGTCACGTTCGAGTGAGCGATCGGGTTCGGCGTCGCGCTCGTCCAGGGCTAGCCGATCGACGTCAGGGAAGCGTTCGACGTCAGGGAAGGCCTCGACAGCGACTCGGCGTTCCGGCTCGGCCGGTCAGCGGTCGGGCTCTGCCGCGAGCAAGGCCACGAACCGGTTTAGAAACAACCGGCGATAGGCTCAGCCGCGGCGACCTAGGTCGCCTTGCACTGCGCTCTTGTAGTGTCGAAGACAACGGCCCCTCTCCACCGCGTGTGGGAGGGGCCTTGTTGCGCCGTTTATGCGGTGCGAAACCGCGAGGAAAACAGGCCGAGCAGTAGAGCAGTCGCTTCGCCGACCAACAGAAGACCCAGCATGACGATCCAGTATTCCGGATCCGGTCCCCGAATCGCGTTTAGCGAGCTCACGCCGGCGACGAACAGGCCCAGAATCATGATTGCGCTTGCCACCCAGGCCATTCGCTTCGTGGGTAGCGGCTGGACAAACAGATGCACCAAAACCGCCAGGTTGCCCACAAGAATGAGAGAGGAAACGGACAGGTTCGACCAGCGCATCTCGGGCGGTCCCGCGATTGCGGCGAAAACGAAGATCGCTGCCGCCATCAGACTAGTAATCGCCGCCGCCGTTCCGGTCGCGAGTTTCAGAAGCATGAGGGTCCACCTATCGTTGATCTGTGTCAGAGCGAGTCTGGTCGCGTTAGCCGTTCCGAAGCGAGAGAGTGCTTCGTCGGCCGCCTGCTCAGGCGATCGCCCGGTCTCAATCAATGTGGCAACCGAGTCCGTCAGGTGAGAGCGTACCTCTTCCACCACTCGCTGCGTACGCCACCGACTCATCCAGGGATGCCGAGACAAAGCTGCCTCGAGATCGAGAAGGAAGGATTCCACGCCGCCTTCGATTGGGTCCGGCTTCATGTGGCCTCCTTCAGGACTGCGCCCACCGCCACGGTGAAGTGAGCCCAGTCCTGGCGCCCAGCAGCGAGCGCCAGCCGGCCAGGGCCGGTCAAGCTGTATACTCGCCGCCGCCGCCCGGCACCGGTCGTCCAAGAACTGGAGAGAAGCCCGCGCCGCTCGAGCCTGTGGAGCACAGGATAGACGGTGCCCTCAGGTAGATCGAAAGTGCCCGCACTCCGCGTACGCAGCAGCTCGATCACCCGGTATCCGTGTGAAGGTCCGTCCTCGAGTACCCGCAGAACCAGCACATCGAGGTGACCCTTCAGAATTTCCGATTTCATACTTGGCCATTCTATACTTAGTGTCGCATAGTGTCAAGAACCGCGCCTGAGAGCCTGCTACTCCTAACGCCGCCTCGCCTATAGCTGTCCCTTGTTCAGAACGGCAGGGACGTCCAATAAGCGACCCACTACTGACTACCAGGGAGGAAAAATGGGGACGCGGGGAAACGGAAACGCGGTAACCAGCGAAACTACTAATTGGCCAAGCCTCCGTGCGGCGACGGCCATACTCATAATCGCGGCCACCGGTGTGGCGGCCTGCGAGTCCGCGACCGAGCCCGAGAGTGCGGCCGCCCTCGCGGCGGACGGGGTCGTTACTGCTACCGTGGCGGGTGACATCGCGCTTCTCGAGGGTGTGTCCGAGGAGTTACAGCTCACGGATGAACAGCGGGCCGATCTGATAGCGATAGGAGAGCGTTATGCAGATGGCCAGGTGGGGCCGGCGGCGGGGTGGCAGGCTGCCCGCGATGTACAGGCCGTGCTCACGAGCGACCAGATCGAGCAGGCCCAGTCGATCGCCATCGAGCGCAGGCACGAGCTGGTCCAAGCGAAAGCCAACGGCCAGCGGATGCGCGCCGAGGGTTTGGAAGGCCATCGCGGCGCCCCCGTCGAACTGACAGAGGATCAGCGCGCGGCTGCCCGGCAGATTCGGGAAACCTACGAGCCGCAGCTGCAGGCTCTTCATGAGCAACGACGCGATGGATCCGTGGCCACGGAAGAGCTTCGAGCCCAGGCACGTGCGCTGCGAGATCAGATGAAAGAAGCGTTCGAGGCCATACTCACGGACGAGCAGCGAGCCGAGCTCGAGGCACACAAGACTGAACGCGAGGCGCGGGTTGGTGAGGGACGCGCGACGAAGGAGGCCATGAGGGAGACCATGAAGGAGGCCATGGTAGAGGCACTCAGTCTGACCGATGAGCAACTCACGCAGCTGGAACCTCTTCGGGAGTCTCACACGGACATGGCTCTGCGACGCCGAGGTAGCGACATCGGGCTCGGCGCGAAGCGAGAGGAGCATCAGGCCGCGCTCTCGGCGATCCTCACGCAGGAGCAGATGGAAATCATGGCCGTGCACAGGATTCTGCGCTCGACACATGCTCGCATGCGTTCTTTCGCGGACGACGCCAGACCCCGCCGTGCTCGAGGATTCGGTCCTCGCCACTAGGCGAGGAGTGAGGCGGGCAGGGTAGCCACAGTCACCCGCTGTGGTTGCCCTTCCTGCTTGCAGTCTGCCCCGCTCACCGCTTGCATAAACTGGCCCTGGCTGAAACTGTCTCCGCATGATTTGGCGTAAGTCCACACCGTCCATCCCGGTAGCCGCATCGCTACTGTTTCTGCTTAGCGCGGGGTTCGCGGGTGCGGCTCTCGGCCAGGCGGCACCTTTGGAAGATCCGGCGGCAGTCCTCGACGGCAACTCAGAGCACCGCCTGCAGAAGAAACTGGAAGAACTGGTCCACGGGTTTCCGGGAGACGTGGGACTCTACGTTCGGCATCTGGGAACCGGGGAATCGGCCTCCATACGGTCGGAAGACCTCTTCCCGGCGGCCAGTCTGATCAAGGTTCCGATACTTCTGAAGATTTTTGATCTCTTGGACCGAAAGAAACTCGACTACCATCAGGATCTTATCTACTCAGACTCTCTGCTTTACGAAGGAGAGAGCGACCTGCTCGGCTCCTTTAGGCATGGAGAGAGGGTCGAGCTCAGTAAGGTCGTGCTTCTGATGATCACGATGAGCGACAACACGGCGAGCCTGTGGCTGCAGCACTTGGCCGGCACCGGTACGGCCATCAACGAGTGGCTCTCGGAACACGGATTCGACCGCACCCGAGTAAACTCTCGCACCGAGGGCCGTGAGAAGGATTGGAAGAAGTACGGCTGGGGCCAGACTACGCCACGCGAAATCGCGGATCTGCTCGTACTGATCCGGGAGGGGCAGGCTGCAAGCCCGGCGGCCAGTGAGGAAATGTATAGGGCACTGACCCGGATTTACTGGAATGACGAGGGGCTATCCCAGATTCCGCCGACTGTGCAGGCGGCCTCGAAGCAGGGAGCCGTGAGTCAATCTCGCTCGGAAGTGGTTCTCGTAAACGCGCCCCACGGTGATTACGTGTTCAGCGTCATTACCAAGAATCAGAAGGACAAGAGCTGGGGGCGCGGCAACGTGGGGTTTGTTCTTCAGCGCCAGGTGTCACGTCTGCTGTGGAAGCACTTCGAACCCGATTCAGACTGGGTGCCGTCCCAGAAGTACTAACGACCAGTCATTTCTTCGAACGTGTCGTTCAGGATCCGAAACCGCTCCCAGCCGTCGAAGTCATAGTGCCACCATTCGAGCGAGTACACGGCAAAGCCCTCCGCCTCCATAGACGTGCGGAGCAGGTCGCGCAGGCGGCGCTGGTCGGGGGAGCCTCCGTTGTAGCTGATGTGGGCACGGTCAGAAAAGTCGTCATAGCCGGTAACCATCTCTACCGGCTCACCTGACTCTAGCCAGTACAGCGTGAGATCAACGGCCGCGCCCCGGTTGTGCCTGGAGCCCCGGGACGGGTCGGCAACGAAGTCCCGCAGGTGTGGCGGCGTGGCGTCCCAAAACATCTTGGTCACATGCCAGGGGCGATAGGCGTCGAATAACCACAGACCGAGACCTCTGGACGCCAGCGTCTTGTGTACCCGGACCAGGGCCTCCGCGGCGGGACGGCGAAGGAAGGCGTGGGCCGATTCATAGAAACGCTCGCCCATGAAGTTATTGTGCGTTGCGTATCGGATATCGTAGGCGACAGTGGAGTCGAGTGACCGAAGCTCGACCAGATCGGTTTCCAGGAATCCGTCGGTTGGCGCTTCCTCGACCGGGGGGTCGGCCGCCAACGCTTCCATTCGGATCTCGGCGACCGGTCGTACGGGCTGAAAGTCGGGCGTAGGCGTGTCCGGCGCCTGCGTGCAGGCGGCGACGGCTGCGGCTGCAAGCCCGTGAACGAGCCAGATTCGCAGCCAACGATTGGCGGCTCCGGGTGTTCTAAGCATGTTGCAGGAAACGTAAACAGGCCCGCCCTGATGGGCGAGGTGCCGGACTACAGAACGCGGAGGGTGCAGTGAGAAGATCAGCTATTCTAGTGTCGCTTGCGATGCTTTCGGCTGCGTGGGGTCAGCAACCGGATATCCAGCCGACGGCGCCGCTGGAAAAGTACGAAATCGATGCCGGGCATAGCACGATCGGTTTTGCTGTGCGTCATATGGGTTTGGCCAAGGTACACGGCCGTTTTGACAAGTTCTCGGGCGAGATCCTATACGATCCGGAAGAGCCCACCAATTCGTCGATCACTCTGACGATCGATGCTGCCAGCGTGAACAGCAATCACATGCGGCGCGATGCCGATGTCCGCGGAAGTCGTCTTCTCGACGTGGAGCAGTTTCCCGAGATCTCGTTCGTGAGCTCGGGGATCTCACGCGGGGAAGAAGGACTTGAAATCACCGGTGACCTGACGCTTCACGGAATGACTCGCGAGGTCTCATTCCCCTTCGAGTTGTTCCCTCCCGCCGATGTTGGCCGGGGGATTCGCCTCGCGGCGGAAGGACGCCTGAGCATCAATCGCAAGGACTACGGCATCGAGTTCAATAGAGTCGTGGATACCGGCTCGCTACTCGTGGGGAATACTGTCACCATCGAGATGAGCATACAGGCTATCCGGGCATCGGAGTAACCTTCGGGACGGCGGAATGGGCTACCTGGATGTGATCCGTTGCCGCATGTGGCGGCCGGGATAGGTTGAAAGCTCCTATGCATCCCACGCTTACAGTACTCCTCTACTCGACCCTCGCCGCCGGCATGGCAGGCCTCGGCGTACTTCCGTTGCTGCGCCGCGAGCGGGTTCCTGGCGCCTGGATCGGCTGGGCATATGCTCTGGCTTCGGGCGGGATGCTTGGCGCGGCCTACCTGCTCAGCGCGGTCAATTCCGGATCACCGGTTGCTATGGCCACCGGGGCGTCTCTGGGTGTGTTATTCATTCTGTTCACGCACCGTGCGACCAGGGCCAGTCTCGTGGATCGCCACCGGCCGGATCGGTATGAGCCGGGCGACGGCTACCGCAGCGCGCTGATTGATACTCTCCACTCAGCGTCTGAAGGCGTGGCGATCGGTGTCGCCATGGCCCTGGATCTGCGTTTAGGGATTTTCCTCGCCATGGTCATGGGGGTGCACAACATCCCCGAAGCGACCGTACTCGGAGCCATCGTACGCGACTGGCCGACCCGGCTAGGCACGGTCACCGGACTGGTGCTGGCCGTTAACATTGCCCAGGTCTTGCTGGCCGTCGCCACGTTTGCCGTGCTTGGAGCCGCGCCCGCAGCGCTCGTGTGGCTCCAGGGCTATGCGGTCGGCGCGCTGCTCACACTGGTGCTCGTCGAGCTGCTTCCGGATGCCTACCGGGGCGCGGGAGCGACCAGTATCGCGCTCGTGGCCAGCGTGGCGCTCAGTCTGGTTGTGCTGTTTGGCGGAGCCATCAGATGACCTACCACCCGGCACTCATCGTCTTCGTACTCGGCCTCGCGACAGCCTTGGCCACGGGCCTGGGCGCCCTTCCATTCGCGTTCACGCGCAGCGTATCGCCCCGAATCGTGGCCTGGTCCGGTGCGCTCGCAGCGGGCCTGATGCTCGGAGCGAGCTTCGGCCTGCTCCAACAAGGAGTTCACCACGGCGCCTGGCAGACCATCGTCGGAGCCAACCTGGGCGTGGCTTTCATTCTTGCAACTCGTTACGTGATCGGAGACCACGAGGTCACGTTCGGACGCCAAACAGGCGAGACGGCCAAACAGATGCTGCTCATCGTAGTCGTCATGACCGTGCACTCGTTCGCCGAGGGGGTGGCGATTGGGGCCTCGTTTGGCGGGGGAAGGGAACTGGCACTGGTGATCACCACTGCAATCGCCGTACACAATATTCCGGAGGGAATCGCGATCAGCGCAGTGCTGCGCCCTCGCGGGACGAGCGTGCTCGGCTGTGCCGGCTGGAGTGTGTTCTCGTCGCTTCCGCAGCCTCTGATGGCGGTGCCGGCCTACCTCTTCGTCGAGACTGTAAAGCCGGCACTCCCTTACGGAATCGGATTCGCGGCGGGCGCCATGGTGTTCATGGTCCTGCTCGAACTACTGCCGGAGGCATACGAGGAGGCTCCTGGTCCAGCCACAGGCGCGATCACAGCGCTGGCTCTAATCGCGATGGTTCTATTCCAGCAGTACCTGTAAGAGGCTCCGCGCTGGCGTTAGCGCGCGGCGAAGCGGCCGGCTAGGACGGCGGCAGGCCAGACGCGACGAGCTTCCTGTACCTGGCCCCGATCGCCAGGACCACGACCAGCCAAACCGCGGCGAGTACCAGATTGAACAGCGCAAAGTGCTTGGTCGACATGGCCAGCCACGTCGTGCCAGCGAAAACGACCCCTGCTGACAGCACATCCCCGGACCGGTGGAAGAAGGAGTCGATCGCCTGTTTGGCCTTGTACTTCTGCTCGCGTGTCGTCGGCAGGAAGAGAACATTGCGCACCGTGTTCTGCAGCGAATAGTCGGTCGCGTTCTCAGCCGTCTTGGCCCAGCGAACGAAGGCCAGCACCGGGTAGAAGGCCAGCAGCGCATAGGCGCCCAGTACCAGGATGGGCAGGATGACGAGGGCGACGCGGACTCCCATGTACTTCAGCACACGAGAGACGACGAAGAGCTGCAGAAACAGGCCTAGCGCATTGACCACCAGGAAGAAGTCCGAATAGAAGCGGCCGATGAACTCACCGACTCCGAGTCCTCCTGACGTTCCCGCCGCAACGGCCGCGGTTGCGACGTCTTCGATTACGCTGCCCAGGATGTACTCGCCCGTCGTGTTCACCCAGTTCAGCAACATCATCATGATGCCAATGAGGAGAAGATAGCGGTGCCTAAACACCAACCCGAACGCGCTACCGCCCTCTGGGGGCAATTCGGTGGCGAGGCTCGGATCCGGCTTGGCGGCGAATCCGGCTTCGTTACCGGATCCTAGTCGCACCTCGTACTCGCCTTCCTTTTCCTCCTCTGGGCCTTCTTCCGCCTCCACCTCGGCCAGACGCGCCAGGAACGCCTCCCGTAGCTGCGTTAGCTCGCCCGTCTGCAGCCGGATTTCCCCTGTGGCGGCCGGCTGAAGGGCGGTCGTGTGCTCGTCCGGCACGTCCGCTTCGGTTCGCCGGCGCTCCCGGCGGTCCACGTAGTTGGTCAGCCCGAGTCCAATGAGCAGAAGCGCCGCGGCCAGAAGCAGGAGGGGGTAGATGCCGATGACGGTAATGAGGCGGCCGGCGACAAAGCTGCCGAACACCGCTCCGGCGGAGGCGCCAAACGCGATGACCGGGAAGAGGCGTTCGCCCTCGTCACTTGTGTACAAATCGTTAGCGAAGGACCAGAACTGCGCCACGATCATCACGCTGAAGATGCCAACCCAGAGAAAGAACGGGATTCCCAGTGGCACGCTCGTCTGCGCCAGCGCGAAGAAAAGGCCAAGACAAGCCACGAAGAAGTAGGTGACGATATTGATCAGGCGCTTGCGCGGGAGCTTGCCGGCAAGCCATCCGTAAAGAGGCACCGCCCCGGCCAGGATAAAAACCTGGCCAGCCGCGGCGTAGCTCTTCACTTCCGCGCCGCCGCCGGACAGAATCAGCGCTTCCCGGACCGGCTTGATCAGATAGTAGGCGGTGAGAATCAGGAACACGTTAAGCGCGAGGGTGAGTGCCGATGCCCCTTCGCCGGTCCGAACGTCAGAGAACGCTCTCAGGAATCGGTCCAGTCCCGTCGTCCCGCGCGCCTGGTTCACGTAGCTGCCTTACCCTCGGGGTGAGTTCTCTGCCTACTCTACATGGATAATGCTGGCAGTCGATAGATCGGTCAGGTTGATAACGTCCGAAAGGTACGTCGCGTTCGGTGGCCACGGAAACGTAGGACGCGGGGTGGAAGGGAGGGCCGGGCCGACACACCGGGGGGATTGGAAAGCGGGCGATCCGGAAACCAGGTTCCGAACCGCCCGCATCAGCAAGAAATGGTATTTCTAGCCTGTCTCGGCGACTACTCGATAAGTACGACCGTCTTGAACAACGGTCCGAGCGAAGCCCCTGTGCCGGGCCCGGGGGGGTTCAATCCCGCGTATCCCATGAACCGTATCCACGTTTCGTTTCCGGATTGGGACTCAACGAACAAAGCACCGAAGTTGGTCAGCGTGAACGGCTTGCTGCCGTTCGGGGGCTCGCCCCTCGGATCGAAAAACGGCACTGGCCGAACACGCGGGCTGGGCCGGCAGTGGCTGGCATCCGGGCTGACCTGCCACGCGGCGTCTGTCACACAGTCCACTACATCATTCCAGACCGCGCCAGGATCCTGACTGATGAGATCATTGAACCCCTGCAGGGTTGGTCCCTTCATGTTGCCGGGCTCGGCGTCCACATCCATCCCAATCGTATACTCGATGGTCGGATCCACACACGAACGGATGTTCTCCCGGTAGTCGGCGCCCCCGCTCTGGCCGGGCGGTCGCCACGGGAAATACCAGCTCGGGTTCATGCCACCACCACCACCGCCGCTGTCCTTGAGTAAGATTTGGAGTCCGATGTCGTTCTCCGAGTACCCGGTGTACGGGTCGTTGAAGACGACTGGATCGGTGCCCGGTTCCGCCCATGGAGTGTAGTAGTCTCCGTATTCCTCTTCGTAGTCGAACGGATCGTTGGCCGGATCCGCCGGATCCTCGAACCAGCGGTCCACAATCACGATGGGCAGGAGACAGTTGATTCCGCCGGCGGGCACGACCTGAGCCGTGGCGTCGGCCACGACGTCGACGGCGTTAACGCCGAATACTCTGGCAAAAACCGTCCCGATCGGATTTCCGCGAACCGTAGTGCGGTTGACCGTTGAGGTCACGGTACTGGCCACGAGGTCCACAGTCACGTCGCCTGGCAGGAGCGTTACGGGCGTCTTCTGAACCAGATTCTCGGCGGCCCATGTGATGGCCTCGGTCTGGGCAGGTCCCGCCTGGTTCGGTAGGGTTATCAGTGACGACGCGCCCGCCAAGGCCGACAGGTCTGCCGTACGCTGAGC
>JAZDDE010000467.1:0-4936 GCA_036679495.1 Gemmatimonadota bacterium | reverse complement strand
TGACCGCCGCCGTTGCGACCGGTTGCTGACCCTTGCAGGCGTCACAGGTGAGCGCGTGAACGGCGTGCCAGCGGACTCGCGGCACCGGATCGTCCAGGAGTCGGGCCATCTCCGAGATCGCTCGCACATCGGGATGGGTGTCGAGCAGGTCGAGACAGTTCCAGCGCACCGGTGCACTCGGATGGCCCAATCCCCAGATCACGGCGTCGAGAACGGCCGGAGAAAGGGGCGTTCCCCGCGCTTCCCGGGTCGGACGCCGGGGGCCGAGCAGTTCACTCATCGCCTGCCAGCGATCCGGTTTAATGGCGAACGAGAGTTGCCTCTCTCTCTCTTCTGAACCTGACTTCACACCTAGGCTGTCGGCACGAACTCGCGGACATTCAAGCCTTCGTCGCCCGGAGCCGAGCCTAGTCCGGCTGAACTGCCCGCCGGATTCCCTTCGGACTCTACCTTCCGTCCCAGATCCGAACGACTTCGAGCGGCTTCGTATTTCGGTAGATGACTAGCGTTGGTGTGCCTGGAACTGGTCAGAAGAGAACCTCGAGGTCCGTCCACTCGGGGCGTGGCGTTCCAACGCCCGGCTGGTCGACCAGCATCTCGATTTCGTCCAGGTGATGCAGGTCTTGAAGAGCTAGTGGGGTGAGCCGGTAGCCCTTCATTTCCTTGCGTTGCTCCGCCGCTCCCGCTGCTTCTTTCGAACTTCTGCCAAAGCCTTGTCGCCGTCTACCAAGTCGCCGCGCTCCGCCTGTTCCACGCCCTCCGCGATGAAGCTCGCTATCCGCGAACGCGTTTTGCCCAGCCGTTCGTCCCACTCGCTAGGCGGAACTCCTTCCGGTGGCCCCTGATCGATGCCTCGAAGGATGTACGCCTCAAGGCGTCGCTCAATGGCATCTTCCCGTTCGCATTCCGTCGGCCGCGATCGGCGGTTCGCCACCGCATGGCCATCGCAGCGGTCGGACCGCCGGGGACGTCGCCTTCCCAGGCGACGTAGGCTGGCAGAGCCGCGGTCGCACGCATCGTATCTGCCCACAAGGCGGCCGCAGTGATCCTGACTCAATCCTTGGGCGTGTCGAAAAAATCCGGCGTTCCTTCTGACGCCTTCCGCCGCCTCTTGGCCGGGGGTCTATCTAGCGCTCCCGAGGCACGCAGTTCCTCCTCACCGATCGTCGGGCCCGAGCAGATCTTCTCTAGCAACGCAGCTTGCTGCGGCTCGATCTCGACCAGAGACCCAAGAACGTTGAGGACGTTGATCAGTTCAGTGGTGTACTCCGCGAGCCAATGGTCTGGCTGGATACGGCCGAGGGGCGAAGGTGGCCGGCGGTCTCCGATGATCGGGCGGCTCCGGTCGCGCTTCCGGTAGCTGAACCAATGCACCAGCACTTGCTTGCCCGAGACTTCGTAGCTCCATACTGCGGGCGGGACGTTGTCTACGTAGCCGGTTCCTACGAGGAGGCGTTGCCTGGTCGCGTCGTAGTCGATCGTGTCCGGCATCTCGTCCGGTGTCTGCGGTATGGCACCGGCCTTGGGAATTCTTGGGTGCTTCTTCGCGGGCAGACGCGGTGGCTGAGCCGGGCGGCCATTGTCGGGGTCGACGAAGCGTTCGCCGAAGGTATGTAGCCAGATGACGGTGCGCCCGAGCGAAGCTGCATAAGCGAAAGTGGCGGCGTCGGCCGTCAAGGGGATGCGCAGGCCGGGCGTCGAGAGGTCGTCCTGAAAACGCGCGGTGAAGGCAGGGTGTGCTGCCGTCGCGGCGACGTAGGCGATGAAGTCCTCGGCGCTCACCTCGCAGCCCAGTCGTTGCGCAAGCAAGGGCAACAGCTTCGGCGGAAAGTTCGGGCTGGTCGCGGCGGCATCGCGCCAGAGCGGGAAGACGCGGCCACCAAACGAGCCCTTGTAGTGGTCGAGATCAGGTACGAGTCCGGTGATCGTGAGCGCGGGACCGCCGGTTGGAGACGTGCGTGACAACGCGGTGATGTAGACCTGCCGAGCAGATTGCGAAGACCACAGCTCCACGTTCGGTTGAGTGATGACACGGAAATCCGGAATGATCCATTGGCGATTGAACGAGCGAGAGCCGTACTGAACGGGCTGATGACACTGCGCAGTTTCGTCGATGAGCGGCGTAAGGGCCGGTTCGTAGCCAGGAAGAGCACCCTTCACCACGGATCGAACGTGCCGATCAGCCGGCTTCCCGCCGCGAAGCGTCGGGTGGAAGAGTTCCTCCTTCTTGTCAGTTGGTGCGTTGATGAGAGCCTGCCATCTCCGCCTCAGCGACTCCGCGTCGGGCGAAATGACCCAGGTGCGTTTCGGTTGAGAGCCCGAGCCGTTGTAGATGAAGAGGTCTTCGAGTCCAGGAAATGTCGCCCATGCACCCGTCGAGGCTGGAAGAAATGGTGCTCGCCATTCAGTCGGACACTCAGCCCACTTGCCGCTGTTGATTCGCAGCTTTCCGAGTGCGTCGAACTTTTCCGTCCGCGGGCCGGCCGGCAGCGTGCGGAAACGCACGTTCGCGGGCACGGCCGGATCGTTGTTCGCGGAACGAGAGGCGAGCACGATGCAGACCGGCTGTTGCACACCCTGGAAGATGCGCGTCGCGACTCGAGGCTGATGCCCTTCCGGCGAGCAGTCGATGACCCAGAGGTCGTCGCAGCTGCGTCGCAGGTAGTCGCGCATCTTCTGAAAACCCGGCCCGCCGAGAAATCCGGCGACGGTGATGTAACAGACGATGCCGGTCTTGGTCCCAGGTCCGTGATCGAAGACTTTCCACGTCGCCCAGCGCCAGAAGTAAACGTAGAGGTTTCGAAGGTGTTTGCTATGCACCCCCGCGCCCCACTCTTTCGGCGGCATCCAATCCGCGAGCGGCGCAATCCTCTCCGCCTTCGCTTTGGCGCCCTCTACCCAGCCGCCAAGGCCCTTTGCCTTCTCTTTGTAGGGCGGGTTCCCCAACACGACGGTCACTGGCTCCTCGCGCTTGATCTTATTCGCGTCCTTTCTGGACTTCGCGATCGGCGCGAGGATCCCCGGGATCCAGCCTTCGTCGTCGTCCGGATTGCCGAGTGTGTTCGTCACGAACATCCGCAGCGGCTCGGCGGGTGGGACACCGGCTAGGTCGACGATCTCTGCAAGGATACGGAGCTGGGCGACTGCAAACGGGCCGAGCTGCATCTCAAACGCGATCAGGCGCTTCACGGCCGCATCGATTGCGCCAGGGACCGAACCCGCGCCTTCGTCCATCTCGACTGTCTCTGCGATCTTGCGCAGCACGCCAAGCAAGAAGGTTCCGGTCCCCACCGCCGGATCTGCGAGCGTTACAGACGGCGATGCGACCCCCGCGTGGAGATTGAAGCGGTCCGTTCGCAACACATCGTCGACCAGCCGCACCATCGCGCCGACAACTTCCGGCGGCGTGTAGTAGGAGCCGGTCTTCTTGCGCAACTCGTTGTCGTAGACCTCAAGGAAGTGCTCATAGAAGTAGAGCCATGCATCCGGCTGGCCCTTGCTGACCGCGGGCCAGTGCACCGAGTCGAGCACCCGCGTGAGAGTCCCGAGTGAAGTCTTGAGCGTGGCCTGGCTTTCGGCGTTGTCGGTCAGCAACCGAAGCGCGGCGCCGATGAGCGAGTTCGACTCTGAGAGCTGCGCAGCTGCCTGCTGGAGTCCCTCGGCCAGTGTGATCTCTTTTGCTCGCGCCATAAGCAGGCCGAAAGTGACGGCCTGCGCGTAGCCGTCAGCGAATCGGGCGTCGCTAGCCTCGGGAAACAGCAGCTTGCGCCAGTCAGTAGCGAGCCCCGTGAGCGCCTGGCTGCCGAGACCGAGTTGCTCGACCACCTCGTCGCGAAGGAAGCGACAGAGCCGCGCGCTCACCTCCGCGAGTTCCCTTGCGTTGCGCGGCGGGATCGGTTCCCAACGAAGGAACGCTTCAAACACCGCCACCAGGCTCGACGGTGCTTCCAGATTGTCGCCAGAAGTTTCGATGTCGCCGATCAGAGGAACGACCGCATCCACGAGTTCGCCGCTCTGCCATAGGCTGAATGCGTTGCCATCCGTGTAGAGGACATTGGGCAGAGAACGCAGCTTCTCCCACTGCTCTTTGTCGTGCGGGTCTTTGAACTTCCGCGGGTCGGCACCCTTCCCCGGCGCTTTCAGCTCGACGAAACCAACAAGTACATTGTGTACGGCGACCGCATAGTCCGGTCTCGTCTTCAGATCACTGAGGGACGACTCGCCGACGGCGACAACGTTCCCGCGCGGGATGCCTGCAAGTTCCGAGATGTCGCCGAGCAGATGCTCGAACGGCGCCCGCAGCTGGTCCTCGGGTGCGCCCGTCACGGCGATGTTTGCCAGCTTCTGCTTAGCCGAAGCCCCAAAGGTGGAAATCGCGGAATCGAGCGTAAGCTTCATCTTAGGCGAAAGCTCACGGGAAACGAGTTGACCTCGCGATGGTGAAGCCGCGATCTAGACAATGCCCTGGCAGCATGCACGTGGTCGGCGTCCTTCCCTCGCAACCGCCGGGCCGCACTCCGTGTTCGAAGTCAGTAGTACGCGCTTCTCCACTATCAGCACGACCCGTCGGTATCATTCTGACAACCGAGCCGCGTGGGGGCTACTAGCGCTTTGCGCCGGCGTCTCTCAGGCGCGCGCCGGCCAGGAGCCCACTGAACCCGCCTCCGACGATCGCGACCTCGACCTCCTCGTCCAGGGCTTCCCGCGTGAACCCGTTTTGTTTGGTGACCTTCTTCTTGCTCTGCTTCTTGAGTGCTGCCAATTCAGTCCCTCACTGCCTCTCGTGGATCAGGCGGCGATCTCTTCCCGAATGTTGTCCGGTCTCCATATCTGCATAGCGATCTTCCGGTACAACTCCTGACGAGCGTCCAAATCCGCCTTGCGGAAATCGACGTGCGGCTTGAAGGGAAGACTCGACTTGTCGCGGAACTTCTGA
>JAZDDE010000466.1:0-4838 GCA_036679495.1 Gemmatimonadota bacterium | reverse complement strand
ACGAGTCAGTCTCCCGGCAACGCCGAGATCTGGGACGAGCTGTCCCAGGCTTTGGCAGCGGCGGGACGGTCTGCCGACGCGAGGCAGGCCCGCGCTCAGGCCACCGCACTCGACCCCGTTCGGTACCCTGAAGCCGAGGAGGTCGAGCTCGCCGCGTCGACGCCGAGGCAGCGACGAGGCTGGTTCGAGGCCTACCTTTGGGGCGGGAACACGTTCGACAACGGCCGCGAGGCCGGAGTCCGGTCTGCCGGTATCCGAGGCGCGCCGTCACCCAACGTGGAGCTGTGGGCCGGATTCGATAACGGACTGAACTTAAGCCTCACGAGGGCCGCCCTGGTTCGGGGCCGCGATGATGTCGAATCGTTCTTCGGAGGTACTCGCATTCAGTGGGGACCCGGCAAGAAGCTGTTTTCGCTGCTGGAAATCGGGCGCCGCAACCAGGGTGCGGGATTCGGTCAGAACACCTACCGGGCCGAGCAGGGATTCAAGCTGTCCGATAAGACGAGCGCCGCCTCCCTCTCCTTCGGCGGCTACTTCGGCCGGTGGTTCGACCGTGACGACTGGCAGGGATACGCACGGCTGTCCGTGCCTACGAGCCCTGCCGTCACCGTGTCTTCAGCCCTCATCGTCGGCGAAACCATTGGATCCAACTCTGAAGAAACTGGACGGCGAGCGGACAAGGACACGCGCTTTTATCTGTCGATCGGCTATCAGTCACCAAGCGGCTTCGGCTTCACGCCATCGCTGGGCGTCGGTCAGGTGACCAGCGAGTTCAGTCAGTTCGAGGGAACGATTTCCGACCTGTCCGTCCGCGTGGACGTTCCAACTGGAGACAGTCGGTTTCAGATCTTCCTAAGGCGTCAGAATCCGCCGGGTAGCGAGGCCTTCACGACTCTCGCGGCGGGCTACGCTATACGAGTGGAGTAGGCAGTAACTGAGGGCGAACGGGCTTCGCGATCTCCCAGCAACACGACGCTGAAGGATCGCTTCGCCGTTCGCCCCCAGTTAGCACTCGACGTCAAGGGAGCCGGGACCGATTCCCGTCGACCGAGCTGAAGCGTTTGGCCCCCAACCCACGGAAAATTGGCAAGTTAGGCTCTCCTAATTAGGTTTGGATCGCTGGAAAAGGAATGATCGGGCGCGGAACTCTGTGCCCACCCCGGTAGTCGGGACCGGACTTTGGTACAGTGTTCATGAAACGAAAGCGGGTACCCATGCTACTCCGGCGCTTGCCCAAGGCTGCAGTCATCCTGGTGATCGTAACTACGGTCCTAACCCCACAAGCCCTACCAGCCCAGGACGAATCGGCCTTCAGAAAGAGCGGGATCGTCCGGCTCGTCGTCACCGGTAGCTACAGCGAGGCGGAGAAGGCCTCCATTATTCGGACGCACTGCCTGAGCTTCGAGCCAACGGCTAGGGATTGGCGCGATCTCAGGACAATGGGGACGCCTGCAGCAGTCCTGGACGCCATCAGGGAATGCGCGGGAAGTAGTGAGATCTCGGTCAAAGCGGTTCAGCCGGTAGGTGCCCAAGAGGCTGCCCCGGAACCCGAGATCGAGCCGGTTCCGGCCGCGCTTCTTGCCGCTACCAACGAGAAGGCTCGGGTTGCATTCGAGCTGCCGGCTGAGTCGATCGAGTTGGTACCCGTGACCGACCCCCTGGACCCGGCCGGACTGACTACCGTGAACGTGCGCACGTTGATCAAGGAACTCGCTCCCCCGGTGATACTCGCGCCGGCCAGGAATGCAGATAGGAGCCCGGCCTTTTCGGACCAGGATCGCCATATCGGCGGCGACAGCCTGGCCCGCCGCGAGGGTGATACAGCCGATGACACCACTCCGCCGCTGGACCCGTGGGAAAGCGAGATCAGACAGAGCCTTCGTCTGGGACAAGAGGCCCTGGCTGCGGGTGAGGCCCGGACAGCGATCAGCCACTTTCGAGACGCTCTGGGCAGACAGCCGCGAAATCTGACCGCGCAAACCGGGCTGGCGCGCGCCTATCTTCTCAATGGAGACAGCGACGACGCGGTGCTGTTTTTCCACGCCGCCTCGAGCCAGGCTCCTGACAGCCCCAAACTCTGGGAAGAATTGTCTCAGGCGCTGTCCGCTGCCGGCAAGTCGGATGAGGCCAGGCAGGCACGCGCCCGTGCCGCCGAACTCGCTCGGGAAAGCGATCTCTAGGCGTACCCTGGCCGACTACGAGATCCAGGCCGAGTAACGGTTGCTGGGAAGTCGCGGAGCGTTTGGCCCCCAACTCAGGTTATTCCAAGAGGCGAATCGTCGTCTTGCTAGTCACTGTGCCTGGGATTGTGAAGCCGATCCCGGTAATCATCCCGGCGACCTCTGTTTCAATGGTCGCACCGAGGAGCACTCCAGCCGCCGCGTCCCAGACATAGAATCCCGAGTAGTCTCCGTCCATGTTCATATCGATCTCCCCAGCCCCCGGAGCCTCACCGGAGCCTGAAAACTCAGTCTCTCCAGACGTCTGGATGACACGGGCTGAACGACCGGACAACATGGTATCGGCTGCGAAGCTGGCTGTGCCATCGCGCGTGATCGTGAGCGTGATGGGACCTTCAACCACGTTCTCGTCGACGTCCGGCCAACTCTCCAGGGTGACGTCACCGCCTGGCGGAAGCGGAGGAAGAATGCTGGAAATGATCTGATTCGGGTTCGCCACCTGCCCCAGCGGACCGCTCACCTCGGGCATTTCCGTCACTTCAATACTGCCATCGTCCGCAATCAGGGCTGAAGCGGACTTCCCGATCAACTCCGAAGCATCAATGTCAGTCGTATTTCCGAGCGCCGTCTGGCTCACGCTGACGCTCTCGAAGGTGATGGTCACTGCGGTGCCCGCCTCGGTGGAAGCGCCGTACTGAACCGCCAGAATCAGCTCCGCACGACTCGGCGTTTCCTGCGTGCCGCCGGGGGTCTCCACGACCGTATTGCCGTCCGTTGTGAGCTCGTACCGAAGCGGGGCGCTCGTCGGAGTAATCGTGTAGATCGGGATGGAGGCGGAACCCCCGCCGCAGCCTGTGAGCAAAACGGCGGCTCCAGCCGCCAATGCAGTCAAACGCATGTCTAAGCCTCTCTTGTATTGAATGGCCCGAACCGAACGCGGGGCTCGTCTAGTCTTTCATCTCGGAGTCAGAGTCTTCGCCTTCGGCCTCTGCGTCAACCGCTGGCGAGTCAGATTCGGCTGGCGTAGGTGTGGTTGTATCCGCGGGCACTAGGTCCCGAAGCTCCCTGGCCTGATCTTCCCGGCCCGCCGCCCACACCTTGAATGTCGCCGACTCGTAGGCGACCTGCAGATTCGGTTTTCCGGCGCTCAACACGGCGACAATGGTGGAGAGATTCTTCTCGTCAGTCCACTGGACGAGCCAGCCGGCATCGCCCGCAGCCTGGGCCTCGCACAGATCCTCTGGTGCGTTGTTGTATCGCCTTTCGGTGGGACGAATCAGGGGATACGTAATATTCACCTGGCGGCGAACTTCACGGAACTGGTCCTCGCAGTCGTTCTTCTCATTGATCGGTATGAGGTACTTCCCCATAACCAGACCGTGGCTCTCATGGACGGCAAACAACAGTACAGCTTCGTATCCATAGCGTTCGCTCTGGTAGGCCAGGAGTGTCAGGCTGTCCTGCTGCTCCTCCTGCCCGGGCTCACCAAAGGATGCGATGACGGTAGCAGCCGGCGTAGCCCAGGCGAGACCTTCGAATCCGGTGATCTCGGTTTGAACTCCACCGTTCTGTGCGGCGAAAGCGGATGGAGCGCTAAGAAGAAGAGCCGCTAGGACAATAGTTTCTTTCCGCATCACGTAACCTCAAGGTGCGAGGAAGCTGATAGCGAGATCGAACCCGCCTACCCCCGACCTAGTCTATCGAGCTCATCATCGATAATCGCAGCCATGACCGAAAACGGCTGGGCGCCGGACAGGAACCGCCCGTTAATATACAGAGCCGGCGTACCGTTGATGCCCAGTCGCATCCCCGCCTCCACATCGGCGGCGATTTCGGAGACGTACTTGCCGCTATCCATACAGGCGTTGAAGCGCTCGCCGTCCATCCCGAGACGAACCGCCGTGGCCTTGAGATCTCGCACCCTTAGCAGCGTCTGATCCAGGAACATCGCGTCGTGCAGTTCCCAGAACTTGTCCTGCTCCGCAGCACAAAGGGATGCCTCCGCGGCCTTCTGGGCGTGGGGGTGAATACTGTTGAGAGGAAACTGCCTGTACACCAGCCGCACCTTGTCTCCATACGTCTCCTGAACCTGACCCAGGCTCTCTAGAACCCGGTAACAGAACGGGCACTCAAAGTCACCGAACTCCACGATGGTAACCGGAGCATCGGATGGACCCTTGGACGGAAAACCCTCTGTGGCCACTTCTAGCCGAGGCGGCTCCAGCAACTTGCTGACCTCATACTTGGCCCTGAGTTCCGCCATGAACGTACGGAACGGACCCGTTCGTGCCTGCTGTCTCAAGAACTCGGCGATCTGTGGGGCTATCGTCTCCCTTGAAACTGTAGCGGGAATCTCGTCCTTGCGGTCTTCGTAGAACGCGTCGATCTCGGTCGCGGTCGGCTGCGGCACCTTACTCTCCACTTCATCGAACAGAAGCTCGTCCACGGTAACGCCCCTGGACTCGGCCTCCAGCTCGAACAGCTTGATCTGGATTGTCTGCTCGAGGCTCTGCTCGGTAAGGGCGAACAATTGCTGCCGGAGCCGAGAAAATTGCTCGGGATTCGTCGCTTCCACTTCGTCCCGCGTGAGGGAGACGCCGCCGACCGTAGCCAACACTTCGGGATCGACCGACTCAGTCGCGTACGGTGATCTCTCGG
>JAZDDE010000465.1:0-6881 GCA_036679495.1 Gemmatimonadota bacterium | reverse complement strand
GCACCTCGTCCGCCTTCTTGAGTGCATCCCTGAATGTCGTCCCCTTTCCAACAACCGACAGCAAGCGTTCGTTGGGCACGACGATCATCGTATCCACTCCAGCCCGCAGCTCCCTAAGACCGATTTCGGCGTGCCGCATGCGCTTTTTGCCCTCGAAGTGGAACGGCCGCGTGATGATCGCGATGCACAATGCCCCGAGTTCCGTAGCGATCTCACCGACCATCGGCGCGGCGCCCGTGCCTGTCCCGCCGCCCATGCCTGCGGTGACAAAAATTAGATCAGCACCGTCAAGCGCCTTTCTTACCTCGTCGACGCTCTCCGCCATTGCCTGGCGGCCGACTTCCGGCCGGGCCCCTGCGCCCAGACCCCGGGTCAGCTTCTTGCCGATCTGAAGCTTCAGATGGGCATTGCACCGCTTCAGCGCCTGGGCGTCTGTGTTGATTGCGACGAACTCGACGCCATCCAGGTCTTCGTCAATCATGCGGTTCACGGCGTTGCCGCCCGCTCCTCCCACTCCCACCACTTTCATCCGTGCGTTTCGGGCAATGCTGTCATCGAATTCGAAGATCATGTTCGGGCTCCCCCGTTGAGGTGTCGCGGTCGATAAAGGTGTATTCGGTTCAAAAGAAATCGCGCAGCCAATCCGTTACTCGGGCCAGGGTGCGTCCCGCCATTCCAGGTCCCTTCCCCATTTCGGAGCGCTGGCCATACAGTGCCAGGCCGACGGCAGTTGCGTAGCGAGGGCTCCGGACCGCTTCGACAGGTCCGGTCAGGCCCAAGCCCGGAACACCGAGCCGCACAGGCATGTTGAACACGTCCTGAGCGAGTTCGAGCGTTCCATCCAGCATGGCTCCCCCGCCGGTCAGAACAGCTCCTGCCGGCAGGTCATCGATCAACGACCGCTCGGCCAGTTCTTCGTAGACCAGGCCCAGAATTTCGTCCAGGCGTTGCTCGATGATGTGCGCCAGAAGTTCGCGGGAGACTTCCCGGATTCTGTCCGGGGTAGGCCCAGGAATTTGCAGGGTCTCGCTAGCATCCACGTTGGCGGTGCGGGCCACACCGTGGCGGCGCTTGAGGGCTTCAGCCGTCGCGGCCGACACACCGAGGCCCTTCACGATGTCGTTCGATACCGCGCCGGCACCCCACGGGTACGAGGCCAATAAGCGTAGCCGTTCGTCCTTCAGGACAATGACTTCAGTAGCACCTCCGCCGATCTGGATGAGAGCCACACCCGACTGACGCTCCTGCTCGGGAAGTACGGCCTCCGCCGTAGCCAGCGACCCGAGGACGAGGCCGTCTGTGACGAGTCCGGCCCGATCGACCGCTTTCCTCAGGTTCTGGCACACCGCTGTCCCGGCGGTAATCATGCACACCTGAGTTTCCAGTCGGGTGGCAGACATGCCGACAGGGTCCTGGATCCCGGATCGGCCGTCGACGCTGTAGTCGCACGGAATAGCGTGAACCAACTCCTTGTCCGGCGGAAGAGCGATTGCGCGCGCCACGTCATGGACGCGGTCCACGTCTTCCTCAGAAACCTCCGGATCCGAGACGGCAACGACGCCGCTTGAGCCACCCACGTCCACATGGGTGCCCGAGAGGCTCGCATACACACTTCGGACCTCGAGACCTGCCATTTCCTCGGCCTCGCGTACCGCCTGCCGTATGGAGGCCGTAGCAGCCTCGATATTCGTGACGGCCTGGTTCCGAACACCCTCTGTGGGAACGAGGCCAGAGCCGAGCACTTCCGGTAGTTCGCCTCCTCCGTCCCACACGTTCGGCAAGCCCAGCAATACCGCCGCCGTCTTCGTCGCCCCGACGTCCACAGCTGCCACGAAGTTGTCTCCCCCGATCAAGCTCCCTCCTTCTTTCGCTTAGCCGGACGGACTACAACCTGTCCAGAGAATCGCGCGTCTACCGCGAGTACCGGATCCGAATTCGGCCGACTGCTGAGTGCCGCCTCAATTCGGCGCAGGCCCAGCAGCGGTTCGGACAAAGGGAGGACCATTAGGTTCGCTGGACTGGCCTCCAGGAGGATGAGTTCGACACCGTCCCCGGTGGAGGTCATTCTTGCCTCCGAGATCGTGCCGAATACGGCCGGACGCACCTCAAGCAGCTGTGCCAGAACACTCACGACGCGTCGATCAGATCCCGGCCTGGGCACAATCGGCAGGTCGAGCATGTGCACGGCCGGATCGATGGGTAGGGTCTGCCCTTCACCGTCAATCGGCACGAGTTTCGGGGTGGCTGCCACAGCCACGGGCACCACCTCGTCAATTCGAAGGGTGACTCGGTGCAGCCCGCTCTTGCGGGCGCTGGCGGCCACGACCAGGGGGTGAGCTTCGACGCGCTGCTCCCAAGCCGACGGATCGTCCCAGATCGACGATTCAGATCCGAGCGCAGCCAATTCCCTGATTTCCTCGGGGCTCGTGAACAGAGTGCCTTCGACGTCCACTTCAGCTACCGCGAACAGGGGCAGATGAGACAGCATCGCCGGCGCCCAGTCCGGCAGTGTTGCCCCCAGAAGTGCCGCCACTGCAATGACGGCGAGCCGACGTCGATTGACCTTGCTCACGCTGCGGCCCCTAGTGATTTCAGCTCTTCTTCTTCAAACCCCCAGAGCTGGATCTCCGGAGCCAGCCAGATCCCGAGTTGTTCATGAACCCGGCGGCGGCTCTCGCGCATCAGCCATATCACGTCTTCGGCGGTCGCTTCTCCCTCATTCACGATAAAGTTGGCGTGTTTGGCACTCACCCTGGCCCCACCGCAGTTCACGCCCCTCATTCCCACCCGAGAAAGCACCTCCCACGCCGATCCGTGCGGAGGACCAGGATTTTTCCACGTTGAGCCGCAGGAAGGCAGCTCGTAGACCTGAGATTCAACTTTTGACCGACGGCGCTCCAAGTGCGCCTGCTGTACGCGCTTCGGGTCGCCAGCCGGAGCCGTGAGCCGAGCGGCGACGAATACCCAGTCGGCCGGCACGCCGGTGCCCCGATAGACCGGCTTCGCGTCCTGTGGAGTGATGCGGACGCGCTCCCCACCGGGAGTCACGGCTTCAGCCCAGAGGACCCGATCCCATATCCCCTCGGTGGCTGAACCCGCGTTCATGCGAAGTGCGCCGCCTATCGTCCCGGGGACAGCTTCGAGGAACGCGAAGCCGCTTCGGCCCAGGCGCCGCGCGTCTCCGACCATGCCCGGGATGCCGGCAGCCGCGCCCACTTCAAAGGCATCCGGTTCCAGCTGGACGGCGCCGAACTGTCCGGCCAGCATCAGGACGGCACGCTGTACTCCGCGATCTGACACGAGAACGTTCGCGCCCCAACCGAGCACGAAATGGCCACGATCAGCCCTATCGGCGAGAGCGGCCACAAGCTCGGCCTCGGTCTCCGGCCGGCTGAAGGACACGGCCGGGCCGCCGATCCGGTAGCGAGTGTGTAGCGCCAGGCTCATATCAGTCTCCCACCGCATGCTGCCCCACCTGATCGGCGAACTCGTGCGCAATGTGAGTGACATCGCCAGCGCCCATGAACACGACCGTTACGCCCGGAGATCCGGCGCTCAGGGCTGCCCGGCAGATGTCCCACAAGTCTTCCTGGACCTGCTCCTTCGTCGCCGCTCGAACATGCTCCGGTGCCTCGTCCGTTATCAGGCGCTCCGTAACGCCCGGGATCGGCTCCTCACGCGCCGGGTAGATCGGCAGGACGAAGGCGCGGTTTGACGCCGCCAATGCGCCGGCAAACTCGCTGGCGTGACGGAGAGTCCGCGTGAACAGGTGCGGTTGAAAGACAGTCATTAGAACGTGCTCCGGCCAAGCACCCGCGGCGGCGCTCAGAGAAGCAGCCACCTCTGTCGGGTGGTGCGCGTAGTCGTCTACGACAGCGATCCCGCCCGCCTCCACCAGGCGCTCAAGTCGCCTGTCCACACCGCGGAAATCGGCTAACGCCGTCCTAGCTACGCGTAGATCGGCCCCCAGTAGCCGCGCTGCTTCGAGAGCGACCGCGGCGTTCTGAGCGTTATGCCTGCCCGGAGCCGCGAGATCGAAGTCGAACGGCCCACCGTCCGTGTGTAGTCGGCAAGCCTGCCGACCCGCCGCCGTGGCCACAACTTCGACCCTCGCATCGGCCTCAGGGCTGAATCCGTACAGGCGGCTCCGCGAGTTGGTAGCTGCGAGGGACCGGGACCCGGCATCGTCGGCACAGGCCAGCAGGCCCAGACGCGACTCCGACCGGGCGGCAAACTCCCCGAAGGAAGAGCGCAGCCTGTCGGACGTCTCGTACTGCTCCATATGCTCATCTTCGATGGACGTCACGATGGCGAGATGGGAATCCAATTCCAGAAACGACCGGTCGTATTCGTCGGCCTCGACGACCCAGAGGTCGCCCACACCTGGCCTCGAGTAGGCGTCCCAGTTCGCCACGCGCCCACCCACCAGGGAGCTGGGTTCGAGGCCGGCGGCCTCGCAGAGAAGGGACAGCATGGCGGTCACCGTAGTCTTGCCGTGGGTGCCCGCCACCGCCGCCAGCGTGGTCCCGTTCGTAAGGGCGCCGAGCGCACGGGCCCGCTTGAGCACGGGCACACCGGCCTCACGGGCCGCCAGCATCTGCGGGTGATCGTCGGGAACGGCAGCACTCCTGACGATCAGAGCCGCCCCGGCGACACAATCCAGGTCGGCCTCGCTAACCAGGTGCACGCCGATAAGGTCGGCGGCGGCGGCGACGGAGTGCCTGTCAGCCCCGCTAACCCGGTAGCCCTCGTGCGTAAGGAGACGCGCGAGACCACGCATTCCGGCGCCGCCCACGCCGATCATATGGATCGCGCTTCCGACCGCGGGCAGATCCGAGCGCACCGGCAGACGTACCTCAGCCACGGTCATCCGGCCTCCCATCGGCCAGTAGCGTCGCCAGTTCGCCAGCGATAAGGTCGGCCGCGTCTGGCTGACCCCGGGTCCGCATCGCTCTGCTCATGGCGTCCAGGCGCGACGCGTCACCCAGGAGCCGCCGGGCGGCGTCCCACAGAACTCCCGGGGCCAGATCCGCTTCGGCCAGCCACTCGGCGGCACCCGCCTCGTGCAGTGCTTCTGCGTTCCGGGTCTGATGGTCCGCCGCCGCCGTCGGCAGGGGAACCAGAAGGGCCGGAACGCCGACCGCAGCCAGCTCAGAAACGAACATGGCGCCGGCCCGGCCCACCGCGAGCGTCACCGACCCCAGCTGCGACCCAAGATCCGTGATGAATGGGACGACCTGGATCTGGTCGGACTGCTGAAGGTTGGCCACCCCGTCGAGGACTCGCTCGTGATCCGCCGTGCCCGTGACCCACACGATTCGAACGTCGTCGGGCCAGGCGGCCTCCGCGGTGCGGAGATCTCGAAGCAGCGCCTCGTTGATACCGCGGGCGCCCTGGCTCCCGCCGATAACCGCGACGACCCGGCCGGTTGGCCAGGGGAACGGCGATCGAACCCGGCTGTCTGTAGCGGCGACTGGATTGCCGTACGCAAACACTCGCGTCCTGTGGCCCACCCGGAGTCGCTTTTCCGCTTCCGGGTAGCCCAGGTGAACCTGATCCACTCTGGACGCCAGAGCCCGCGTCACCAGTCCAGGCTCCGCGTTTTGCTCCTGGAGGGCCGTATGTCTGCGCGTAGCCAGAGCCGCACCCACGGCCGGAGCCGAGGCATAGCCACCCGTGCCGACGACGAGCTGCGGGTCGAATGAGCGTAGGATTCGGGTCAGCCCGCTGGCCACGCCAGGCACGGAACGAAACAGCCGCCAGTTGCGCCAGATTCCGCTGCGGTACAGCGGTTCCATAGGCAGCAAATCGTACGGATATCCTGCGCCAGGGAGCACGGAAGACTCGATGCCGCGCTCGGCCCCGACGAGCCGGATGCAGACAGCCGGAATAGCACGCTGTAGGGCAGCGGCGAGGTTGAGTGCCGGATACAGATGTCCGCCAGTTCCACCCCCAGCCAGAAGAACCCGGGCGCCGGTCACGCGCGCCTCCTCTTCCGCCGGCTCCGTGAAATGTTCAGCAGAACGCCGGTCGCTCCCAACATCATGACCAGATTGGTGCCGCCAGCACTCATGAACGGCAGATTGACGCCGGTCGTGGGGAGAAGGCCGAGGGTGACCCCGATGTGGGCGAAGGCGGCGACGAAGACCAGAGCGCCGAATCCGGTGGCGAGCAACCGCCCGAACAGATCCGGAGCCGAGTCAGCCACGCGGAGTGCAAGCAGAGCCCAGCCGAGGTAGAGCACTATCAGGAGGCCCGCCCCGATGAATCCCCATTCCTCAGCTATGATGGAGAAGATGAAGTCGTTCTGTGGCTCGGGCAGGTACGCCATCTTCTGGCTGCTTTGCCCATAGCCGACACCGAACCATCCACCTGAGCCCACCGCAATCAAGGACTGGCGCAGCTGGTATCCCCCGGTCGAAGCCGTGACCTCCGGGTTCAGAAACGCCATCACGCGATTCCACCGGTAGCTCGCCCCCAGCACCTGCCCCAGGACGATCGGTAGCCCCAGCGACCCCAAAAGAATGAAGTGTCCGAGCCGCCCCCCGGCGCTGAACAAGATCACTCCCGTCACCGTCGCGATCATCATCACGGCAGAAAAATGCGGTTCCATCAGGATCAGGAGGCAGACCAGGCCGATGACAAGAAGGAATGGAAGGAGACCCTTCCTGAAGTTCTGGAGTCGGTCCTGTTTCTTGACTGCCAGTGATGCGGTCCAGATCACCATGGCGATCTTCGCCAGTTCCGAGGGCTGAATCGTCATCCCTAGGCGAAGCCAGCGCCGCGCACCATTGATCCGAGGCGCGATCGCCTCCGTTCCGGGCAAAACCAGAGGAATCAAGAGCAGCACGCTCAGACCGAGCAGCGGCCAGGCCGCCGCA
>JAZDDE010000464.1:0-5295 GCA_036679495.1 Gemmatimonadota bacterium | reverse complement strand
AGGCCGGCCTGGCTGTCGCCGGTGTGGCCCACCTCGGCGCGCCAGTCTTCGGTGTGATGTTTAGTCTGGGCACCGTCGGCCAGGTCTATCGAGTCCTGAGCCGGGCGGGTCGGATGACGGGTCAGAGCGTGGGCTCCGAGCGATTCGGAACGCATCTCCATAGCGATGAGAGCGGCGATTGATGCCAGGCGGCCCGCTCCAATTCGTCCAGATCGAGCCGACCCTGGTCAAGCGAGCCGGCCACTGCTTCGACTATAGCTACGATATCGGCACCGAAGCGGTTCGGCGGGGGCACCGGTATCGGGTCCTGCTGGGGCGCGAGTTGCCGCTGCCGTATGTCCGCGAGCTACAGGCCGCTGGAATAGAGGTCGTCCGGCGGTTCCGCGCAACCGAAGTCAATAAGCTGCGAGCTCGCGCGGCCAAATGGCTGGCTCATACCGTGGAGTTCGGGCGGAGCCTGAGGAGCGAGCTCTTGCGACTGCCCGCGAGCTCGGTGGTCTTCACCGCCAGTGGCGAGCTCGACTATATCGTTGGGGCTGCGGCCGCTCTGGCACTCGTCGATGACGGGCCGCGCTGCATCTTCCACATGTTTCGCGCCGCGCGCGCCCCAGAGAAGATCGAGGAAAGCCTCGTCCTACGCGGCTACCTGAGCCTGACGCGTAGATTGCTGGCCCGCTCGAATGGTGCCGGCCTGGTGATCTCGGCCCAGACCGGCGCCCTGGCCGAGCCGATTTTCAAGTACCTCGGGGTGAGCGCAGCCGTCCTCCCCTCAATGGTGGACTGGAGTCGGCTGCTGGTCGAGCCGTCAGTATCAGCCGAGCCCGTCATCGCCTTCCTCGGTCCGGCTCGACAAGAAAAGGGCTTCCACCACCTAGTGCGACTTCATTCGGCGCTTGGGTCGACCTGCCGGTTTGTGGTCCAGCTTACTCCAGACCCAGATTTCGCGACGGCCTCGTTCGCCGCGACCGCGACCCGGCTGCGCAGCGACCCGCGCGTTGTGACCTACGATCGCCCACTCGACCGCAGCGAATACGCGGCGGCGCTGGGTCGAGCCGATATCGTTATGCTGCCCTACGATTCCGCAGCATACCGCGATCGAACCTCGGGGATTTTCGTCGAGGCCATCGGCCTCTCGAAGATCGTCATCGCGCCAGCAGCGACCTGGATGGGGCGGGAGCTTGACCGGATGGGCCTCTATCCGGGCTACCGCGATGAGAGCTCCGACGGGATTCTGAAACATCTTTGCGGGGCCATCTCGCGCCGCGCTGAGCTGGGGGTGCAAACGGCAGCGGTGGCTCCAGGCTGGCGCCGGGAGCACTCGGTGGAGAGCTTTGTAGACGGCTTGCTCGAATTGGCTCACAAGCGGCTATGAGCCCCTGCGCGGCCCGGAGGCGCGCAGACGCTCGGTCACTCGCTTCCGTTGCTCCTGCGTTGCAAAACGGTGAACCCGCCGCAGGCTACTGTCACGCGGCACAAACACGACGTCGATTTGAGAGAGCGCCCCATCGATGGGACGATACAGCGGTGCTAGGACATCGTAGACGACGAAACCGAGCCCGCTCAAATGCTGGAAGATCGTCTCGAAGGTCGGTCCTCCTACGAAGTAGTCGAAGAAGACCGCCTCGGTGATGACAATGGACGTATCGGCGAGGATGGCGGGAGCGCCTTCGAGCACGTCCAACTCGGCGCCCTGAACGTCGATTTTCAGCAGATAGGGTGGGCGGAGGCTGGGGTTGTCGGCTATCAGCGAGTCGAGTGTCACACAAGGAACATTTCGGACCACGCCGTTGACCGCCTCTTCGCGTTCCTGGTAGAGCGATGAGCCATAGAGATCGTCGTGCACGTGTAGCTCGATCTCGCCATTCGTGCGACCCACCGCCGTCATGACAATCTCGACACGCTCGAGCCCTGCAGCGAGTTGGTTCAACGACGTTTCAAACTCGCGCAACGGCTCGATCAGTACGTGGCAGCTCTGGGAAAACTCGTTTTGAATCGCCTCGGTGCCAGAGCCGGCTCCCACGTCGATACACGTCTCGACATGAAGGCCGTTCAGTCTGGCACGTCTCAGTGCAGCTGACATGGTGGATCTGTCAATTGCCACGAACATGGGACCACCTGTTTTCCAAAAACATGGGACCACCTTGGGCGATCTGAGTTTTCTCTCAGAGGCGTACCTTCTTTCGATTCTCACGCCCTAACTTCGGGGCTGTGGGCGGTGTGGTTAACTCCGCAGGAGTTATCCAAGCAGCTGTGGTCAACCCGGAGCGAAGCGAGGGTTGTCCAAGTCGGCGGTGGGCAGGTTGGGGTCAGCGCCGTCGCGAAACTGAAGGCGTAGTTTTTTGTGAGCGCTGTCCCCAAGCTGTCCCCGGTCGACGGCAGTTGCGTCATCGTCCACAGCCCTCCGACCGTTGCTGGGGTCCAGGTGGGAAGCCCCGGCGGGTTGGGGCAGCGCCCCGACTGGTAGTCCCGGCGAGCCTCAAGGCGAGGCAGCGTCTACGAAGTGGTGCCGAAGCGGGGTTTCTGCCGCTTGCGGTAGGATTCGCCCTCAACAACGAGTTCGTAGGCAGCGTTCTGAAGGCGGTCAATGGCGCTTTGGGCTCGAATAGGGTCAGCCATCAGGGACAGCCATTCCTGTGGCTCGCGATTTGAAGTCACGACGATAGAGCCGCGGCGGTGCCGCTCGACGACGAGCTCGTAGAAGTCGTGGCTCTCGTTGTCGTCCATCTGATCGAGGCCGAAGTCATCAAGGACGAGCAGGTCGAGGCCAATGAGGCGCCCGAGCTCGCGCTCGTGACTATTGTCCAGACGACTGGCCTTGAGCAGTTTGAAGAGCTTTTCGGCCCGCATCATCAAGGTAGACCGCCCCTGGCGGCAGGCGATGTGTCCCAAGGTGTTGGCGAGAAATGTCTTGCCCACTCCAACCGGGCCGAGGATGAGCACGTTGTGGCAGCTGCGCACGAAGCGGAGCGTGCACAGCTCTGCCCAGAGCTGGCGGTCGAAGGACACCTCTGCCGTCTCGTCCCAGTTCTGCAGCCGCATGTCCGGTTCGAGCTTGGCTTTGGCGGCGCGGTTGCGCACGGCGTTGCCATCGCGTCGCTCCGCCTCGTCACTGAGGACCACCAGCAGAAAGTCCTGGTAGGGCGTCTTGTGTTGACGGGCCAGCTCGAGCCGTTCTGGCAGTGTCTCGAGCATGGGCGAGAGCTTCAGCCGCCGAAGCACTTGCTTGAGGTCCGAAGCGATCTCCTGAGGGTGAGTCACAGTCATTTCTCCTTGTCGGTCAGGGCGAAGTGCGATGAGGGTCTGGCGAAGCGTAGCTCGATGACGTTGTCCGCGGAGCCTCGCCGGGGCGCTGCCGCCGTCGTGCCCTCAAGGCCTTGGCTGACCATTCGGTCGATCCGCGTCACGTCGACCACGTCCAGCTCGAGCGCCCGTTGGCAGGCCTTGTCGACCGGCCCTCGACCGTAACGGCGGACGAGGCCCAGCAGCCGGTAGAGCGCTCGCATGCGACGCCATGGCGCTGGCGTATCGAGGAGTCTTTGGGCGTACTGGCCCACCGACGGCCCGGCTTGCTCCGCCTTGCTCTTCAGGCTCTCGCTGTCCCGTCGAGCGTATATGAGCTTCTCCTCCGAGAAGTCCTTGTCGTGGGTGCTGCGCCCGCCGCGTGGTTGGCGGGGATGCGTCTTGATCAGCTGGCGCCGGTAGTAGATGCGGACGAGCGAGCGGTCGGCGCGCACGTGCACGTGCTTACCGATGTAGTCCTCGGGCATCGAGTAGAGCGCTCTGGCAATCACGATGTGCTGATCCCGATGCACCTTGACGTCGTCGTAGATTGGGACGTCATAGGGCTCGTCGGGAGCGGGCAGGAGCTTGGCTTGGGCCTCTGCCTCGAAGACCTCCAGCGGCCGGCGCTGGGTCGTACCGTGGATCCGCTGACCGGCTTGCTGGCGGCACCAGTGCTCAGCTCGCTCCTGGGCCTCTTCGAGATCGCGGAAGTCCTCGCCCTTGAAGAACGATTCGCGAACGTAGGGAACGGCCCGCTCCACGCGTGCCTTTCCCGTTGGGTCCTTCACCCGAGTCGGATCGAGCGTGAAACCTCGAGCCTGTGAGTAGTCCAGGATTCCCTCGGTGAACTTCGGGGCCAGCGGATCGGCCTTGGCGACGATCGCCTTCATATTGTCTGGGATCAGGACCGGGAAGACCCCGCCGAAGTACGACCATGCCCGCTCACACCCCTCGATAACTGCTTCCAGCGTCTGTCGATGGGTCAACCAGACAAACTGATGGCGGCTGTACACCGCGGTGAAGAGGAGGCCCCAGACGAGGCGCCTGCGACCGCTCTCCGGATCGCGGAGATACCCCATCCTCCCAAAGTCGACCTGGAGCTCAGCACCCGGCTCACAGTCGTCGAGACGAATCGTCTTGTTCCGGCGGCCGAATCCGAGCTCTTGCCGAACGTAGCGGTGTAGGGTCCGATACGGTACTCGAGGCCCCACCTTGCGCGCCAACAGCTGATGGACTTTCGTCAGCTGCAGGCCCTTGTCCAGCCAGCTCTGAATCGAGTGATGGTGGTGCTCACATAGCCCCCAGGCCTCACCTCGCGCTCCGGGCGGCCGTCCCCCCTGCATCACCGAGATCACCGCGCCGATGAACTCATCGGCGAGCTGATCCGGCCCTCCATCACGATCGAGTCCGAGCGACTCAGCCGTCTCGACGTATCGACGAACTGTCTTCCGGTCAGCGAGTCCCCGTCGCCCTATCCGCCGATATCCCTCGCCCAGTAACCACAGCCGCAAGACCTCGCGGATCTCCACCACGCTCAGCTCCCGATACGCCACCATGCACCTCCCTGTGCTCGGACAAGAAAGTGCACGTACCACGACACCGCAGGGGGGTGGTCCCTAGTTTTTGGCAAACCACCTGGTCCCTAGTTTCTGGCAAACCGACCTGTCAGTGGTCCCTATATCGTGGCAGACGACACTCCAGAAAGCTCCCTGCGCGGGCCTCGGCATCGAGCAGCCGTTCCACCTCTTTTCGAACAGAGGCGTCCCCGGCACATGCTTCATCCAAATAGTCGTCTCGAACAACCGCTTCGAGCTCCATCGCCGAGGCGGCGATCTCGGAGATGCGTCGCCAGGCCTCGGGTTTCATGGCGATTCTCGCGTGAGCTTGTCGTGCAGCCACGCCCGCGCGACGGCGAAGCTCCGCTTGACGGTCCTCGCGGAGACGCCGAGCGCCTCCGCGGTCTCTTCGACCGTCAGCCCGCCGAAGTAGCGTAGCTCAACCACCTGACTCTGC
>JAZDDE010000463.1:0-3557 GCA_036679495.1 Gemmatimonadota bacterium | reverse complement strand
AGAGGTTCTGGAGTCGCCGTTACCGAGCCATCGAGGTCAGTGGCGAAGAAGCCGCACAAATTGCCCGGCTGCGCTACCTGCTCAGTCAGGGCTATGCTTCATACTGCACCTCGTTCATGCTTGGTTGACTCTGGCTTTCAAGAAAGGCGCTCCGAAAACGATTTCGGACCTCTTCAGGTGTGGCGTCTGTGCCGTTCGTCGGGTCTTGATATAGGCGAAGTTGGTCGCCGTAGTGCAGTGAATGCAGAAGACCTTTGCGCTCCCATCGCCTGATGGTCATCCATGCAACGTGCAGCTTTTTGGCCAGTTCCTTTGCCGAGAGGTATCCCCGATCTCGAAGGCGTTGGTACCTGCTCTTGATGGCGTTGGCTTTGCGGAGATGGCCGATCTTGGTAGCGGTGAAGCTGAGGCTTCTTGTTGGCGTCAGCCCCCTCTCGTTGAGCAATTCAGCGACTTCCTTCTCGGTATGGTGATCGAGAAGCCGGTCGATCTCCCGGACGACCTTCGGATCCGTTTTGTAGAGCAGCGTCGAGGGTAAGGGAGCCTTCAAGCTCAGCGCTCTGGTAGCTCCACCTTTGAAACGGATCTGTGCCGTGATCTTGCGATCCTGGCGTTGCAGGGTGACGTCTTCGATGAGCAACCGTACCATCCGTTTGCGTTCTCGAGCGGGGGTCAGTGGATCCTTCCAGAGCTGGGAGAAGTCGCTGACCAAAGATCGGATCTTCTCCTGGTGCTCGGCATCGAAGGGCTTGCGATCCTCGGCGAGGCGGCGCTCAAACTCTTCCTCGGCGGCGGTGAGGAGCTTGAGCTTCTCGTTCCATTCCACCTCCAGATTGGCTGCCACCAGTCGATTATTGGGATCGACTTGGAGGAAGCGCTGACGAGCCAGGTCCGCTTCATAGCGCGCTCGTTGCACTTGTTTTCGACGTAGCCTCTCGACCTGTTCGAAACGCTGTGCGAGTTCTTGCTGGACGCTCAGCGAGACCTCGATGGTCATCGGGCTCATGAGCTCGACGAGAAGCTTACCGATCGCTTCATCAACCGTCTTTCCGTGGACGACCTGGCAGCTCGGCTCCTCTTTTCGAGTGCACACATAGCCTGGGACCAGTTCTTCCAGGCGCCAGTGGTAATGAACCCCCATCTTGCGGCCGCACTTGCCGCACACGACGAGCCCCTGCAGAAGCGCCGGTCCCTCTCTGGGCGGTCGGCGCCGGTCGGCTCCAATCGCCTGGGCATTCTCCGCCAGACGCCGCAGATTCTCCTCATGCTGCTGCTGGGAGATGTAACCCTCGTGGGCGTCGGGGATCCAGGCGCACCACTCCTGCGCGGGCCGTTTCCGGCACACGTAGCGCCCCTGCGGAGTTCTGTACTGGCGGGTCCTGCCGTAACAGTAAATGCCTGCGTAGCGGGGGTTGTGCAGCAGGCGTAGAACGGTGTCAACCGTGAGATCTTTCCACACCACCGGGGTCTTGTGCCGCCGTCCCCGAACCGGCGTTCGATGGGGAAACAGAATCATCTCTTTGCGAAAAGCCTTGGCGGTGCCCAAGGCCGAGCCGACGCGGGGGAAGGTGGCGAAGAGTGTCCGGATGGCCTCCTGCACCTGGGCATCGGGATCTAGGCCCACCCGCGACTGCTCGTCATAGACGAAGCCGATGGGCAGGGGGATGTTCAACTCCCCGCGCTTGGCCTTGCTCAAAAGGCCGCCCTGAAGACGTGCCCGCATGACATGCAACTCCGCCTCGGACATCGTTCCTTTCAAACCCAACAACAGCCGATCGTTGAAGTGGGCTGGGTTGTAGATCCCATCTTCATCGAGGATCAGCGTGTCACTCAGAGCACAGATCTCGAGCAACCGGTGCCAGTCCGCCGAGTTGCGGGCCAGCCGCGAGACCTCCAGGCCCATCACCAACCCGGCATGTCCCAAGCCCACCTCGGTGACCAGCTTCTGGAAGCCAACTCGATCGGCCGTGGCTCCGGATTGTCCCTGGTCGGAATCGACCACAATGATCTGCTCTTCGCCCCAGCCGAGAGCGCGCGCCCGTTCGCTGAGAGCATACTGTCGGCGTGCGCTCTCGGTATGGTCGGTGACTTGGTGCAGCGTCGACTGCCGGATGTAGAGATAGGCACTGCGGGTCAGATGACATGCGGTCACCATGAGGTGAGGGTCGGACATGAATGAAGCTCCTTTCGGGTCACAATCAGTTGCGTGAGGATTCGCGTCAGCTCACCTGCCAGGCCCTGGGGCAGAAGGAGCGGCGCCTGGAGAGAACGGGCAGGCGCAGGCGTGACGGTGGGGGTGAGCAACGCCTGCACTCGTATCCAGCCCACCAAGCCCTGCCACCAAGCCCTGGCGCAGCAATACGCTGATGCCGAGCCGTGAACCGATCCCGGTCGACAGGACCTCTTGGCGCAGGTGCTCGTAGCGCTCAACCAGGATCTCGGAGTCGAGCATCTCGCTCGCTGGCTCCTCAGGCGTTTTTTTTTCTGCGGGCCAAAGCGCGCTCGAGGGTGCGCGGGTGGACCTTCTTCCCGAAGCGGGTCTGGACTAGCAGGACAAGGTCCTCGTTGCCCAGCGACGGAGCCTCGCTCCGAGCCAGCTCCAGCGCGTCGACAATCTCGGGCGTGAGCTTGTGGCCTGCTCGGGGGCCCCGTTTCTTGGGCACTAGGCCCACCAGGCCGTGCTGGTCGAACTGGTGCCGGGCTTCGTAGAAGCAAGGGCGTGAGAAGCCGAAGTCGGCGGCGGCCCGGCTCACCGTCCCCCGTTCGACCCGGACTCGTCTGAGCATCTCGTACTTGACTTGGACCAGATCCTGAGAGTCGAAGAACTCGCTGCCATCGAACAGTTCCTCCGTAACCCTGCCAGGATTTGGGTTCAGACAGCCGCGTTGGCGCAGGCTTTCGCTCTTGTCGTTGCTCTTTTTCGTCATCGGTCTTCAGCTCCGAGCGGTGTGTAAATAGAATTATGCCGTAAATAAAAAGCCATGTCAAGACTTTCCTTCGTGTGTTCATTCCAATGCCCGAGAAA
This sequence comes from Gemmatimonadota bacterium, assembly GCA_036679495.1. GTDB lineage: Bacteria > Gemmatimonadota > Gemmatimonadetes > Palauibacterales > Palauibacteraceae > JAZDDE01. The sequence continues at coordinate 532 of JAZDDE010000463.1, read as the reverse complement.
TATACTACGAAATATGATCCCATCTGACGAGCTGGCCTGGGCGCATCTGCGAAAGCCGGCATAGTTTTCTTTACATACCCGGCGTAATTCACTGAACACCCTCTTTCTTCTGAGGCGCTTCGGCAGGCGCCGGATTCGTCCAGCTCTCGATCAGGGAACTCAGGCGCAAGAGATCCTCGACCCGGAAATACGCCCGCCCGGCCGAGACCGCCAGGAAGGGCTCTTCCGCCGCCAGGTCGGTCCAGCCAACCGGCATGCTCTCCAGCCGGTCGTGATCGGCGTAGAAGTAGACGCGATCGCCACCGGTCCCCCGGATCCGGCGCTCAACCAGCCGGAACTCGCGTCCGTGAAGAGGGTGGAAGGGGTGGAGCACCCGGAAACGCGGACCGGATCCCGACGAATCCGTCGCTAAACCCGGTGCAGTTGTCGACTCTGTCCCATGGAGTCAAGGAAAACCTCGTAGCTCGCTGTAGCGACTGGCCGGGGGTCCATGCCGCCAGCTCCCTGCTGACCGGCGAGCCGCTGGTTGGCT
>JAZDDE010000462.1:0-14457 GCA_036679495.1 Gemmatimonadota bacterium | reverse complement strand
GCATCGGGTAGCGCGCGCTGAACGATCACGCTCATGGAGTAGTCGATGAACGAATCGCGCAGCTCGTCCTCGATAAGACGGGGGATGATTCGTTCGCTGGAGCGAGACGGCGTCGTCACGGTAGTGCTGTCCTCCTTCGGCGGGATCACGCGGCTTTATCGCCAACCTCGGACCTCGCTCCGACCCGCACAAGACGCTAGGAAGGGGCGGCTATAGGACGTACCAGAAGTTCGAGGGTGGCCTGCTGCGCCGGACTGGGTCGGGACGGCGAAGCCAGGAGATAGACAGGCTGCTTCGCCTGGTCGGGAATGTGAAGGAGCACGTCGGCAGGCGCGTGAGTGTCGGGCGAGTCCGCGGCTCGGCCCGTCCCATCCACCGAGACGAATCTGCCGCCACGGCTGCGAGCCGCTAGCCATCGCCCGTATGCGAGCCACTCAGACACGGGGTCGGCTCCGTCACCGGCGATGGCAGGAAGAACCGCTGATTGAAAGCGCTCGCTGGCCTCTGTAAAGCCCTCACTGTCCGTGGTCTTGAGAGTCCGCAGCAGTGCTCGGTATAGCGGCCGGGGGTCGGCCATTCCTGCGGATGTCAAAGCCTCTTCCGTCAGCCGGGAGGCCCGGACGCTGAGTTCGGAGTCGGACAAAGTCAGCCTCAGCCGCCTGCCTTCATCGATTCCAGGAATTCCTCGTTCGTTTCGGCCCTGTTGAGGCGGTCGATCAGGAACTGAGCGGCTTCGGCCGGCGGCATGTCCGAGAGGAAATTGCGCAGCAAGTACATTCGGTTCAGTTCTATCTCGTCGAGCAAGAGCTCCTCGCGGCGCGTGCTGGACCGATTCACATCGATGGCTGGATAGATCCGCTTGTCCGCGATCTGTCGGTCGAGAAGCACCTCGCTGTTACCCGTGCCCTTGAACTCCTCGAAGATCACTTCGTCCATTCGGCTTCCCGTCTCGATAAGCGCGGTAGCGATGATTGTCAGGCTGCCGCCTTCCTCGATATTGCGGGCCGCGCCGAAGAACCGCTTAGGCTTGTGAAGAGCGTTCGCATCCACTCCACCCGACAGAATCTTACCCGAGTGGGGAACCGTGGTGTTGTACGCCCGGGCCAGACGAGTGATTGAGTCGAGCAGAATGACCACGTCCTGCTTGTACTCCACAAGCCGCTTGGCTTTCTCGAGCACCATCTCGGCGACCTGAGTGTGGCGGTCGGCGGGCTCGTCGAAGGTGGAGGAAATGATCTCCGCCCCAACGTTCTCTTCCATGTCCGTAACTTCCTCCGGCCGCTCATCGATCAGCAGGACGATGAGTTTCACATCCGGAGTGTTTTCGAGAATTGCGTTGGCTATCTTTTGTAGAATAATCGTCTTACCCGCTTTGGGGGGCGAGACGATCAGCATCCGCTGGCCCTTGCCGACCGGGGCGATCAGATCCAACACGCGCATCGAAATATCGCCCGACTTCGGTTCGAGAGTGAACCGCTCTTCGGGATAACGCGGCCGCAAATTATCGAACGCGATCCGGTGTTTGGCCTTCTCGGGGTCGTCCTCGTTTACCGACTCGACCTTGAGGAGAGCCAGATAGCGTTCGCCCTCTTTGGGTGGCCGAACCTGACCCAGAATCGTGTCCCCGGTTCGCAGGTCGAATCGCTTGATCTGTGATGGTGAGACGTAGATATCGTCGGGCCCATACAAGTAGTTCCAGTCCTGGCTGCGCAGAAATCCGTATCCCTCCGGCAGGATTTCGAGCACACCCTCCCCGCGTAGTACGACCGCTGAATCAAGCAAGTTCTGCTCGATTCGGAAGATCAGATCCTGTTTCCGCAATCCCGAGAAGTTGGCGATGCTGAGGTCTTCGGCCATCTCATTGAGTTCTGTGATCGACTTCGACTTGAGTTCTGCGATGTCGACGAACTGCTGTTCAGTACTTGTCATGATCTGCTGATAGGTCTGCTAGTAGGAAAGATTAAACTGTGGGTCGCCCAGGGGGGATGCGGCCAGTGTTTTTACGGTACTCAATTCACCCGAAGCGGTCAAGCCGGTCGAGTCATTGCCGAGTGCTTTGTCGCAGGGCTGTGCTTTCGGTACGTTCTCCGCCATTCGCGGAATTCGTACCCATCGTAAGCGAGGATCGGAATGGCCCGGCATAATCAGGAGGCGCGCGGCGTCGACCAGCGTGGCCAGTTGTGGAAGATCAGCTTTCAGCCTGACTGGCTGAGCCGCTTGAAGATCTCACGGAAGCTGGGTGGGGAGCGGCGACGCTCGAGTCTGACGGTTTTTCGGAATCCGGCCCGGCGAGCAGAGTCCAAACCCGGAAAGATCATGAGGACGGGCGTTCGTGCCCTGGACGGATCAGCGGAGTTTCGCATTTCGGTCGAGGATCCAATGGAGATGATCGAGTCGATAACGGTTGTGGCCAAGAAGAAACGCGGCAGGCGGACCGAAGAGATTCGATTTAAGCTGGAGGCGCGAATGCCTCCTCCGCGCGGGTGACGGGTCCATCCAGCACCGCGGCGCTTCGGATTAGAACAATCGGAATCTCAGCCAGCGCAGCGGGTTGCGCATGAGCTCGGCCCGCACGGCTTCGATGCCCCGCCGAAGTTCGTCGCGCTGCCGCTGTAGTTCGTCGTCAAAGACGAGACGGCCAGCGGTTCCGCGCCCCGAGCGAAGGTCGGCTCCGATCGACTCGAGGCGTGCCTGGAGCGCGTCCACGTCTTCGAGCAGCACCATGAGGGAGTCGGGCCGGAGTCCCACTCCGGTCTCATCCCCCGAGGCCCTAAGCCGGGACAAGGCTCTGGCCGCAGTCTCCCGCACGTCCGGGTCCGATGCCAGGCTGGCAAGCATGGATTCTTGTGCCAGCGATCGCAACTTTTCGGCCCGGATTTTCGCCAGCGCAAGTCGCGGTCCGATCTCATCGTCTCGCCGCAGAGCCATCAGGCTGCCGCTGCCTGTGGCCAGTCTGTGGCGCAACCGGCCCGACACTTCCTCCAGCGTGTCCAGCGCGCCCCGAGCCGCCCGCCCCAACGCGAGGAGACTGTCCGGCCCGATGAGACGCCCCGTCCTCAGAGTATCCCCGGTTACCAGCTTCACTGCGTCAGGGCTTCCCGGGTGGATCGCCACGACCTTGGGAGCAAGCAGGCCAGAGGCGGCCACGCGCGCCCGGCTGTCCGCTCGGACAGTATGTTCGAACGCTTTGAGAATGGTGGCTGAGATCGCCACGACTTCCGCGCCTGCGCTGTCCGGATCGAGGAGCGAAACAGCGACAACCCGGCCGGCCCGCTTGCCAGCCACCCAGACTTCGTCTCCCACCCGGAGGTTTCGCGCCGATGGAGCCGTGACGACGATGGTCGGACCATCCTCGATCCGCCGCTGGACATCGTCCACGAAGAACACGGCCGTGGATGTGACAGCCAATAGACCGAGCAGCAGGAATCCCTGCCGCGTCCGTCTCTTTCGGCGCCTGGCCTCGCGCTGGTTCACGATTGTCGCTCCACTGCACCTGTCCCTGATCCGAGCACCCCGGTGATCCGACTCGGCCACATCGATTACGCGAACTGTTTTCCAATCCACGCGCCGCTTCTGGATGAGACCCGCCGTCCGGCCTGGCTCCAGATCGAAGAAGGCTCACCGGGTCAGCTGAACGCTCGTCTTGCCGCCGGAGAGCTGGATGTGGCTCCATGCTCGAGTATCGAATACGCACGCCATCAGGAGGAATATCGCGTTCTCCCCGGACTGTGCATAGGGAGCGCCGGACCGGTGCAGAGCATCCGCGTGGTCTCACGGGTTCCCTGGAGCGAATTGAACGGTGTCCGGGTCCTCCTGCCCACCGCATCGGCCACCTCGCGCTGCTTACTCAAAATTCTGCTGACAGTCCGGGACTGCGTTGAGCCTGTATGGGCTGATTTCGCGCAGGAAACAGAGGATCCGCTAGCAGATGAGACTGTCTTGGCGGCGCTCTTCATCGGAGACGCGGCCCTGCGTTACCGGCCGCCCCCGGGCTCACAGGTGACCGATCTTGGAGCAGAGTGGACAGAGTGGACAGGACTTCCGTTCGTGTACGCCCTGTGGCAGTCGCGGACAGACTGCGCGGAGTCGGAAGAAATGCTCGCTCTGCACCGGAGTCTTCTTGCTGCGCGTACCCGCTTTGCGGCGCAGGCCCAGCTTTTGGCCGAACAGGCCGCTGCCCGCTACGGTTTGTCGCCAGACCTCCTGACATCCTACTGGACTCACCTGAGGTACGACCTGGACGCGGATATGCAGGCGGGCCTGCGCCGGTTCTACGAACTGGCCGCGGGACTCGGGCTCATATCCGAAGTCTCTGAGATTCAGTTCGCCGCACTTTCTGACTGAGCACTGAGTCGCAATGCGCCAGATCCCCATCTGGAGCCTTCACCCTACCCGGATTCACCAAAACGCCGCACTGAGAGTCAGGTCACTTCAATTGGAAGTGAGCCGCGCAGCACCCTCTGAAGAAAGCAGGAAGAGACCCATGGGACGCTCAGTGAATCGAATCACGCTGGTCGGAAACGCAGGCTCGGATCCGGATGTCAGTCGCACCACCGGCGGTACGGCCGTAGCGCACGTCTCTCTGGCTACCAACCGCGTGTTCAAGCACAACAACGAGGAGCTATATGTAGAGGGCCGGGTCGAATACGGCACGTATGATCGGGATGGAGTCGCGATTCCGACCACCGATGTGATCGTGGATGACTTCGTTTTTCTGGACGGAACTCCCAATGGCTCTGACGCGGGGTTCGCGGAGGCAACCAGCGAAGAGTTCGAGACCGTATGAGCTGACCCTGCGGGCCCGACGCCGTTGCGTTTCCTGCTGTTCGGCCCGCATGTTGGCCCCCCAGCCAGCCCAACTCGGGAGCGCACATGGCGACGGGCGTCGACACGAAGACACGGCCTCACCCCGTGGTCACCTCCGGGGTTCCCTCACTTCGGATCCTCGTGACCGGAGCCGACGGGTTCCTCGGACGCCATCTTTTGCCCCGTCTGCTGTCTCGCGGCCACATGATCCGCGCGGCACATCGAGGGCTGTCGGGAGTCGGTGAGGTTGCGGCTCCCGGGGCGGACTGGCGAATCGCCGATGTGTTGGATCCGGATTCGCTGATCGGTTTGGCCAGCGAGTGTGACTGCGTGATCCACCTGGCAGGGATAGATCCCGCAGGACTTTCTGCACCGACACCAGGAAGTGACGGAGCCCACACACACGCGATCGGCGCAGCCAACATTGCCGGCGAAGGGCGCCGAGCTGGTATCCAACGACTGGTCCTGGTCAGTGCACTTGGCTCAGACAGAGGGAACTCGTCTCTTCTGCGCGACAAGTACATGGCGGAAGAGACAATCAGAGCGTCCGGCCTCGACTACGTGATTTTGCGGCCCTCGGTGATCTGCGGTCCCGGAGACGCGTTCACCTCCAAGCTGGCCGTACTCCTCCGGCGGCTCCCGGTATTCCCTTTGCTCGGCGACGGTCGTTTTGAGCTCCAGCCCGTGGCAGTAGAGGACGTAATCGACGCCATCGTACAGTCGGTCGAACGCCGGGACGTCAGCCGTTCGCTATTCGAATTAGTCGGGCCCGATCGCATCGCGTTTCGACAAGTCGTCGAAATCGTCGGTCGGACGATAGGCGCCCGCAGACCGGTTCTCAGATTTCCCTCGGCCCTCGCCACGCCGGTCACATGGTTGACACGGGCCCTCCGAAGGCCGTATCCGATGTCACCCTTGCAGCTTTATCTGTTGAGGGCCGGAGGTACGGCAGACAGTGCTGACAACTCCCTTCGAACCGTGTTTCGGGTCAAGCCGCTACCGTTCGAAGATGTGGTTCAGGACTATCTGTAGTTGCAAATAACTCAGACCCGGTTTCTTACGTGACATCAGAGAGCAATCCAGACCCAGTTCGGCCTGCCAGGTCAGCCGATCGCGCCTCGTCCTTACGAGTGTCCTGGCTGTATCCGCTCGTCGTACTCGGTCTGTTTGCCACCTTCATGGTAAGCATCAGGTCAGCGCTATCGCCGCTGGTCCTGCTCCTGCTGTTTCTGTATGTGTCATGGCCACTGCTCGGGTCGCGGCTTTACGCTCGAATCGTCGCGGGCACCGTCGCGGTCAGCCTGTTATGGATCTTAAAGGCAACCGGATTTCTCCTCTCTCCGTTTATTCTCGCGCTTGTCTTCGCGTATATCCTGGATCCGGCCATCGACGGCCTGAGCCGCAAGGGCGTGCCGCGGACGGTAGCGATCGTTCTGCTCAGCCTACCCATTCTCGCGTCCGTCTCCGTATTGGTGTTGGTACTCTTTCCGGCCGTCGTTCGGCAGATTTCCCAGCTCGTGGACAACGTTCCCACGTATCTCAACTCCGTGGAAGGGTGGCTGGTTGCTGTGCGCGCCTGGGTTGTCGGACTAGGCTTACCGGGCGTGACGGATCGATCGATTCCCGGTATCCGGCAGATAGACGCTGCCGCGGTCGCTGACTACCTGTCGGTGCGGCAGGCGGCCCTCGCGGAAAGCGGCTGGAATGCGGTGCTGGGCCTTAGCCGGGGGATCGGGACGGTCTTGATCGTGATGGGATATCTGTTCCTGACGCCGATTGTGACATTCTTCCTGCTTCGAGATTGGAACCGCCTGGTTACCCGTGCCGCCGATCTCGTCCCAGAGGATCTGCGTCCCGAGGTTGTTCGGTTCGCGGCGGAGTACGACCGGTTGCTCAGCCGATACCTACGCGGCCAGCTTCTGCTGTCGATTCTCGTCGGCCTGTTTATTGGCATCGGATTTCGAATCGCCGGCTTTCCGTACTCTCTACTCATCGGCCTCACAGCGGGGACTCTCAACCTGATTCCGTACGCCGGTTTCGTCACCAGTTTGGCCCTGTCTCTCGTCATCGCCATGTTCAGCGGGTCGATACTGAGTTCTCTACTCACGATCTTGATTGTGTTTGGTCTTGAGCAGGTGTTCGAAAGCATAGTTCAGCCCCTCATCGTGGGGAGATCAGTAGACCTGCACCCGGTGTGGCTTTTGCTCGCCCTCGCTTTGGCCAGTTTCTTCTTCGGGTTCGTCGGGCTGTTGCTGGCAGCCCCGCTGGCCGTGCTGGTCAAGCTGAGCCTGAACCGGCTCGTCGCCCGCTATCGGTCATCGCGCTACTACGCCGAACACGCGGTGGCCTGAGGCTTGAAGCCAGACGCTGACCCGCGGGTCTCCAGCAATGATGCAGCGGTCGGCGCTGGTTTTCTCACGCCGTCCAATATCCTCTCGCTCAGCCGGATTCCACTCGGTATTCTGTTTCTGGCCGTCAGCGACCAGGTTGGGCTCGTACTCATCGTATCAGCCGGGGCGCTCACCGACTTGCTGGATGGCTGGATCGCCCGGATCACCGGGACGATGTCCGAAATCGGTGCCCTGCTGGATCCGTTTTGTGATCGAATTTTCGTACTTTTGGGCCTGATATCGTTCATACCCACAGGTCACCTTGACTGGGCAGGAATGTTGGTGCTCATCTTGAGGGATCTGTATACGGGTGGGGTATACCTGGTTCAGCGTGTGGCCGGCCGGCTGGTTCCGTTCCAGTCACGGCCGATAGGCAAAGTTACTACCGCGCTTCAGGTCTTGGCTCTTTTCACACTGATTATCAGGCCAGAACTCGTAAACGGACCGATCGTGCTTGTAGGAGTCGCCTCGGTGATGGCGATTATCGACTACGGCATGAGCGGTCTCAGAGCAAACGCAGAGACGTAGGGGAAATAGAAGACGTGGAAGAAACAGATACGAAGGACACTACGGGAACAGGCCTCGTGGATATCACGATCATCGGCGGTGGCCCTACAGGATTGTACGGACTGTTCTACGCAGGCATGCGTGGGCTAAGCGCGCGATGTATCGACAGTCTGCCTGAGCTCGGCGGACAGCTCATGGCTCTGTATCCGGAGAAGGACGTTTACGATGTGGCGGGCTTCCCGAAGGTGCTGGCCAAGGACCTTGCCATCGCGCTCATTGAGCAGGGAACTCAATTCGGACCAGAGATCCACCTGGACGAGCGTGTAGAAGGGCTGTCGCGAAACGGCGACGGCCACCTTGAGTTGACCACTAACAAAGGCGTGCGGCCGACCCGTACCCTGGTGATCGCGGCAGGGAAGGGTGCATTCAAAGCGCGTACCCTGGATGTGCCCGGTTTCGATTCGTTTCTGGCCCAGGGAGTCTGGACCCATGTGAAGGATCCCGAACGGTTCCGCGACCGGCGTGTCCTCCTGGTCGGAGGCGGCGACTCAGCTTTCGATTGGAGTCTGGGTCTCCACGAAATATGCCAGTCCGTTACGCACATTCACAGGTCGGGCCGCTTTCGGGCGCACGCGCATACTGTGAGCCTTGTGGAGAAGGCCGACGCCGAGGGAGCGCTGGATCTACGGCCCTACCATGAGCTGGCCGAAATTCACGGAACGGACTGCATAACTGCAGCGACGATCTTCGACAACAGGTCCGAGGAGCGTGTAACAATCGAGGTTGACGACGTGGTCGTGCTGCTTGGATTTGTGCCCAATCTCGGCCCGATCGAAGACTGGGGACTCGATTTTGAGGGACACTCAATCCTCGTTAACTCGCGCATGATGACAAACATTCCGGGCGTCTTTGCCGCGGGAGACATCACGGAATACGAGGGCAAACTGGAGCTGATTTCCACCGGTTTCGGCGAGGCCGCCATCGCAGTCAACAACGCCGTACACGTGATCGACCCCACAGCGAAGGTCAACCCCGGGCACTCGACCAGTTCAAAGGCGTTCCGGGGAAAATAGCGCCCGAGCGCCGGGGCTAGCCGCCGTTCTCGGTGGCCGCCTCGGATTCCGCGGGTTGACGCTCGGAATCTTCGGCGCCCTCAGCGCCAGCCGCACCCTCAGCGCCATCAGCCCCTGGGGGCATGCCTGCTCCTGCCGGCGGGAGCGGCATCACGGGCGATCCTTCACCCAGCATCTCGACGCCCCCTACGATCACTGACTCGCCTGCTTCGACACCGGACACAACTTCGGCGAATCCGGGCATACGGACCCCGATCTCGACTTCCTTACGAGACGCGGTGCCTTCGGATGTTACCGTCCAAATGAAGATCTTACCCTGAAGAGGAAGGAGGGCGTCCTCTGGCACTATGACAGCGTTGGGCCGGACGTCGATGGCCAGCCGAGCCTCAATGAACATGCCCCTCCGCAGCAACCCATCGGGGTTCGGAACCTGTGCTTTTACGGTGATCGTTCGTCCCGGTAGCTGAACGAGCGGGTCCACGAAGTCTACGATTCCCGAGAACCGGCGGTCCGGGACAGCAGCGACGCTGAATGTCATTTCCTGCCCGGGTGCCAGCTTCTCCGCGTATCGTTCGGGAACCTGAAAGACCGCTCTCTGCGGATCGACCGTCTGAAGGGTCGTGAGGCGCGTCGCGTTGGAAACGTAGTCCCCGAGGCTGACGAACCTCTCTCCGACAATACCAGCGAACGGGGCCCTGACCACCGTGCGGGAGAGCCGGATCTGCTGCAAATCGAGCTGAGCCTGTGTGCTCCTCGCGTTGGTTTCGGCCTGCTCCAGATCAGCGGCGGATGAGGCGTTTCGGGCCAGTAGATCCGTGGTTCGCTGAAGCGCCTGCTGGGCGAGATCCCGCTGCGCTTCGAGCTGCGCGACCAGCGCCTTGAGCTCCAGGTCATCGACCTTGAAGAGCGCTCTCCCTCGTCCCACAAATGTTCCCTCGGGAACGAGGATTCGGATCAGCCGGCCGGACACTTCGGGCCGTAGTTCCACCGACTGGACGGCTTCGATCTCGCCCGTAGCCAGGATCGCGTCCACGACGGTATCCGTGCTCGCTTCAGCCACCCGTACCGGCATTCCCGGCGGACTGCCGTCCCCCCCGAAACCACCACCCTCTCCAGAGGCATCCGCATCGCCACACGCGGCCAAGAGCGGCAACGTCAGTATCGCTGCGGCGACGGATCGAACTCTCTTCCACCTTCTATGAAACACCTTAGGCACTTCCTTTCGTTCAGCTATTCCGGCTCGCCACCTGGCGATCCGGTTCCTACTGCGGAAACAGGCGCCGCCCGAGGATGGCCTCAACGGCCGCCAGCGCCAGGCGGGCTCCAAACCTTGCCTGAACGAGATCCGACTCGGCTTCAGCCAGATCAACCTGTGCCGTGATCAGATCGATAATCGTAGTCGCTCCGGCCTGGTAGCGCTCACCCTGCACTCGGAGGTTTTCCCCGGCTACTTCTACGGCGCGCTCCGACAACTCGGTTGTAGCCCGCGCCGTCCCGTATCCCTCATAGGCTTCGATGATATCCCGACGAACCTGCCGCTCCGCGTCCTGGCGGGCCGTCTCGGCCACGATCTGCTGTGTCCGGGCCCGAAATCGTGTCAGTTCGCGACCCCGGCTCAGGATGGGCCAAGTAACCGAAAGTCCGTACGACGTACGGGTGGTCGCGTTGGGAAAAAACTTCTCGTCAAAACCGCTCCACTGGGCAAAGATGTCCACGCTGGGGAGGTAGGCAGAAACCGAGCTCCGGTACGCGGCCGCGGCCGCTTTCTCGTCTGCCCGCGCCACGAGCACCAAAGGTGCGGTTGAGCCCGCCTCCGACACCGCATCCAGCTCGGTAATCGGAAGGTCTCCGGCCGGTAGCGGATCCAGCGGTGCGGCATCAACGCCTCCGTCCATCCCCACTCTACGCCCAAGCTGCAAGCGAGCGACCCGCAAAGCTGTCTCCTGCCGAAGAAGATTGACCTGGGCCCGCGTCAGCTCCAGAAGCAGCTGCAGCGAGTCGGTTTGCACCGCGGCTCCCGACAGAACGCGTGCCCTGGCCACCTGAAGCTGCTCCTCGGCTCTCCGTACCCGCTCTCTGGACACAGTAGCCAGCGCGTCCTGGGCCAGGACGTCATAGTAGTCCGCCTCCGTCTGGAGCGCGCTCTGAAAGCGCGCCTGAAGCTCTCCCGATCGTGCACTCTCCAGATTGGCTCCAGACTGCTTCAGATCGTGGAGTTTGCCGCCCCCCCGAAACAGGTTGAGCTGGCCCTGGACCGAGGCCTGGACCAGATTGGACGTCAGGGCGTTGGTCCCCGGATTGAACAGGTCCGTTGAGAATTGAGTACCCGATCCCTGCGCCTGGATTTCGGGAATGAAAAACGCGGTCACCGCCGCTCGGCGCACCCAGTTCGAGTCACCCACGCGCCGCAGCGCCGCCACATAATCAGGGTCCAGGTTCGCAGCGAGGCGGAGCGCCTCTCTCAGCGTAACCGTAGTGATATCACGATCTTGCCCCCCCGCCGAATCGGGGGCGGCCAGAACCAGCGCAACTACGACTACCGCGACACCCACGCCACGGATCATTGCGCCTCCACGGGTTCCAGGGCTGGCTTTCGCCACCGTACCCGCTCTCGGGCGCCGTCGATGAGCAAATACACGACCGGAACCAGATACAGGGTCAACACCGTCGAGAACGCCAATCCGCCCACGATGGCGTAACCGAGCGGACGCCGGCTGTCGGCACCGGCCCCGAGGCCCAGTGCGATCGGGAGCAGAGCGATAATCGTCGCCATGGACGTCATCATGATCGGGCGGAGCCGAATACGACCTGCTTCCATAACGGCATCGAGCGTCGAGAGACCCCGTTCTTTGAGCTGATTCGTGTACTCCACGAGTAGAATCGAGTTCTTCGTCACGATCCCGATCAGAAGGATCATTCCAATCTGACTGAACAGGTTCATGGTCTGACCGGCAAGCAGCAGTGTGACGAGCGCTCCGGTCAGCGCCAGCGGCACAGAGAGGAGCACCGTAAATGGGTGAACCAGAGACTCGAACTGGGCTGCGAGGACCATGTAGACGACAACCAACGCCAGAATGAAGGCGAAATACAGTGACGAGCTGCTCTCCTCCAGTTCGCGGGATTCTCCAGTCAGCGCCGTTGTGCTGCCGCGCGGCAAGACCTCGGCGGCCGCAATGTTCAGGTCGTCCAGGGCCTCACCGAGCGTGAACCCGGGCGCAAGACCCGCTGTGAGCGTGAAGGACCGGACACGGTCGAAATGACTGAGCTGCTTGGGGCCGACGTTCTCCTCAATCGAGGCCACCGCGTCCAGCTTGACCGGCGTTCCATCCCGGCCACGAACATAGATTCCGCTCATGTCGCTAGGGGTCGCTCGTGCCTCTGGCTCGAGCTGCAGCATCACGTAGTACTGCTTGTTATCCCGCGTGAAGGTTCCGACCCTCTGCCCGCCCAGCATCGTCTGAAGCGTGCTCGAAATGTCGGCGATCGCAACGCCTAAATCTTCAGCCCGATCCCTCTGGTACCGCACGGACAGTTCGGGCTTGTTGACCTTGAGGTCGAACTGGGGATTGGCAAGACTCGGTATCTGGTAGGCCCGGCCCGTCAGGGCGTTCATACCGGCCACCAACGAGTCGAAGTTCGGATTTCGGACCACGAAGTTGACCGGACTTCCGAATCCGATCGCCGGCGGCACGTTGGCGAATGCCATGACACCTGGAACACCGAACATCTGAGGCTGAATCTCAGCAACCGTTTCCTGGACGCTCTTATCGCGCTCGCCCAGCTCTTTCATCCGAGAAAAGATGATTCCCGTGTTCACATCCCCGAAGAAACCGATCACGCTGAAATGGTGATCAACGTCGTCCGTGTTGAGGAAGATCTGCTCGATCTGCTGCTGGTGTTCGATCGTGTAGTCCAGTGAGGCGCCCTCCGGCCCCTGCACGAAGGCTATGAACCAGCCACGATCTTCCGTCGGGATGAACTCCCGCTTCAAGGCCCCGAACGCGAGTCCTGAGGTCGCGACAACGAGCATCGAGACTCCCACTACGATCAGGCGATGATGCACGGCAGCGGCCAAAGTCCGCTGGTAGAAGTTCTGGATCGCCGTAAAGCCCGATTCGAAGGCGTTGAAAAGCGGTCCATGGCTCTCGGGAACCTTAAGGACGTAGGCCGACACCATGGGGATCAGGGTGAGGGCCATAAAGCTGCTAATGACCACGGACCCAGCGAGAGCGATCCCGAACTCGTTGAACAGCCGGCCCGCCGTGCCCTGAAGGAAGGCCAGCGGTGTGAACACCGCGACCAGCGCCACTGTCGTAGCGATGACCGCGAACGCAATCTCTGACGTTCCTTTCTTGGCGGCGGTCACGGGATCGTCACCCAGCTCTTCCTGATGCCGGTAGGCGTTTTCCATCACGATGATCGCGTCATCCACCACGATTCCCATGGCCATGATCAGCGCCAGCAGGGTGAACTGGTTGATCGAGAAGCCGAAGGCGTAGAGGATCGCGAACGACGCGATGATCGATGTCGGAATGGCCAGACCCGGGATGATCGTTGCGCGCACGTTTCTGAGAAACACGAAGATGATCAACACGACCAGAATGCCGGCCAATAGCAGCGTTTGCTGGGCCTCGCGAATCGACTGACGAACGTATTCGGAGGAATCGAAGCCGACGGTGAGGACCACTCCCGGAGGTAGGGCTTCCTGAATCGTTGGAATCTCGGCCTGAATGTTATCGGACACCTGAACGAGATTAGCCTTGGACTGCCGGACGACACCGACCGCGACGCCCGGGATTCCATCAAACTGCAGATAACCGCGGTCGTTCTCGGGGCCAAGCTCCACACGGGCCACGTCCCCGAGCCGTACTACCTGACCGTCGTTTGAAGAAACCACCAGCGCCGAGAATTCCTCCGGGGTCTTTAGCTCGCCCAGGGACCGGACCGTAAACTCGCGCCGCGCAGACTCGATGCGGCCAGCCGGAATCTCCACGTTCCGCGTCAGAATGGCGTTCTGGACGTCCTGAACGGTGAGGCCCCGCGAGGCGAGCGCTGATGAGGAGAGCCAGATCCGCATCGAGTAGCGACGTTCGCCGAAAATCTGCGCCCGCCCGACTCCGTCCACAGACTGGAGCCGCTGCTTGACGATGCGGTCCGCAATATCCGACAGCTGCAGGAGGTCGTAGTTGTTGGCCGTCAGAGCCATCCAGAAGAACGGCTGCGCGTCCGCGTCCTGCTTGGTGACGACCGGCTCATCTATCTGTGCGGGAAGCCGGCCCCGAACACGGGCGACCTTGTCCCGCACGTCCTGAGCAGCCACCTCGAGGTCTCGGTCGAGCGTGAACTCCAGCGTGATATTGCTCGACTGCTCGGCGCTGCTACTCGAGATCGTTCGAACGCCCGGGATCGTGCTGAGCTCTTCCTCGAGCACGTCCGTGATCGTCGTCTCAACTACGCGGGGGTTGGCTCCCCGCAGGAAGGTCGAGACGGACACCACGGGCGAGTCGACGTCCGGGAGTTCACGAACCGAGAGGCGCGTGAAACTGATCGCACCGAAGAGCACTATTGCCGACGCCACCATGATCGTGAGGACGGGTCGCCTGATGGCTGTGTCTGAAATAATCACTTCTGCTTCACCGCTCCTTCAGGGAAGTTGCTGCTCGTCTGCTATCGACTTCAAC
>JAZDDE010000461.1:0-4313 GCA_036679495.1 Gemmatimonadota bacterium | reverse complement strand
TTCGACGATGAGATCGTCCCGATCTCTGTCCCGGTGCGCCGCGGTGATCCCGTGGTCGTGCAGCACGACGAGCATCCGCGACCGGAGGCCACGCTCGAGAAGCTCAGCCGCCTGCGGCCCGTCTTTCGCACCGATGGTACGGTTACGGCGGGCTCAGCGTCGGGGATCAACGACGGAGCCGCGGCACTGCTGCTCGCCAGCCGTGAGGCGGCGAACGATCTGGGACTGACTCCCCTTGCCCGACTCGGCGCGTCAGCCGTAGCGGGCGTCGAGCCCGACTGCATGGGACTCGGCCCTATTCCGGCGGTGCGCAAGGCGCTGGATCGAGCCGGACTTGAGGCCAACGACCTCGATCTCGTGGAACTCAACGAGGCGTTCGCAGCCCAGGCCTTGCCCTGCATTCACGAACTCGGCCTCGACCCGGATCGCGTCAACGTAAACGGCGGAGCCATCGCGCTCGGCCACCCCTTGGGATGCACGGGCGCAAAGCTACTCACATCGCTTGTCCATGAAATGCGACGCCGCGATGCGGAGACCGGGCTGGTCACCATGTGTATCGGGGTCGGCCAGGGAATCGCTGCGCTGGTCCATAGGGAACCGGCGGGAGGCTGAGGCCGCGATGAGTGAAGCCCTGGTGCTCGTACAGGTGGAGGGAGCGATCGGGACCCTGACTCTCAACCGCCCGGATCGCCTGAACTCGTTCATCGGAGAGATGCGGGACGATCTCACCGCGGGCCTGGCCGAGCTCGGCGGGAGGGAGGATGTGCGCGTCGTCATCGTCACGGGAGCTGGCCGAGCCTTCTGCGCCGGAGCCGACGTTCGGTATCTCGCCGAGCTGCTGGAGCGCGGTGACATAGAGGAGGCCAGTCTGCTGGTGGCGGCGGGCGGCACGGTCGTGCGCACGATCCGAAACATGCCGAAGCCCGTGATCGCCAGCCTCAACGGACCTGCGGCGGGAGGCGGAGCCAACCTCGCGCTGGCCTGCGATCTGCGGATCGCGTCGGACCGCGCTACGATCGGGCAGACGTTCAACCGCATCGGACTGCACCCCGACTGGGGCGGGAGCTACTTGCTGCCGAGACTCGTGGGTCCAGCGCGAGCGGCGGAGCTTGTGTTTCTGGCCGATATGATCGACGCGGAAGAGGCCGAGCGGATCGGCTTGTTCAACCGCGTGGTCCCGCATGATACACTGGCTGCCGTGACCCGAGAGATGGCCGAGCGGCTGGCCGGGAAGCCCGCCCTGGCACTGCGGCTGGCCAAGGAGTCGCTGGTCGCCAGCCTGTCTTCCAGCCTTGACGAGATGCTCGCAAGAGAGCTGGCGGCCCAGACCGCGTGCTTCGAGTCAGCCGATGCCCTGGAGGGGGTCAGGTCTTTCGTCGAGAAGCGGCCGGCCCGGTTCGGGGAAGAAGCGTGAAGACGGAAGGGATCGTCCGCCCGGCGACGCGCGAGGACCTGGATGAGATCGTGGCCCTCTGGTCACACTACATCCGCAGCCACTCCAAGAACCCTGCTTATCGCAAGCTGCCGAGGAATGCGGTGTCTGTCCGGCGAGACGTTTTCGCCGACCTCATAGAGGGCCCCGACTCGTGTGTTTTCGTAGTTGAGTCCACGCACGGGGGCCTGGCCGGCATGCTTAGCTGTTTCGTAGAGGCCAACTATCCGTATCTGCACCCGCCAAAATATGGCCGGCTGCAGACCCCGTTCGTCCGTCCCGCGGACAGGAAGAAGGGGAATCTCCGCCGCATGCTCCGAGCCGCCCATCGTTGGGCCCGTGAGCTGGAGCTTACCGAAGTCAGGCTGTATACAGGTGCGGAGGCTGAGCGCTCCAATAAGACGGCTGAGGACTTGGGTTTTTCTGCCTTTGAAATCGTTCGCCGGAAGACGATCGATTGGAGCCGCCCCCCCGAGCAGCAGGTCGATTGATGGGCTGCGAACCCGTGGACCCTGGATCAGGCCGCATTGCGGTGCTTGGCGCGGGCACGATGGGCCACGGGATCGCCCAGATTGCGGCTCTGGCCGGGCACGATACCACCCTGTTCGATCCCGATCCGGAGGCACTGGCCCGAGGCCGTGAGCGTATCCAGGCGAATCTCGACAAGGGTGTGGAACTCGGTAAGGTAGAGCCCGCCGACAGAGCCTCGGCACTGGGACGGATCCGATCCGGCCAGAGTCTCGATGACACAGTTCGAGACGCGGAGATCGTTATCGAAGCTGCGCCCGAACGCCTGGAGCTGAAACGGCAGGTCCTGGCCGAGGTGGCGGAGTTGGTGGAGGCAACGACTCTGCTCGCCACCAACACCTCATCCCTGTCGATCACAGCGATAGCTGACTCCGTGCCCGGCCCGGAGAGAGTGGTCGGCATGCATTTCTTCAATCCCGTTCACATCATGTCTCTGGTCGAGATCGTGCGCGGGGACAGGTCCGCCCACAGTGCGGTGGAGCGTGCCAGAATCCTGGCTGTCGAGATGGGCAAGACCCCGATTGTGGTCAGTGACACGCCCGGGTTTGCGTCCTCCCGGCTGGGAGTGGCGTTGGGCCTGGAGGCGATCCGGATGTTGGAAGAGGGGGTTGCCGAAGCAAAGGATATCGATACCGCTATGGAGCTGGGGTATCGGCATCCCATGGGTCCGCTGCGACTCACCGATCTCGTAGGACTGGATGTGCGGCTCGAAATTGCCCGATATCTGAATCATGAGCTCGGCGGGGACCGGTTCAGACCTCCCGCTCTGCTCGAGGATCTCGTGGCCAAGGGTCACCTTGGCCAGAAGACCGGACGTGGATTTTATGAATGGTAAGAGAGGCAGGGACCCGAATGAGTGACGTTCTGCTATTAGAGAAACTGCCCGGCCACGTGGCGCTGCTCACGTTCAACCGGCCCGACAAGATGAATGCGCTGAATGCCGCTGTTCGAAAGGCGCTTGTAACGAACCTGGCGGAGCTGGAGGCTGATCCCGATGTGCGCGTGGTCGTGCTGACGGGCGCCGGGGACAAATCGTTCATCGCCGGAGCGGACATCGGAGAATTCAAGGATAGGACCGCGGTCGAGCAGTACCGCTCCATGCAGCAGGGAAACATCTATTCGGCCATGGAAGATTTCTCGAAGCCGATCATCGCCATGATCAACGGCTACTGCCTCGGCGGCGGCTGTGAGCTATCGATGGCGTGCGACATCCGAATCGCTTCAGACCGAGCGCGGTTTGGACAGCCCGAGGTGAATCTGGGAATCATCCCTGGCGGGGGTGGAACTCAGCGTCTTCCGAGGCTCGTCGGAGAAGGCCAGGCGATGCGCCTCATACTGAGCGGCGAGATCATCAAAGCCGATGAGGCTCTCCGCATAGGACTCGCCGATGAGGTGGTGGAGGGAGATCAGTTGAGGGAGAGGACGCTGGAGTTGGCAGGCCGAATCGCGTCCAAGAGCCCGGTGGCGCTGCAAGCGGCAAAGGAGTCGATTCTCGCGTCCCGCCGTATGCCCCTGGACGAAGGGCTCAAATTCGAGCGCGCATGGTTCGCTCTCTTGTTTTCGACCGAAGACAAAGAGGAAGGTGTGGGAGCTTTTCTGGAGAAGCGGGAGCCCGCCTTCACGGGACGCTAAGCAGGCTACGCCGTGACGACACTCACCGTCTTGCGGCCGCCTCGAACCGTGGCGAACAGGACGTGTCCGTCCATCAGAGCGAAGAGCGTGTCGTCGTTCCCTCGCCCGACGTTACGTCCGGGATGGATCCGAGTCCCGCGCTGCCTAACAATGATATTCCCCGCCCTCACGCTCTCGCCGCCGTAGCGCTTAACGCCGAGGTGTTTCGGATTGCTGTCGCGTCCGTTCCGGCTGGAACCTACGCCCTTTTTGTGTGCCATCTGATCTAGGCCTCGTCTCGCGCTTTAATAGCTTGCTCCACGTCGCTCTTCAGGACACGACCACCCTTCCCGCTTCCCTTCACGGAAGCCAGATCGATGCCCTGCTCCGCCGCCAGCGTCCGGGCCGTCGGCGTCACGTCTATTTCTGACGCGTCCGGAGCCGCCTTCGTTGCTTTGGCCTCAGCCTTCGGTGCTTTGGGCTCAGCCTTCGGCGCTTTGGCTTCAGCCTTCGGCGCTTCCTTCGGCTTCACCGCCGCTATCGGCTTGGAGGCGTTGACCGCCGTCTTGCTAACCGCAGGCTTGACCGCCGTCTTGCTAGCCGCAGGCTTCGCCGTCGCCTTCGGCTTTCCGCTACCGAACGTGATGTCGAGCACTCGAATATCCGTATAGCCCTGGCGATGACCCTGCTTTTTTCGGTAGCCCTTCCGGCGCTTCATCTTGTAGACAACGATCTTTTTGCC
>JAZDDE010000460.1:0-4329 GCA_036679495.1 Gemmatimonadota bacterium | reverse complement strand
AGCACTGGTCGTCGAGATCAAGGAAGAGAACGACGGTGCCGGCCACGGTGCTCCCGACATGGGTGGCATGGGTGGCATGGGCGGAATGGGCGGCTTCTAAGCAGCCCGACCCCAGCGTCACTTCAACGGCCGATCCGGGCAACCGGGTCGGTCGTTTTTCAATTCAGGCTCCTCGAGCCACGCCACGATCTTGGCTACGGCAGCTTCATTCGCGGGCCCCAGAGAGCCTCGTCACCAGCTGACTGTCTGTTATCGCTTTCACAACGACAGAAAGACCGCTTGTCAACCCCCAAAACACTCATGTCATGCCAGGATTTGTGCTCCTGAACAGGGTACTTCCTGTTCAAGGGAGCTCTCCGACCGCAACGCTGGCTCGGAGACTCTATGCGTTCCCTCCAGACTCGCTCCGATACTCGGGTGGAACCCGCGCGCCTGGGAACCCGCGCGCCTGCCACCGCCGGTCGGGCTCGTCGCGGCCGCGTGGCTCCGTGTCGTAGTAGAATGAAGCGAGAGAGAACCTCGCAGACAGTCCCCCAGGAGGTCCCGTATGGCACATTCGTTCAAGAGCGTTCTCACCGTCTCTGCGTTGACCCTCGTCGTGGCCTGCAACGGCAACTCGCCGAGTGCACCCGCGGTCGGCCAACTCAGCGTCGACCCGGCCACTGTCAGCACGCTGTCCGGTCAGTCCGTTCAGTTTTCCGTGACGGACGCCGATGGAGCCGTGGTCACTGTTGGCGTGAGTTGGAACTCCTCGAACCCAAGCGTCGCGATGATCGACGGCTCGGGCAGGATGACGGCCGGTTTCGCGGCCGGCGCTGCAGTCATCACCGCGCGCGCCGGCGCAGCCGTGGGCGAAGGTGAAGTCAACGTCGTACGGGCCTGCGCGAGTCCGATCGCGATCGGTGGCGATCCGGGGCCGGGCAATGTGGCTGCGAGGGAGTTCGATGTCCGTTTCCTTTCCACCGCTGACGCTGCGCGCCTGACGGCCGAGTTCGCCGCCCTGTACGGCTTCGAGCCGATCGAGACTTTCGCCGACGGCTTCCGTGCCGGGCTGACGACGACGCAGATAAACTCGATCGTTTGCCGTGTCGAGGTCGCGAGCATCACCTTCGGGTAAGCCGAGAGGGGAGCTCGGGTGGCCGGGTAGCCCCGCGCCGCTGCCGGTCGACCGTAGGCCCCTGCTGCCAGCGGCCTTAGAGAACAACGCCTTGCCAATCGGCTGGCACCCCAAGAGGAGGAATGGGCGGCTTCTAGGCAGCCCGAACAAGCGTTACTTCAACGGCCGATCCGGGGCTACCCGGGTCCGCCGTTTTTCATTCAGGCTCCTCGAGCCATTCCACGATCTTGGCCGTGGCAGCCTTCATTCGCGGGGCAAGCCCTGCCAGCTCCTCACTCGGTAGAACGCCGCCCAGCTCAGCGACCAGACGTCCTTGCGATAAGTCAGCAGCTTCGGCACGCAGTTCAGCCGCGAGTTCGACCCGGGTCATGGTTCGCCGCCGCGCCAACGCGGGAAGACTGGATGCGACGTCCGCGAGCCGAGAATCGAGAACATCCTCGGCGGGCATCTCGCCCAGCCGTGCGACGAAGAAGTAGCAATCGTAGAGGTCACGGAGCAGGCGTCGCTCATTCCACGCAGCGAGTCTGTGAGCCAAAGCCCAGTCGGGGCTCATGATTCGGACGATGCGCGCCGGCTGGCCCAGTTGTCGAGCGAACCCTCCAGTCGACATTGGAATTCCGCTGCATTCCATTGCCACGTTCGCCTCGAGCTGAACGGACGCGTCATCGACACGAATCTCCGCTCGAAAGATCTTCGAGTGCAGGGAGACCTCGAGCTCAGCGTCTTCGATTTCGAGCAGTACGGATTCGATCTGTTCGCGGACGTCCTTTTTCGACACGTAGGGCACGAACATGTAGTCGATGTCTGTGGTCGACCGCGGAGGGTCGATGAGTCGTAGCGCCATCCCGCCCTTGAGAATCGCGTGATCCGTGAACACCTCCGCGAATCTGTGCATGATCCAGAGAAACAGCCCGTCCACGGTTGCCGGCCGATCGAGTGGAGTGGTCATGCGACCCCCAACACTCGTCGCCCATGAAAGTGGTGATCGTCCCGTTGGGCTCGACCCGGCGGATCTTGCTCGAGTTGCCAGTCCAGCCCTCCGGGATCAGCATGGAGCCGTCGTCGAGCCAGGCGATGCGGGTTTCGTTGAAGTTGAAGACCGCTTCTTGTGGGAAGGCTGGCTGCTAAGCTGCAGAGCCCCCTTGCGCGGTCGTGTCCGGGCTCGCGCACGACTCGGTACCCCAACAATGCGACCGTTCTATGCGATTCTGATTGCCGTTTACTCGGTGCTCTTCGTTTGGCTCAGGAATATTGAAGAAACCTCTCCCGGCGATGC
Organism: Gemmatimonadota bacterium; assembly: GCA_036679495.1. GTDB lineage: Bacteria > Gemmatimonadota > Gemmatimonadetes > Palauibacterales > Palauibacteraceae > JAZDDE01. Next base: position 1,936 of record JAZDDE010000460.1, on the reverse strand, counting down.
GCTGAGGCCCCTTGTCGCTGTGGCCTTGTGCGCGGCGACCCTACAGTTTGTCGCGACCAAACTACTGGGTTCCCGGGAAAGGGGCGCGGCTCTGTCTGCGATCTCGTCCCTGGTAGTTCTCAACTACGGGCACGCCTATTCTCTTGCTGCCGGGTACTCCTGGGGACGGCACAGATACCTCCTGACAGTGGCGCTTGCGTTGGTCTTGGGTGTGATCTGGCTAGCCGTCCGAGGCGCCTTCGACGAGGGATTCTCTGGGCGAGCGGATGCCGTCTCCGCGATCCTGGTCCTGTTTCTGTTGGTACGTCCGGTGACTGAGTTCGTCACCTCCGGCGAGCGCGAGCCCGCGCTTGACGAATGGGCTCCATCCTCGGGACAGACTGCGGCCGAGTCTCGGCCCAGACCGAACGTCTACTACCTCCTGCTCGATGGTTACGGCCGAAGCGATGTTCTTGCCAGGCTCTATGACTACGACAACACGCGTTTCCTCGACACGCTCGAGAGCTTGGGCTTCGGAGTGGGGATCCGGTCCTTCGCCAACTACCCGACAACTCTCACGTCCTTGGCATCGGCTCTGAACATGGCGTATCTCCAGGGGGGCGGAGGCCTGCTTGGTGAGGTGGACACGGTTCGGTCCTTGTACCAGGCGATTCGCACCAACCGGTTGATGAGACTGTTCACCGCCGCAGGATACAGAGTGGCGATGATCTCCTCCGAGAAGTACGCCATGAACGGATTCATGCCGGAAGTAGAGATTGAGACTTGCGGACCTGACAGGTCCTTCTCCTCGGCTTGGACGCGGATGACGATTCTGCGGGCGACGCCCCTGCTCGTAGCGAGGGCGGTTCACGACCCCACGCGAAGTCGCATCCGTTGTCAGTTCGCAGCTCTCGAGAGCGAGATCGCGCGGCCCGGCCCCAAGTTCGTCTTCTTCCATGTTCTTCTTCCACATCCCCCCTTCCTCTTTCGCGCCAACGGAGAACCACAGTCACTCCCGGACACCCACGCGAAGGACTGGAACCCCAGGACGGCGTACATCGAACAGTTGAGGTTCCTGAACAACAGAATCTCTGCCATCCTCGAGACGCTGGTGGAGAAGGAGGGAGATTCGTCGTTGGTACTGCTGCATGCCGACCACGGTCCGGCATCTCTGGTGACTCAGGATTGGAGGCTTGAGCCGGGTTTTGTGGCTGAGCGCGCGCCCATTCTCTTGGCGGCTAGGGACCAGGCAGGCCTAGCCTTGGACCTCCCGGAGAGGAGCAACCTCGACAGCCCGCTGGGCGGTGTCAGGTGGTTGGTTGAAGGTGCCCTTGGACTGCCTCAGTCGGCGCTGCCGGACCGCGCCTATTTCATTGACGGTGGGGACTTCCCGCTCGACTTCGTCGACGTGACGGATTTGGCCTCAGAGCGGAGGGAAAGCGTTGCCCGCTGAGCTTCTCGGACCTTCCCGTTACGAGTGTTGCTTGAACCAGTCAGCCGTCTGAGCGAAGCCGGCTGCGAGGCTCATTGGCTCGCCGATGTCGAATTGGGCGGTCAGCTTCCCGGCGTCGATGCAGGACCGGCTCTGCTCGCCGGGCATTGCTGGGCCGTGCTGAGGCTGCAGTTCGATTCCCAGTGCCCTAGTGAGACCATCGTAGAGTTCCACTACTGTCGTTTCGATGCCCGTACCCACGTTGTAGATATTGAACCCCGGATGACCGAGGACGGCAAGATTGGCTTTCACCACGTCCGAGACATGGACATAGTCGCGAGTCTGCAGCCCGTCACCGTTGATTGTGCAGGTCTCGCCCGCCAGTAACCTCTTGAGGAAGATCGCGACCACCCCAGCCTCGCCATGAGGATTCTGGCGTTCGCCGTAGATGTTCGCGTAGCGCAAGCAGGTCACGTCCAGACCATACGCGGTGTGGAAATAGAAGAGGTAGCGCTCTCCAGCCAG
>JAZDDE010000046.1:0-2066 GCA_036679495.1 Gemmatimonadota bacterium | reverse complement strand
GCGCTTCCCCTGCTCTCGTGGATCGCGGCGGCCCTGGTCGAGCGTTCGTTGGATGTCGTGCTCGAGTAGCCCTGTGTCGGGCGCCTACCAGGCACGCTGGTCAGAGACGCGGCAAGTCGCGCCATCTCATGCCCGACTCCCCCAGCAATCCCCCCAGAGCTCCACGGATGTCGCTCGACAATCGCTGGTCTACGGTTTCTTCCTGGCGGCAGAGTGCCGTTCGAGCACTCAGCGAGCCATCGCAGAGGAGAACCGGATGACGATCATGCGCGTGGGAATTGCCGGCGTCGAATTGCCTGGAGAGGCAAAACAGGAACTGGCCCAGCGGCTCATCGATGCCTTCTGCGCCGTCGAAGTCGGCAGCGATGTCGAGGCTGCGCGAGTCGGCTTCATGGTTCGATTCGAGTCCCTTGCCGTGGACGACCTCTGGGTCGGGGACCGCCCGATGGTCGAGGCCGGTCCTTCCGGTCGGGCCGCCGTCATCCAGGCGCAGGTAATGGCGGGGCCATGGAACCCGGCGATGAAGGAGGAGCTGTTCGCCCGGCTCGAGGATGCGGTACGGGAGACGGTCGACATGCCGAAGAAGGGCGCGGGCTCCGACTTCTGGATGACTTTCGTCGAAGTCCCCGAAGGCGCGTGGGGGTTGGGCGGGCGCGCCGTCTCCATCGCAGACCTGGCTCCGATCTTCAACGAAGACCGACAGGAACGCATCGGCGCCTACCTGGCTGGGTCGGGCGCCGGTTCCTGATCCGGACCCGTAGCCACTCCGAGTTCACCCAGCCTGCCGATCTGATTGATTCCGATGTTGCGTGGGGAAGTGACGGATGGCCGATCCCGCACGTGCGCGTTCTGCTTCATCGGCATGCTGGGCGGCTGTTCGCAACGAGCACTCATCGAAGCAGGCGGTAGATGAGGAAGACGAACGCGATTCCAGGGACGCTTACTCCGAGCCAGAGTCCCAGATAGAACGCGGAGAATGAGGGACTGAGGGGCCATCCGAATAGGTTGGCCACATGAACAAGCACCATGAGGCCCCCCAGACCCCACGTCACGAGAGACAGCCGGGAGAGGCCGGTGTCCTGCAAGGGTCCGAGAGCACGCTGCTGGCGAACGCGGTTGGCGGAAGGGTCGCGGACACGAGGACCCAAGGGAATAGAGCGAGGAATGCCGCAAACACGGCATTGACGATCACGGTCCGGATGACGAGCAGGATGTCCGGTGACAGCGAATCGCGGCTGCGGCTGAGCACGAGCGCGATCGCGGAAAATCCAGCGATGCCGATAGCGACCTCGGCTAGCGCTGAGAGACCATCTGAGCCTTCCATTGATTGACACTCCCCGTCGGAATCGTGAGGACGATAACGAACCTAGGGTAGGCCTTGAGCAGTGACGGGTAGGGCTCCGGCCATACAGGGGGTTGCAATAGACTGCCCGAGGAAGCACACCTAACGGCCGGGTGCGCTCGATGATGCGGCCACACTCGTGGACGGCTGCTCATTGTCGAAGGCCGTTGAGAAGCGCCTCGATCCCCGAAACATAAGCCGAAGCGTGATCTTCAAAGCGCGCCTGAGCAGCACAGATTGCTGCCTCGTTGATCGCGCCGAGCAAAAGTCCTAAAAGCGGCCCGACCGGCTGCTTACGCAGGAGCCCTTGCTCCATCGCCGCTCCAAGAGCCGCTGCGATCGCGCCGCCGAAGTGACCGGAATCAATCTCCCGCCAACGCGCCCACCCCCGAACCGGTGGACCGATCAGCTAGTTGACGGGCGAAAGTTTCTGCTAGGCAGTGCCGTCTCGGTGGTCGACCTCCGTGCCCATATGGGATTCTGGTTTGGGCGCACGTTTTCTCGAGAAAAGGACACGGAGCAATCGAAACGAAATTCGGCCCGAGGCTCCGCGCAAGATTCAACCGGCAGCAGTCGATAGAAAACGAGACCAGATTCGAACTGGCGACCCTCACGTTGGCAACGTGTTGCAAACTGGCAAGTAGCCCTCCGACGAGGCGCATCTGCCCCGTCCAGGGCCCGCTGGTCCCAGACATCCAGTGGAGACCCTCGGTACACCCCCCCC
>JAZDDE010000459.1:0-11941 GCA_036679495.1 Gemmatimonadota bacterium | reverse complement strand
CACATGGATCACGTGCGGACTCAGCTTCCCTACGCGCTCGCGGTGGCCGTCCTGGCCGTGCTAGCCGGAGCTATTCCCGTCGGCTACGGTATGCATCCGGCCATTGCGTATTTGATCGGCGGGATCGGACTATTCCTGCTGCTGCGCATTGCGGGTGGACGCGATGATGCGGAGAGATCATGAGCGAGGAACGCCGAACCAGGCCGACAAAAGCGCGCTGAGCGAAAGCCGCTACCGAAGAGTCGCAGCGCCCTGAGGCCGCACCGGGTTCGGAGCCTCCCGGCCTTCCAGCACAGCCCGGGCGTTCGCCGCGGCCAGCCGCCACATTCCCTGCCGCGCCGCGTGCGTGGCACTCCCGAGGTGAGGTAGCACAAGCGCCCTTGGGTGCTGGGCCAGGGCCGGCGGAATGCTCGGCTCCTCGGCGTAGACGTCCAGGCCAGCGCCCCCGATCGCGCGTGCTGTGAGCGCGGCGCCCAGAGCCTCCTCATCCACAATGGCGCCGCGTGCCGTGTTGATCAGGATCGCGTGACGCTGCATCAGGCTGAGTTCCTTCGGGCCCAGCAGGCGTTCGGTTTCGGACGTGAGCGGCAGGTGCACCGATATGATATCGGCTTCACTCAGCAGGTCTTCCACGCTTTCTCGCCGGACCGCCCCCAGACCACTCTCAAGCCTGGCGTTAGCCCGTCGGCTCCAGTAATGGATTCGCAACCCGACGAGCCACTCCTGGCAGTCTCCAGTCCCTCCCGTAGTCGCCGGGCCGTACCCAGGATCAGAGCCAACGTCAGGTCGGCGGTGGCCTCCGTCAGCACACCGGGCGTGTTGGTCACCGTAACACCCCGCTCGTCGGCCGCCGCGATATCAACGTTGTCGTAGCCGACCCCGTAGTTCGCCACGACTTTCAGATCCGGAAGCCGGTCAAGCTCGGCGGCTCCGATCGGATGGGAGACGAGAGGGATCAGGGCCTCGATCCCCTGCCCTGCCGGAATCCCTTCCGAGAAGAAATAGAACTGCGCGTCTTGGCCGGCCGGCCAAGACGCCCCCTCCGCGTCCGCGAACGGCTGGAGCTCTGTGGCAATCCGTACCGTGCCGATCGCGGGCCGCTGCGTCATCGGCGGGCTTCGAAGAAGCCGCGAAGCAGGTCGGCGCTCTCGGCCGCGCCCACGCCGGACACCACCTCTACCCGGTGATTCAGCCGACCATCCTGTACCAGATTGCCAAGAGAGCCACACATTCCGGCCTTCGGGTCCGAGGCGCCGAACACCAGTCGGTCGATGCGAGAGAGGACGATCGCGCCAGCACACATCGCGCAGGGTTCGAGCGTCACGTAGAGCGTGAATCCGAGCAGATGCCAATCGCCCAGACTCGCGGCGGCGGCGCGGAGCACGAGGACTTCGGCGTGAGCCGTCGGGTCCGAGAGCTCGCGAGTCCGATTGCGGGCCACCCAGGTTTGGCCATCGGCCGAGACGAGGGCGGCGCCAACCGGCACCTCGCCTGTCTCTCCAGCGGCGCGAGCCTGCTCGAGGGCAATCTGCATGAACGGTTGTAACACGTCAGCCGTCCGCCGGGATCCGGGCCAAGTATTCGCGAGCGTGCTCGATTCTCTCCACGGATCGCTCGCGCCCCATCAGCTCGAGCACTTCGAAGATCCCCGGGCTCACCGCAGCGCCAACGAGAGCCACCCGCAGTGGGTGGATCAATTTGGCGGCAGAGATTTCAAGCGTATCGGCCAGAGCACGCAGCTCCCGCTCGAGAGACGTGGCATCGAAGGGCTCCGTCTCGGACACCACCCCGGCCAGGGCCGCAAGCCGGATCGCGGTGGATATCGGGTCCTTCCAATGCTTCCGGACCGCCGTCTCCTCGTAGTCGAAATCTCCACTGAAGAACGGGGCAGCCTGGCGGGCCACCTCGCCCAGTGTCCGGGCCCGGGTCTTCACGAGCCCAATGACCTGGAGAAGGCGTTCGGGGTCGTCCGCGGCACCCGGCGCCACCTCGCTGAGGTCAGACTGAACCTCGGAAACGATCACCGCGGCATCCAGCCGCGAAAGATGCTGGCCGTTGAGCCATTCCAGCTTTCGGGCATCAAACACGGAACTCTTCTTGAGGATCCGGTCGAGGCTGAACGCCTCGATGAGGTCGGAAAGGTCCATGACCTCGCGGTCGTCGCCCGGTGACCATCCCAGAAGCGCCAGGAAATTGACCATGGCGGCGGACAGGATTCCCCGTTCGTCACGATAGGCTTCGACCGAGGTGGCTCCGTGCCGCTTGGACAGGCGTTTGCCATCCGGGCCCAGGATCATGGGGACGTGTGCGAACACGGGCGGCTCCGCACCCAGAGCCCGGTAGATCATTACCTGGCGCGGTGTGTTCGACAGGTGGTCGTCGCCACGAATCACGTGGGTTATGGCCATATCGATATCGTCCGACACCACCGCGAGCTGATACACGGGCGTGCCGTCCGAGCGCAGAATGATGAAGTCGTCCAGATTTTCGTTGGCGAACCGTGTGTGACCGTGTACCGCGTCCTCCCACTCCGTCACTCCATCCGGCACCCGGTACAAGAGCGCAAATGGGCGGTCGGGGTCGCCTTCCCGAGCGACTTCGGCCTCGCCGGATTCGCCAGCCGGGTCTAGGCGAAGAGAGCGGTACCGAAATACGCGCCCATCGGCTTTGGCTTCCTCGCGAAGCTCCGCAATCTCTTCCTGAGTCAAATAGCACCGATATGCGTACCCGGCGTTCAGCAGCGCATCGGCAGCCTCGCGATGACGCTCAAGCCCATCCGCCTGATGGACGGGCTCCTCATCGGCCTCCAGACCGAGCCAGGCCATGGACGACTGGATCTGCTCGGTCATCTCTGCACTCGACCGCTCCCGGTCCGTGTCTTCGATGCGCAGCAGGAAGGACCCGCCCGTATGGCGTGCAAACAGATAGTTGAATAGCGCGGTGCGAGCACCTCCGACGTGCAGGAAACCTGTCGGGCTGGGGGCGAATCTCACACGGGGCGCGGAAGTCTGATCGGAAATGGCTATTTTCGCTTTGGGTGCGGGTTGAAGGCCGGTAGCGTCGGCCACGGGCGCCACTCATCTTGCAGCCGAGCCCTTCCGCGCGCCACCAGACTGCGCGGAAACCCTCTTGCATGAGGCGGATGAGTGTCTGAGCGCGAGATCTTCGTTCTACCAGGACTGCGGAGCCCTTTCACTAAGATCGACAAGGAGCTGGCTCCGCTCGACGCCGTCCAGCTCTCCGTCCCGGTAGTGCAGCAGACGGTGATCGGCCCCAGTGGACCGGGGCCTGGAAGAGACGGTGACGTGGACCTGGTCGTCTGGGGCTCCGTAATCCCTACCCTGGCCGTCAGCAACTGGGCGCGTGAGGTGTGGCTCGACGCGGGCCTTGAGCCTCACGTCCCCGCCCACACGATCATTCAAGCGTGCGGGACGAGCCTGGCGGGCACCACTCACGCTGCCGGCCAAATATCCGCCGGATGTGTGGACCTGGCTCTGGTCGGCGGTGTGGAGTCGATGTCCAACATGCAGATCGGCCTTTCGCGCGAGCTCAGCCGAACGATCCGCAGGGCCGCCGGAGCCCGCGGGCCGAGCGACGCGCTCGCCAAGATCAAAGGGCTCAAGATGCGGGATATCCGCCTCTCCATCCCGGGCATCACGGAGCGTTCTACCGGCCGGACCATGGGCCAGCATACAGAGGAGATGGCCAAGGACTGGAGTATCCCGCGCGATGAACAGGACCAGTTGGCCTTCGATAGCCATCAGCGGTCGGTGGCTGGGGCGGCTGCTGGCTTCTTCCGCCCGCTTCTCGTCTCAACGGGGACATACGCTACGGACGGTGACACCATTCCGCGCGCCGGCACCTCGTTGGAAAAGCTGGCGGAACTGCGGCCCGTGTTCGACCGTGAGAACGGCACCTTGAGCGCCGGCAATTCCTCGCCGCTCACAGACGGCGCAGCCGCCTGTTGGGTGGCGAGCGCCCAGGGAGCTGCGCGAATCGGCGGCGGCGCTCCACGCGCCAGGCTCGTGGACTGGGAAGAGGCGGCCATCAATCCGAAGACGGAGGGCCTGCTCATAGCTCCCGCGCTGGCAATCCCGCGCCTGCTGCAGCGCAACGACCTGGGGTACGGCGACATCGCTCTTTGGGAGATCCACGAGGCGTTTGCCGCCCAGGTACTGGTCACGATTAAGGCCCTGGAGAGCAACGACTGGCTAAAGGACCGGGCGGGTGTGGAGCGAGATCTGGGTTCGTTCCCGCGAGACCGAATGAATCCGAACGGTGGAAGCATTGCCCTGGGGCACCCGTTCGGGGCTACCGGCGCCCGAATCCTATCTCAGACCGTCCGCGAGTTGGCAGACATGCCCACCGGGAGCAAGGCCCTCGTCAGCATCTGCGCGGCCGGCGGCCAGGGCAACGTGGCCCTGCTGGAAGCCGTCTAGGCCGCCGGGTCCATCGGCCGGCTCACAAACCAGGCGAGGGCGACCAAAGACGCGAACACGGCCGCGCCGAGACCCACATGAACGGCTCTCGGTCCCTGGGGCAGCGCGCGCATGATCATGTCAGCCGCCACCGCCAACTGGAGCACGACCAGGATCGCGGCCCCGATAGCCAAGCGGCGCACGGTCCTGTCCCCAGATCGAAACCGACCCGTCATCCAGGGCAGAGCTACGCACCAGACGAACAGCAGGTAGGCCGCCGTCCGGTGAAACCAGTGGAGACGAACCTTTGGATTCTTGCCTGGCAGGAGTTCGCCGTTGCAGAGGGGAAACCCCTGGCAAGCGGGAGCGGCGTCCAGGTTGGCGACCAGGGCCCCCGCCAGCACGACCACGAAGGCCAGCCCGGCCACAGCCCACGCAAGCCGCGACCCACGATCGAGCAGCACGCCTGAGCGGCTGGACAGCGCGGTGCACGTAGCCGCAATCAGAGTAGCCAGCAGCAGCATGGCGGTGCCGAGGTGCAGGATTACGCTGGCCGGAGGAAGCTCGAGCCACACGGTGACAGCCCCCAGAAAGATCTGGACGACGAGCAGCACCACCGCCGCTAGGGAATATCGTCTCAGCACACCCCAGGTGGGCTCGTCTCGCCGCGCCGCGAAGACAGCTTTCGCGGCGAGTGCGAATACCAGCACTGCCAACGCCGCCGCCACGAGGCGATGACCGTATTCGATCATCGTCGGAACATCCATGGGCGGAATCAGCTGCCCGTTACACAGCGGCCAGCCATCGCCGCAGCCCAGTCCGCTGCCGGTAATCCGCACGATGCCCCCGAGCACGATCAGCGCCAACGTGCTAAGTGCCGTCAAGCCGGCGAGGCGGCCCCAGCGTCTGACTTTGGTGTGTATCGCTTGATCCACCCGGGCTCCCTCGCTCGGCTGAGCATTCTGTGGCGCACAGATACGGGTTGTTGCGCCGCCACCCGGAGTCGCTAAGATCCGGCTGCGAAGGCGCGCAACCTATGGGCGTCCCTCTGGGGACGCCACGAGAAATCTGAACCGCGGGAGGGACGACTGGAGAGCGAAGCAATGGCGCCTCCGACATCGGCGAAAGAATCCGGCTTCTCGCTGTTTGCCGTACGCCGACTGTTGCCTCGACTCCGTCCCCATCGGCGCGCCCTCTCAGTCGCTCTAGTCTGCCTGGTTTTGAGCGCGGCCATCGGCCTGGCGTTCCCTCTCGTCGTGCGGTTCTTGCTCGACGCCGCGTTTGAAACGCCAAGCATGACGGTACTAAACAGGATCGCGGTGCTTTTGGTAGTCATGTTTGCCGTTCAAGCCGTTCTGAATTTCATTCAGGTCTTCTTGCTCGGAGCGACCGGCGAACGATTGATCGCAGAGCTTCGAAAGGACCTGTTCTCGCACCTGCTTACGCTCTCCCCGGGGTTCTATACGCTGCGCAGTTCCGGTGAGCTGACCAGCCGGCTGGCCTCGGATTGCTCCACTCTCCAGAGTGTCGTGAGCCATCAGATGTCCGAACTCCTGCGCCAGATCCTGTATCTGGTCGGAGCGCTGGCGCTGCTGGCCTTCTTGCACACGGATCTCATGCTCACGACCCTCATGGTCGCTCCTGTAGTCGTACTCAGCGGCTTCGTGTTCGGTCGTTTCTTGCGGAGCAAGAGCACGGTGGTCCAGCACGAGCTCGCGGAAGCCAGCGCCGTGGCCGAGGAAGCCTTCACTCAGATCCCGATCGTGCAGAGCTTTGTCCGAGAAGGATGGGAGGAGCGCCGATATTCCAAATGGATCCACGCGGCGCTGAGCGCCGCGATTTCTCGCGCCGTGGTCCGCGGGATGTTCTTTGGCGTCATCACGTTCGTCGCGTTCGGCGGCATTGCTGTGGTGCTGTGGCAGGGCGGCCGGTTGGTCATCCTCGGTCAGATCACTGCCGGAGAGTTGGTTTCCTTCCTGCTATACGCGGTGTCGGTGGCCGCCTCCATAACCGCGTTGGCGTCCGTGTGGAGCAGCTACCAGGAGGCCCTCGGGTCCGCTCACCATGTGTTTGAATTGCTGGACACCCAGCCGTCGATTCGGGAGCCGCGTCACTCGGTGGCCCTTCCGCCCGCCAGTTCGCCGGGAGGTCTGCGGTTCCATGATGTGTGGTTCCGGTACGATCATCGCGCACGGCGAGGTCGTGGCCCTGGTGGGTCCGAGCGGCTCCGGCAAAACGACGTTCGCGTCGCTTCTGCCCAGGTTCTGGGATCCGACTCAGGGCCATATCACGCTGCGTGGCACGGACCTCCGGCGTATCCCGCTCATCGAGCTCCGATCCGCCATCGGTATTGTCCCGCAGGAACCGCTGCTTTTCGCGGGGAGCGTCGCGGAAAATATCGCGTTCGGCCGACCCGAGGCGACAACCGCCGACATCGAGGATGCGGCCCGGTCGGCTCATGCACACGACTTTATCCTGGATCTGGCCGCGGGATACGACACGGTCGTGGGTGAGCGCGGGATCCGGCTTTCCGGAGGCCAGCGTCAACGGATTGCGATAGCGCGCATTTTCCTCAAATCTCCGGAAATCCTGATCCTGGATGAGGCGACGAGCAGTTTGGACACCGAGAGCGAACGGCTGGTCGAGCAGGCGCTGGAGGCAGCCATGCACGACAGAACTACGCTCATCATCGCGCATCGGCTAACAACGGTTCGAAGAGCCGATCGGGTGCTGGTAATGGATGGCGGGCGGGTAAAGGAAGAGGGGACGCACGGCGATCTTCTGTCCGAAGATGGCCTGTATGCCCGGCTCTACCGCGGTCAGTTCCTGGAGTTGGACGAGGTGGCGGCCACTGTCTGAGCTTCCTCCGCCAGTAGCTTTCGCACGTCGGCTACCAGTGTGGCCGATGTCTGGGGTCCGAGATACTGCTTTCGAATCATCCCTTCACGGTCAATCAACAGCGTAAACGGATAGCCCAAAGCACCGAATTCACCCACGGCGATCTCGTACGTAGCGATCCACACGGGGTAGTTGATGCCGTGTTTTTCTGCGAACTTGAGAATGTTCTGCGTAGAGCCGGAGTCCACCGCTGGCCCGATGATCGTCCCTCCAGCCGCTTCCAGGAACTTCTGCACCTGAACGAGATGTGGTATTTCGCGCAGGCACGGGGGACACCAGGTGCCCCAGAAGTTGAGAAGAACGATCTGGCCGCGGTACGGCTCGAGAGTAATTGCCTGGCCGGAGACCGTCTCGAACTCGACCTGTGGGGACGGGATTTCGAGCCAGCCGTCGCGGGCCGAACTCGGTGTACCCACTAGGCTCGCCCACAGGCCGCCTTCGCCGCCCGTCCCCATCCGAAATCCGAGGTCCGCTGCGCCGCTCAGAACCACCAAGGCCGCCGCGCCGATCAAGACGCGTCGTAGTGTTCTCATGTGTTCCGACCGCTCCCACTTTTATGTCTAGGTCCGTCGGCTTCGATATCGCGCCTCTCTCGTCCCGCCACCAGGAGTAACGCTAGTGAGGCCACGGAAGTGCCTGTGACGGGCTGATCGCATTCCCGGCAACCGCCGGTGTGCGCATCCTACCGGAGCGAGTGACGATGGCAAGGGGCTGAGCTCTCTCGGACCGCTTGTGCTGCATTAATGCTGCGCGCATGTTCGTCGCGGCATGCAAGGCTTTCCGCAAAACCGAACTCGAATTCCACCGATCTCTCTAGCGGTGAGTCTGCTGGCGCTCGGTGTCACAGCCGTGGCCGTACGCCGCTGGCCCGCCTCGCTGTCCGAATTTGCTGTCCTGGCTTGGTTGCTGGCGGCGGTCCCGAGTTTTCTGTTCGCCTACTACCGTGGGTGGACAGGAGCGGCGGTGGGCCTCGGCGCCACTATTGTGGGTCTTCTTGTCTTTGACGCTCTTCCGATTCGCGGTGCCAGCGGCATCGACTGGCCGCGTTCTCTGATCCTCACGACGGCGCTGTTTGCGGTAAGCTTCGGAGCGGGTTGGGTGACCGAATCGCTCCGGCGGCGACGGAGCCGGGCGTTGGACATGGCCTACGCGGACGCGTTGACTGGCCTGCCCAACCGCCGGGTCATCGACTTTTTCCTGGAGCGCTATTTTGCGATCGCGCGGCAGGGACCGGGGTTCACGATCGTCCTGTTTGACCTGGATGATTTCAAGCGGCTGAACGACCGACTGGGACACGCAGCCGGTGACCGGGCTCTGGTGGACGTCGGAACTACCCTGCGCGAGAGTACACGTCGCATGGACATCCTGGCGCGGTACGGCGGAGAGGAATTCGTGGCTATCCTTCCAGGGGAAGGCGTTGACGGTGCCGCTGTATTCGCCGAACGTATCCGGGCCGCCCTGGGCCGCGTGAAGCTCTCCGACGGATCGCCCCTGACCGTGAGCGCCGGAATCGCCGCCTTTGAGAGCGGCATGAGGAGTCCGGGCGATCTGGTGCGGGCCGCCGATGAGGCGCTGTTCGAGGCCAAGCGGCTGGGAGGGGACAGGATTCAGATACTCGCAGGAATGAACCGAACCGAACAGGCCTCGGCCGGCTAGAGTCCAGGAGACAGAAGATTGGCGACGATCGGAGTTCAGCAGATACCGCGCCTGTTCCTGCTAGCCGTAGTAGTCGCATACGCAGCGCTGTACGCACTGAATCCTCAATATCTTGGAGCCCTCAACGCGGTCACGGAGGCCGTCCACCAGGGTGGCCACGGAGTTTTTGACGAGTTCAGTGAGGTGGCAGGTGCGCTCGGCGGAACCATCGCCCAGATCGGGCTACCCCTTATCATTACGGCCGCACTGTTTCTGGCGGGAATTCGGTACGGCGCGGCGCTTGGCATTGCCTGGTTGGCCCAGAACCTTTTCAGTGTGGCGGGCTACATGTCCGACGCGGCTGAGCAAAAGCTGCAGTTGCCCGCGGCCGAGGCTGGCCGGCATGATTGGAACTACCTGCTCGACCGCTTCGGTCTCCTGGAGAACGCGGAACTCTTGTCCGGCACCATCCACATGCTCGGCTTCGTAGCTCTGGTAATCGCTGCCATCGCCGGAGTTCGCCGGGCCATTTGGGAAGAGCCCAAGCACTACTGAGCCGGGGCGGCCCGGGCCTCGAGCTCGCTCCGAACCAGCAAGCCCAATTCGCGGAAGACGCCGGGCCAGTCGCGGGCGGAGGCGTGCCGCACGACCGACCCCTGGCCGGGCACAGCCAGGATGATCCCGGCAGTCAGGACGTCGCCCAGCTGCTCCAGCGCGATCTTAGCCAGTTCAGCGTGGGCCTCGTCTGCCAGGGCGCCGGCCAGAGCTTCGGCTTCTGCCGTGAGTTCCTCAGTCGGTTCGAAACCCCTGGCTGATACGTGTGTCCTCATGACCCGTTCTCTCGGTTGGCTTAGGAGCACTCTTCCTGGTATCCATGTCTGTTCCGAGCGTCAGGAAGCGGCTATCTAGTTCGCGCACCCGACCGATATCACTCGGCCGAACGTTTTTCCTCCAGAACGAGGCTGGCATGACGCCGGATCTAGCCGCTCAGCTCACCGCACACCTGGAAACCAGAAAAGACGAGATGGTAGAGATTCTGGATCGTCTCGTCCGAGCGGAATCTCCGAGCGGCAACCCGGCCCTGTTGGCCGTGAACCTCGACCTTATCGGCTCTATGCTCGGGGATGGAGGCTATCGCGTTCGACGTACGCGCGGCAAGCGCGGAGGAGGAAATCTCCTCGGCGTACCTGAAGGCCGAAAGCGTGGCGTACCGGTGCAGCTCCTTGTGGGCCACTGTGACACGGTGTGGCCGGTCGGAACGGCCGACAAGATGGATGCCGGGGTCAGGAACGGCGCCTACCACGGACCCGGTGCGTTTGATATGAAAGCCGGACTTGTCCAGGGACTGTTCGCGTTGAGCGCGCTACGGGCGGTGGGAGTGCAGCCTTTCGTCACCCCGATCTTCTTCGTGGATAGCGATGAGGAAACCGGAAGCGAGGAGGCCGAAAACCATTTGAGACTGCTGGCCCGAGCGGCGGACAGGGTTTGGGTACTGGAGCCTGCCCTGGGAAGCGGTGGGAAGCTCAAGACGCAGCGCAAAGGCGGCGGCAACTTCCGCCTGACCGTGAGTGGGCGGCCGGCTCACGCCGGAATGGAGCCTGAGAAAGGGGCCAGCGCGATCCTGGCGCTCGCCGGAATGATCAGCCGACTTCACGCGCTCAGCGATCTCCCCAACGGGGTCTCAGTCAATGTGGGCACAGTGCAGGCCGGCACTCGGCCCAATGTCGTGGCGGCCGAAGCCTTGGCGGAGATTGATTTCAGGGCCCTGACCGGGGATGACCTCAGTTCTCTGGAGCGAAGAATCGCCGACGTGCAACCGGACGTCGCGGGAACAAGCGCTATCTACGAAGGAGGAATCACCCATTGGCCGCTCGAGCGCGACAGGCAGGTGCAGCGCCTGTGGGCGTTGGCTCAAGCGGCCTCAGAGTCGCTCGGCCTGGAGATCGAAGAGGGAACGTCTGGCGGCGCTTCCGACGGAAACACTACGGCCAGGTTCGCGCCGACGCTCGACGGGCTGGGTCCGGTCGGTGACGGGGCTCACGCGGATCACGAACACGTGATCGTCGATCGAATGCCCGAGAGGGCCGCACTGCTGGCGTTGCTGCTTGTCTCGCCCCCGCTCGGCGAATCAGAGAGCGGGGCGGGGAGCGCGACCTAGAGGAGTACGCCGCCGGAACACGGTGCCTCGGCGGCGCTCGAAGTCTCCTTGCTCTCTAGCCGCAGGGGTTCGCTGCGCAGGGGTTGGCAGCGCAGGGATTGGCCGCTGCCGCGGGATCGAAGCCAGGTTGGATCGATTCCACATAGGCCGTGAGCGCCGCCAGCTCAACCGAGTTCCACTCCAGCGGCTCGGTTTGCATCGGGACCACCATGCAGAGCTGCACCATTTCCGCCGCCGTCACCTCGTCGAGTCCGGCTTGGTCCTTAGCCATCCCCACAGGATGGGGATACGCGTTTGCGAAGGTTGGCTTCATCAACGCGTAGGTACCCACATGGCACGTGGAACAAGCGGTTGAGCCGGCCGAACTGAGCGACGCATCACCCCATAACTCTTCGCCCATGGCCACGAGCTGCGCCTGCGAATTCCCGGCGGGGTTCAGAGCCCGGTCACCCTGGGTCACGAGGGCCGGGTCTACAGAGGTTCCGCCTCCGCACGGGTTCGCCGCACATGGATTGTCAGCGCACGGGTTGTCGGCAGCAGTGTCCTGCGATCCGCCGCAGCCAGCCAGGATAAACAGCGCCGTGGGAACCGCCCACGCCAACCGATTGGAACTCACCATACCGCCTCCAGAAGGACAGGGTGAACGTCGGTCTACGGTGATATTTGCAACGCATGACCTCCGTGTGCGGTTCCGTCAGGCGTTCTCGGCTCAAACACCCTACCACCGCCCTCTCCGAAAGCTGAAAATCTGTGGCGTCGATGACACAGCGGCACCTTCAAATCTGTTGTAGCGACGCCACCCCGGGCGCGATTCGCCGGTCGTAGGAAAAGC
>JAZDDE010000458.1:0-2081 GCA_036679495.1 Gemmatimonadota bacterium | reverse complement strand
AGGTGTCGGTGTAGTTTTTTGAACTCGCCTACGCTGAGCGGCTCTGGGCCACCTAGTCCGTACATCCGCGCACCCGGATCCGTTAGTTCGTCGATCGCCTCGGTGTGTTTCAGGGTCCACACCTCGTGAAACCAACGTCTGGCCAGATCACAATTCATCGTGCACCTCCTTTGGCCGAGAATCATCGCACAGCGATGTGCCCTCCTAGAGAAGTGCCCAAAGAGGTGACCTTCCCCGGTTTCGGGCCCCTTGCGATACGGACTCGGTATTGGATGTAGGCGTTCTCCGAACTGTCGAGAAGCAATGGAATCGCTAGCCGAAGCCGGTGCGCGGGTGAGGATCCACGAAGCTCGCCGGAGGTGGGAAGCACCCCGGAGGGAACTCAGCGACAAGCCCTTCTTGGAGCTTTCTCGGGGCTTCTCGGTAGCTCCAATAGAAACGCAGATACGCACGTTCGAGAGTCTTGCGCACGAGTCCCGACCTGGCGTGGAACCGTGGCGCGGGAGAGCGCCTTGATCGGGCCGGCCTGTCGTGGGGCTGCTGGTTCAGGATGGCCTTCACACCCATAGGCGGCCGGCCACTCGCCTTGCGCCGTTCGTCGGTTTCGGCCTCGATTCCTTTGACGAGAGCTCGAACGTTGGACTGCACCCGGTGTTCAGGTTGGTTTTCCCAGCAAGGGAGCGGGCTCAGGGCCACGGTCTCTTTGGTGGCGAACTCGAACTTCCCGAACGTCTCTCCTCGTTTCCTGGCTCGATACTCCAGGGTCCTGTCGAACCAAAGGCCTTCGACGACGTCGCCGGTGAGCAGAGTCTTGGTGCTCGAGGACCCAGGCCAGTGCCTGGGGGAGGCGACGAGCCCGATCGCTGAGGCTCCACTCTCTTCCGATGTCGCCAACACGTGTACAATACGTGTATGACCAAGAAGCTCACCATCACCATTGCCGATGAGGTCTACGAGGGCCTGTACCGCAGAGTCGGCCGGCGACGGATCAGTCGCTTTCTGGAAGCGCTGGCCCGGCCGCACGTGATCGACGCCGACCTGGAGGCGGGCTACCGCGCCATGGCGGCGGACGAAGTGCGGGAGGCCGAGGCGGACGAGTGGGTTGAGAACCTGGTGGGCGATGTAAGCCGATGAAACGCGCTGAGGTCTGGTGGGTCAGCTTCGATCCGTCGATCGGTGGCGAGGTCCGCAAGACGCGCCCGGCCGTGATTGTGAGCAACGATGCCTCGAACAAGAGCCTCAACCGTGTCCAGGTGGTACCACTGACAAGCAACGTCGAACGCCTGTACCCGAGCGAAGCCTACGTGGCAGTCGAAGGGCGGCAGAGCAAGGCGATGGCCGATCAGCTCGCCACTGTGTCGAAGAAGCGGCTGCGGGCTCGCCTCGGACAACTCTCGCAGCCGGACCTGGCTGCGGTCGAGCGGGCGATCAAGGTTCAGCTGGGTCTCTAGCGGCGACGGCTCGAGCTGCCCTTGGAGAGTGCGGCGGGTGACTTCGACTCGTGGGATGAATCAGCGGTACCGCCAGGGCGTTCGAGCGGTAGCGCACCCCAAGGGCCTTGAGCCTGGCGCCGACGTAGGTGCCGCCCAGGTGATTGCCTTGGCCGCCGCCGCCGTAGAACAGGATCTTGTCGCCGCCCCACCGGTCGCGCACCGCGGTCATCCGCTCAGTGATCTCGCTGATCGCGGTGTCCCAATCGACGGCCTCATAGGTGCCGTCCTCGCGGCGCCGCATTGGCTCTGCAACCCCCGCCCCTCGACTTCGATGCCGAGGCCCTGCGACTCGAGAACTATCACCAGGCCTCGGACGAGATTCTGCCTGAGTGGGACTTGAGTGGGATTGCTCGCGACATGAAGATCCTCTTCGCGACAGCCCTACAGGCGGCCAACGCGGACGACCCACCGCGCCGGGTGCCCGGGCACGGGTTCGAGGAGGAGTGGAAGGCGCTTTACGGTCAGCCGGTGGACTGAAGTTCGCGGCCTCGTACTAGTAAAGAGAGGCGCCCCCCTCTTCTCACGGCGTGATGTCCCCAAAGCGCACGGCCCACTCGCCAGTGGCCAGATCCTCCGCCATGACGGCCC
>JAZDDE010000457.1:0-4623 GCA_036679495.1 Gemmatimonadota bacterium | reverse complement strand
AAGCAGGCGCACTTCTTCCAGAAGCTCCATGGAGAGGTTCTGGGACTCATCGATCAGGAGCACGACATCGTTGCCCTTGTGCAGCTGGTCGAGCAGGTATTCGTTCAGGCGCTGAAGGTTGCGCAGACGGTCGTCCGGGTCCGGCTCGACGCCCAACTCGGCCAGCACCAGCCACAGCAGTTGCTCGCCGGTCATCACAGGATTCAGGATCAACGCGGTCTTGTACTGAGGGCCGAGGCGCTCGAGGAGAGCCCGGCACAGGGTGGTTTTGCCGGCGCCGACTTCACCCGTGATCTGAATGAAGCCCTTGCGCTCCTGGATGCCGAACAGGAGGTGGTTGAACGCCTCCAGATGGCGATCACTGAAGAAGAGAAAATGAGGGTCCGGGGTGATGTTGAAGGGAGCTTGGCGAAACCCGTAGAAGTCGTTGTACATGAGTTGGTTGCTAGCTCTCGTGAGCCCCGGAGTCTAGCAGGAGGCGGTTCATTCGGTCCTTCGCGGGATCTCTTGGAAAGGCCTGGCCTCTGTCGGGCAGGCTTCCTCTGCGCTCCCGAACGGCTGACCACGTAGCTCGTTGGTATGCTCACTAAAGTGGGTTGAGAGATACACCGAAAGTCTTGTCCGAGGGAGCGACACAGCAGCGTAGTTTCTGGTGTGGTTCGCGCGTCCTTGTCCAGCCATCGGTGGCGCTGGCGTTGTTGCTGGCTCAGCCGGCCGCGTGGTCGGCGACGATCGTAGTCGACGCGGGTTGCTCGCTTGTCGACGCGATTCATTCGGCGAATGACGATGCGGCGGTCGCTGCCTGTGCCGCCGGCTCCGGACCCGATACGATCGAGCTGACGGGCGATGTGATTCTCAATACTTCTGACAACTACACGGATGGCGACAACGGGCTTCCGTCGGTCACGTCCGAGATGACCGTCGATGGCAAGGGGTTCTTGATTTTGCGCGATCCCGGCCCGGCGACGCCGCGCTTTAGGATCCTTCACGTTGCCGGTGCCGGCAATCTGACTCTGAAGAACATCACCGTCTCAGGGGGCTCGGCGACAGGGGGTTCGGAGACATTCGGCCCGATTCGATCTCACGGTGGCGGCATCTATAGCATCGGCACGCTGACTCTCGATGCGGCCGAGGTTTCCTCGAATGAAGCACGCCTGAGCGGTGACTTTTCTGTCCAGAAGGAGGCCCAGGGCGGCGGGATATTCAATAGGGGCTCGCTGACCTTGTTGAACGGGAGCGCCGTGTCAAATAACGAGGCCTTGGGTTTCGGTTTCGACGACGGTGACCTCTTGGGCGAGGGCCACGCGTGGGGCGGCGGTATCTCCAGCACCTGGCGGCTCTCGATCGACGATTCGGTCGTGAGCGGCAACCGCGCTCTCAGTTCGGGAACGAGGCCGTCGTCGGTCGGGGGAGGCATTCTCGCGTCGGGCCTATCGGTGGAAATTATCAACAGTAGCGTGAGCCAGAACCTGGCGAGCACCAGTAAGTCGATGTCGATTCATTCCTCCTCCGTTGCGGAGGCATACGGCGGCGGCCTCGGGACCCGCATCGATTCCGCCGGCAGCTCTTTGCAAGACCTCATCGTGGAAGGTAGTACTTTCTTCGGCAACCAGGCGACCGTGATCGGCGCAACCTCTTCATCGGCCGTCGCTTCCGGCGGCGCTCTGAGCCTGGATCGCACCGGTGATGCCGACATCTCGAATAGCACTTTCACAGGGAACTGGGCGATCGCCGGCCCGCTGGGCACTGCCAGAGGCGGCGCCTGGTCCACCGGTGGTTTCGTCTCGATGGTGGCGACTCACGTAACTCTGATGGCAAATCTAGCTTCGGCGGGCACGGTTCAAGGTGGCTCCATTTTCTGGAATTCCCGGGCGAATCCTAGGGATTTGATCAACTCGATCGTAGCCTTCAGCTCGCCGGGGTCCCCGGACGATTGCTTCGGCGCCGGCCTGCCAGACGGTGGTGGCAACTTCGGCTGTTTCCCGGCTGCGCCGGCCGTGACGGGTTTGGTTTCAGGACTGGTCGCTAACGGAGGACCGACCGATACCCACGCGCTCAGTGACACGAGCAACGCTCGTGACGCCGGCGCTTCGTGCCCTCTGAGCGAGGATCAACGCGGTGTCAGCAGACTCGGAGGTTGCGACAGCGGAGCCTATGAGTACAACCCCTGCACGAGCGACGACGCGTTCGAGGACGACGACAGCTGCGGACCGCTCTCCCATTTCTTGAATTCGAACTTCAGCCAGACCCTCTTGCACTGTGACGAGGACTGGCTCTACTTCCTGCCTGAGGCGCTCAAGACGTACGAGTTCCTGACCACCAATCTCGTGGGCGGAGCGGACACGGTGATAAACGTAACCGTCGATTGCGGGCCGGTAGTGGCATCCGACAACGACAGCGGAATCGGGCTGGCGTCTCGAGTCGTCGTCGTCCCGGACTCAACCGACCTTTTCCGCGTCCAAATCACCGAGAACCTGGATTCCTACAACCCTGGCTCGTCGCCCCCTGGAACGACCGAGGGCTATGAGATTCTAGTGAGGTGCATCGAGGACTGTGGCTGTGATCCACCCGAAGGCCCCGAGCTTCTGCTATCCGATGACTCGGTCAGCACCGCCATTACCTACGAGGCGTGCACGACCGTGACGGCCAGTAACTGGGCCGTCGAACCTACGGGTGTCGTTCTGCTAAGAGCGGGCGAGCGTGTGGTATTTGAAAACAATGTCGAAATCGGCGGCTCGACCACGGTCGAAATCGACACCGGCCTGCTCCCGCCACCGTAGGTCTCCGGTCAGGCGCTACGCCCACTCCTAAAGAGATCTTGGATTCGCAGGAAGAAGTCGCGCAGGGGCTCGTCGGGTTCGTAGAAATCCAGGAATTCCTGCAGGCGGGAGGCCTCCGCCTGAACGCCGATTGCCTGAGCCCATTTCAGGAACGGCACCAGGAACGGAGTCGCATGGAGCAGTTCGAGTTTTAGCAGTTGCGCGGTGACGGCGCCGGCATCCAGGAACCCGGTTTCCCGGTAGATGTCCAGAGTCGCCTCCAGGTCGTAGTCGACCTGGCGAAGCTCAGCGTCGCAGCCGCCGGACTCGCTGCTGCCGGACTCACTGCTGAAGATCGCGTACTGGGCTCGACGATCGCCGTTGAACGGCAGGCCAACCGAGCCGACGTTGACCACCAGTCCGTGATCGAGCTTCCGGATCATGGGTCGATGAGTGTGTCCACAGACCAGCACCGACTCCTCGATGCCGTCGAGAAGTCGATCGAGCTTGCTGCTACGGGTCCAGGGACCCAGGCCGTCGCTGGTCGCCGCTGGGCTGCCATGAGTCAACAGGACTTCCGGTATCACCTCGGATCGAACGGAGAAGGGGAGAGTGCCAAGGTAATCGACGTCGTCCTGCGAAAGCTCCGCCGCCATCCAGCGTGAAGCCGACCATTCTTCGAGATCCATCCACTCAGGAGGGACTTCCTGGCGCCGGAAACCGAGCAGATATTCTTCGTGATTGCCGCGGATCGAAACCCAGCCCCGCTTGCGGATTTCGTGGACTACTGCGCTGCCTTGAGGGCCGCGTCCGACCATGTCTCCGCCCACCAGGACCTCGTCGGGCGCCTGAGCCTCGATGTCGGCCAAAACCGCCTCGAGCGCCGGGAGATTGCCGTGGATGTCTGCGAGTATTGCGATTCTCTTCGGCATTTCAGACCCGTGACCCGCCAGAGAATAGCTCAACGATCAGGCCGTATTCCAAATACCTGGTCGGTTCTGCCGTCCTGGACGAGAACGGTGACGTGCATGTCGGCTGCAACGTGGAGAACACTGCCTTTCCCCAGGGAAGTTGTGCCGAAGCGAACGCGATTGGCGCGATGATAGCCGGCGGCGGCAAACGAATCGACAGGATCGCGGTGGCAGGTGGGGCGGTAGAACTCGAAGTGTGTACGCCGTGTGGTGGGTGCCGGCAACGCATTCTGGAATTCTCGGACGAATTGACCCGGATCATCACTTGCGATCCGAGCGGTCGAACGGTGGTTTACAGCGTGGCCGAGCTCTTACCGAAATCAATCAAGCCCGTCTAGGGGCTCGCTGAAAAACCCTGGTGGGTCGCGCGGCAAGGTCTTGCGGTGCGTATCCAAGGCACGTGGAGGAGTCGATGCCGGAGCACCGTCGACGACGAGTAACGCCGGAGACACGTTGCAACCCCTTGTCGCCCTTTGGTTTACGGCGGCGAGATCGGGGCGGCGGTGTTGCCGCTCCTCGACGATGCTATGGCATCGTCTGTGTCGCGGCGCCTGGCCGCGCCGGCCACGGCGCTCGTAACGCGACCCAACAGGGTTTTTCAGCAAGCCTCTAGAACAGGTCGGCGGGAAGCGACTCGACCGTCATCCTTCACGCTGACCAGCCGGTGTCAGCTGGTCGACCCGGCGGCTCGGATCAGCGCGCGCTCGTAGAGTTCCAGGAAGGCCGGGCCGTCGATGCTCGAGCAGACCGACTGGATTGGCAGGTCCGCCCACTCGGGATCGTTGGAATTGTGGTGGCCCTCGGGGCAGAAGATGGTTTGGCCGCGGGCGACTCCGTCCGTCTGCACTTTCACCTTGCCGCGCTGGATCTCGAAGAGTTCGGGCGCGATGGCG
>JAZDDE010000456.1:0-4549 GCA_036679495.1 Gemmatimonadota bacterium | reverse complement strand
CCGATTCGGACAGACGGCTCCAGCCCCTCAAGCTGCAGGGTGGAAGCCTCGCGCGGATCTATGGCTGACTCTCTGTCCTTCAGCCGTGACTCAAACCCGTCGGCGCCGTTATAGAAATCCGCCAGATAGTCCCGCCACTCCACCGTTCCCTCGGCAATCTGGTCGAGAGTGTCCTCCATGCGCGCCGTGAAGCTGGTGTCCACCAGGTCGGGGAAATGCTGTTCGAGAAGGCCGGTGACAGCGAAAGCCATGAACGTGGGAATCAGAGTGCGAGCCTCGCGCCGTGCATAACCGCGGTCCACGATCTTCCCGAGGATCGGAGCGTAGGTTGAGGGGCGCCCAATTCCCTCCTTCTTGAGCACGTCCAACAGGGCTGCTTCGGTGAATCTGGCGGGCGGGCGAGTCTCGTGCGGATCAGCCAGTAACGTTTCGCAGTCCACCGATTCGCCCTCACTGACGGACGGCAGGTGGGTTTCCCGGTCTTCGAGGGCCGCTTCCGGGTCATCCGCGCCTTCTACATAGGCACGAAGGTACCCCGCGAATTCGACCGTCTTGCCTGAGGCCCGAAATACGGCATCGGAGGCTTCAATCAGTACACTCACTCGTTTCTGCCGGGAGTCGGCCATCTGGGTCGCGACCGTGCGCTTCCAGATGAGTTCGTATAGAGCCTTGTCCATTCCGGTCAGGCCGAGTTCCTGCGCAGTCAGCATATCGACGCCCGCAGGCCGTATGGCCTCGTGAGCCTCTTGAGCGCCCTTGGTGCTCGTCTTGTAGGTACGCGGTTTTGGACTCAGGTACTCGTCACCATACTGACCGGCGACTCGAGTGCGGGCTGCCGCGATCGCCTGGTCCGAGAGTCGGACTGAGTCGGTCCGCATGTAGGTAATGTATCCGGCTTCGTATAGGCGCTGAGCCGCACGCATCGTGTCACGCACGACGAGGCGCAGCTTTCGGCTAGCCTCCTGCTGGAGAGAGGCGGTGGTAAACGGGGCATACGGTTTGGTCTTGAAGAATTCCTCCTCAAGAGACGCGACGTTGAACTCAACGACCAGCAGCCGGTCACGCAAGGCGGTGGCAGGCTCCTCACCGAGGAGCATCACTTCCCGCCCAGCGATCAGGGTTCCCGTAACCGGGTCGAAGTCTTTTCCGGTCGCGATCTTCTGTCCGCCCAGCGACACCAGCCGGGCCTCAAACTCGCCGGCAGCGGCTCTCAGTGTGGCCTTCAGGTCCCAATAGGAAGCCCGATGGAACGCTCGTCGCTCGCGTTCTCTCTCCACTAGAAGCCGGACCGCGACCGACTGCACGCGGCCCGCAGACAGTGCCTGCCCGTTGATCGGATCTCGAGGCGATATTTTCTTCCACAAGAGGGGAGACAACCCGTACCCGACCAGGCGGTCAAGAATTCGGCGGGCCTGCTGTGCATCGGCCCGATTGTGGTTGAGCGGGCCGGGCTGCGCCAGCGCCTCCAGAACGGCTTCACGGGTGATCTCGTTGAACGTAACGCGCCGGAACTTCTGGTCGCCCTCTCCCTCGTAGCCCAGCTCCCGGGCGAGGTGCAGAGCGATCGCCTCACCTTCTCGATCGGGGTCAGTCGCCAGCAACACGGAGTCTGCCTTCTTCGCCTCTGCCCGGAGCTGCTTGAGCAGCTGGCCCTTGCCTCGGATGATCTGGTACTCGGGCTCGAAGCCGTTCTCGACATCCACCGCCAGCCCGCTCTTGGGCAGGTCCAACACGTGCCCGACTGACGCGGTTACCGCATACCCATCGCCCAGGTACCGTTCCAGTGTCCTCGCCTTGGTCGGCGATTCGACGATGACCAACTGGCGCTTGTCACTCGACTTGGCCAAGCAATCCTCCGTTGGCGCCCGCGGAGTGCTTCGCGGACAGCCGGTTAACGATTTCATCCACAATCTCGGGCGGACCCCGTCCATCAGTATCCACCCACAGCTCTGCAAACTGGTAGTGCATCAGCCGCTGCGCGACAAGCTCCCTGAGGGCTTGCTCTGGATTCGGCACGGCCAGGAGGGGTCGCCTCGACAGTTCTCCCGCCAGCCTGGTCAGGGCCTGGCCGGGACTCGCCCGCAGCCAGATGCGAAACGCCCCAGTCCATGATCCACTGAGTTCAGGACGGGCCATCCAGCCACCCCCTGTCCCCACCACAGTCTCGGGAACCGGCATCAACTCGCGAGTCGCCTCCGCTTCCCTGTCTCGGAACCCCACCTCCCCACTCTCAGCGAAGATCCGCTCCACAGATATTCCCGCAGCTCGCTCGATGCACTCGTCCAGATCGACGAAGGCGAACCCGAGTTGCTCAGCGAGCATCCGGCCGACCGTTGTCTTTCCGGCTCCCATGATTCCCACCAGAACGATCGGCCCGTACCGTCGCGTCCCGCTAATTGTCAGCTCCTGTCTGATGCCGGTTCACACGGTCCAGGTAGGCGTCATAGTTCGCCCGCATTTCGGCCAGCGAGTCGCCCGCAAACTTCTCCCGCATGGCTGTGGCGAGCACGATGGCCACCATCGCCTCGCCTACAACACCGGCGGCGGGGACGGCGCACACGTCACTCCTCTCACGCACGGCGCCTGCAGGCTTACCCGTGGTGAGATCGACGCTGTCCAAGGGGCGCCCCAGCGAACTCAGCGGCTTCATTGCCGCCCGCACGACAACGTCCTCCCCAGTAGTGATTCCGCCTTCCAAGCCCCCGGCGCTATTTCGGCGGCGGCGGTATCCGCCCGTGAGACGGCGCGACAGATCCGGCTCGATCTCATCGTGGACCGCGCTCCCCTGCAGCGCGGCCGCCGCGAAGCCGAGGCCGATCTCGACCCCTTTCATGGCCTGGATCGACATCATGGCTCCAGCCAATCGGCCGTCTAGCCGCTCGGCTGAGGAAACATGACTGCCGAGCCCGACCGGGAGACCGGAGGCGACGACCTCGAATTCGCCGCCAAGCGTGTCACCAAGCTCCGCGCACTGGTCGATTTCGGCGATCATCGCCTCGGTGGCTTCCGGATCCAAGCATCGGAGCTGAGTGGTGTCCGCGGCAGCATTGATATCCTGAGGCAGCGGCTCTGGCCGGATGGCCTCGGTGGCGCCCAGGCGTGTGACGTGACTCCCGATACGCACACCGAACTCCGACAGCAGCCGTTTGGCTACGGCGCCAGCCGCCACCCGAGCAGCCGTTTCCCGGGCGCTCGCGCGCTCGAGGATGTCGCGTGCATCGGTTCGGTCATACTTGAGCAGACCCACCAGGTCCGCGTGGCCCGGCCGCGGCAGAACGACTCGCCGTAGCGTCTCATCATCCGCACCCGGCTGCACCTCGGTAGCCATCGCCGTGCGCCAGCTTTCGAAGTCACGGTTACGGATCCAGATCGATATGGGGGAGCCGAGCGTCTCGCCCAAACGGACGCCGCTCAGGAATTCTCCCGCATCAGTCTCGATCTTCATGCGCGCCCCGCGGCCATAGCCCTGCTGCAGATGCGCGGGCGCGATGGTCAAGCCGGCCGGAACGCCTTCTACGGTGACGAGCATCCCTTTACCATGGGACTCGCCGGACGTTGTGAATTCGAATCCAGACATTTTCCGCTCGACCTACGCCGTAAAAGCAAAGGGGGCCCGGCGTGATCCGGACCCCCTCAGTTGGATCTGCACGCCCGACTCTAGCGGGCGTACCGTCTCCAGGCTAGCGCAGGCGCTGCTACTGCACCTGAGCCCGAGAGACCGGAATCGTAGGCGGAATAATGTGCGGTGTAACAAGGATAATCAGGTCCTTCTTGTTTTCGTTGTTCCGAGAGGTTCGGAACAGCGCCCCCAAAATCGGGATGTTCATGAGTCCGGGAATACCGCTCTCGGACCGCGTGACCTCACTCAGGGTCAAGCCGCCGATGACCGCCGTTTCGCCGTCTGCCAGCAGCAGCCGGCTCTCGCCGATCTGCTTGGCAAACGTAAACCCGACGTCCGCCAGTCCGACCTGCAGCGCTGAGCGCTCGGCCATTAGATCGAGCAGAACCTGGCCGTTGTTGGTGATGTGCGGCGTGACCTCAAGGATGATACCCGTATTCTCAAACTGGACGGTGGCTCGCGCGGCGGCGGCCTGACCACCCGAATCCAAGATCCGCAGCGGAGTCTTCTCACCCACCTGAATTCTCGCCGGATGGTTGTCCACGACCCGGATCGTCGGCGCCGCCTGAACATCGGAAAGCTGATGGGTCTCAAGCGCATCGATAAACGAGATCAGCGAGAAGTCGCCGAACGCGACGGTGGCAAGAATCTGCAGCGCGGGATTCAAGATCGGATCGTTGGCGTTCGCCAGGGCGGCGATCGATTCCCCGCTCAGGTCCACGAGAGTCGCGTTTGTCAGTTCCGTCGGATCGAGCGGATTGGGAACAGCCACGATGTCGTTGATCGAGTTCCCGTTGAGGTCCTTGAGATCGTAGATGATGCCAAGTTCATTAACATCGGTTCGATCCACGAACACGATCTTGGCCTCGATCGCCACCTGCGGCGTAGGCCGATCGAGTATCCTGACGAGCGAGTCCATGCGCGCCACTA
>JAZDDE010000455.1:0-23367 GCA_036679495.1 Gemmatimonadota bacterium | reverse complement strand
TACGGCGATCACGAATGAGCAGCTGGGCGCGGCCATCGAAGAGGCACACGCAAATGGCATGAAGGTCACGGGCCACCTGTGCGCGGTAAGCTTCCGTGAAGCGGTTGCATTGGGGATCGACAACCTCGAACACGGCTTCACGACGGCGACGGACTTTGATCCCGAAAAGACTCCGGATGTTTGCCCGCAAAACAGCATGATCCGGGTTGCCGGAGATGCGGATCCGCACGGCGAAGTAGCCCAAGATGTTATTTCGACGATGGTCTCGAACAACGTCTCGATGACGTCCACTCTCGCCGTGATCGAGCCTTTCATTGCCAACCGGCCCACGAAGGACGAGCGCATTCTGGAGGCGATGGCGCCGGCGGTTCGGGACGCCTATCTGGAGGTCCGCGAGCAGATCGACGGCGGTGGCTCTCCGTTTACACTGGAAATGCTCAAGAAGTCGGCCGAATTCGACCTCGAATTCCACCGTGCGGGTGGTGTGCTTGCCTCCGGGGTCGATCCGACCGGCGTCGGCGGCGCGCTGCCCGGCTACGGTGACCAGCGCAACCTGGAGCTTCTGGTCGAATTCGGCTTCTCGATCCCCGAAGCCATTCAGGTTGGAACGTTGAACGGATCGAAGATCCTGGGCGTAGATGGTGAAACCGGATCCATCGAAGTGGGCAAGGCCGCGGATCTCGTACTCCTGGAAGGCGACCTGTCGTCCGATATCATGGTGCTTCGCAATACGGTCACCGTGTTCAAAGATGGCGTCGGATACGACTCAGCCAAGCTGTTCGCAGCCGTCGAGGGACGGGTCGGAATCAACTAGCACCGGAGAATAACGGTGTGACAGTGGATCTGTCGCGGCGCCGCTTCGTGCAGCGCCTGTCGGTCGTGGCGGCGGCGGGTGGGCTCAGTGCCCGCTCGCTGCTTGCCTCCAGTCTGGGCGATGCTCTCGCGCAAGACGAGCTCTTTGCGCTACTCCTGGGGTCGGTGCAGGATGCGGGTCTTCCGCAGGCCGGCTGCTACACCGAGCTGTGTGAGGCGGCCCGAGCGCAGGGCGCGGAACCTCGGTTTGTGACGTCGCTGGCGCTGGTCGAACCGAGGGCGGAGCGTTTCTACCTGGTGGACGCTTCGCCCGACCTACCGCGCCAGATGGACCTCATTCCCGGCGATGCGTTCCGGGCCCGTGCGGCTGAACGCCGCCCGTTCGACGGCATCTTTCTAACCCACGCCCACATAGGACACTACCTCGGACTAGCTCACCTTGGACGTGAAGGTATGGGGACGGCGCCGACCCCCTGTTATTGCACCGATCGCATGGCATCGTTCCTGGAGCAGAACGGGCCCTGGAGCTTGCTTGTGGAAGAGGGCCGGCTCGTGCCGAAACGAATGGCGCCAAACGTGTGGATTCGCATCGACGAGCACCTGGAAGCGATGGCGATTCCCGTGCCGCACAGGGACGAGTATTCGGACACGGTGGGCTTCGTTTTCAAGGGGACAGAGCGAAGAATACTGTACCTGCCGGACATCGATCGGTGGGAAAACATGCAGCCCTCGATCGAGAGCGTAGTGCGTGAAGTGGACGTAGCGCTGCTCGACGGCTCGTTCTATACGGCCGCCGAGCTTCCGGGACGCCGCCAGGAGGACATCCCGCATCCCCTGATTCCTTCTACGATGGACCGGTTGGAGTCTCTGGCGACGGAAACGGAGATCGCCTTCATCCATCTCAACAACACGAATCGCGCTCTCACGATCGGTAGCCCGGAAGCGCTCGACGTGGCACGCCGTGGCTTCCACCTGCCCCGGAAGGGCCAGAGATATGCGCTCTAGCCCGGCCGAGCGGATCGCGGCCCTCTGGAAGCGTCTGCACGGATTTCCGGGCGGTACGTGGCTATTCAGCCGGATGCTCGGTTTGATGATCCCGTATACGGGCACGGCCAGACCCAGGGTGCTGGAGCTCAGGCCAGGCTTCTGCCGGGTCGAGATGCGGGACCGGCGCCGGGTCCGCAATCACCTCAACTCAATACACGCCGTCGCTCTCATCAACCTGGGCGAGCTGACCAGCGGCCTGGCCGTGACGCTTGGCCTTCCGCCTTCGGCGCGCGGAATTGTAAGCGAGCTGTCCGCCGAGTACCTGATCAAGGCGCGCGGCCGGCTGACAGCGACATGCAGCTGCGAGCTGCCCGAAGTGACGGAGGAAATGGACGTCCGTGCGACCAGTGAGATACGCAACGCCGGCGGGGAGGTCGTGGCGCGGGTTCACACGATCTGGCGTCTGGCTCCGCGGCCTGCGGCCCAGTCAGCACGTTGACAGGGGCCGAAGCCAGGACGGCGTTTCTTCGCCACTCGGGGGCCGAATTGCCGCTGATCTGCGGCCCCATGTACCCATGTAGCAATCCAGAGCTGGTTGCCGCCGCCTCGGAGGCGGGGGCGCTGGGTGTTCTCCAACCGATTTCCCTGACCTACGTCCACGGCCATGACTTTCGGACCGGGATTCGGCTGATGCGCTCGCTGACCACGAAGCCGATCGGAATGAACGCGCTGATCGAAAAGTCGTCCAAGACATACACCGAGCGGATGCGCGGCTGGCTCGATATCGCTCTGGAAGAAGGCGTACGCTTCTTCATCACGTCGCTGGGCAATCCCGACTGGGTGGTCAAGCTTGTGGAGCCGTTCGGCGGGGTCGTGTATCACGACGTTACCGAGAGGAAGTGGGCGGAGAAGGGACTGGCGGGCGGCGCCAGCGGTCTGATCGCCGTCAACCGCAGAGCCGGCGGGCACGCCGGCCCGACGGGCGTGGCGGAGCTACTCGAGGAGCTGTCTGACATGGGCGTGCCGGTCGTCTGCGCCGGCGGGATCGGGGATGCGGCCGGGTACGTGGAAGCCCTTCGCCTCGGGTACGCCGGCGCCCAGCTCGGAACTCGGTTTATCGCGGCGACGGAGTGCGCGGCGAGTCAGCCGTATAAGAACGCCATCGTCGATGCGGGCGAGGACGATATCGTTCTCAGCGAGCGGATCACCGGGATTCCCGTCGCCGTGATCCGTACTCCCCACATCGAACGCATGGGACTGAAAGCGGGCCCCCTGGCGCGCCGAATGCTGCGCGGCCACCGGAGCAAGCACCTCATGCGTACGATCTATGCGCTCAAGTCGCTGTGGCAGCTGAAGCGCGCATCGCTCGATGAAACGGGTCGGCGTGACTTCTGGCAGGCAGGGAAGAGCGTCGCATCAATTCACGGGATCGAGCCCGCTGGCGACATCGTACGGCGATTCCGCGACGCGGCGACCTCGGCCGGGTTGGCTTAGGAAAAGTGGCGGAGTCGGCCGGGCTCGCCTAGGCCAGCTGCCGCTCCACTTCGCGGGCTAGCGCCTTCGCCGTCACCGCGAAGTGGGATGCATTCCAGGTGGCCACACCGTTACGCACGAGAATCGCCTGAGGTGACTCATGTCGAACTCCAAAGCGTTCTGCTATCTGACGCGACAACTCCGTTTGCTGGATCACGTCGACCAAATACACGGGCGCCGGCGGCGTGGTGGCCAGGAACTTGTTGACCTGCTGGTGGGCCCGGGTGCTGGTCGGACACGCGGTGCTGTGTTTGAATAAGATGAAGTCGCCGCGTTCGACGGCGATGTCGAGTTCTGAGTAGTCAGCGAGAGGGTGCAGTTCAGAGGCAGAAGCCACGCGCACGTGCACGTCCTCCGGAAGAAGGTCTCCGCGCAGCACGGTAACAGCTTGTCCGCGCAGCGCGACCCGGTCCCCTCGCACTTCCACACCGACAGTCCCTCCACGCTTGGACGCCTGAAAGCCGATCATCGTGTCGCGGCCCAGCCGGTCTCGCCAGAACGGAGCCAGCGCGCAGTGGGCCGAACCCGTCACGGGATCCTCGGGAATGCCAAGTGCTGGAGCGAAGAATCTGGAAACGAAGTCGTAGGCGCTATCATCGTCTTCGCTCTTCGCGGTGACGATGACTCCGCGCATGCCGAGGGATCGCAAGGCTTCCATATCCGGTTCAAGCTTCCTGAGAGTTTCTTCGGACGGCACCAGTACCAGATAGTCCATTCGGTTCTTCCCGAACCAGGTGCCGGTGCCGTTCAGCCCATCGCGCAGCGCCGCGGGCGGCTCGGTCTCCCGAGGAGCCTCCTGCGGAAAATCCAGCTCGATCCAGTCACCATCCCGGCGCGCCGTGACCACTCCGCTCAGGGTGTGAAACCGTGCCTCGGCCTCAGGAGCCAGGTGTCCCTCTTCCCACAGGATATGCGCGCTAGCCAGAGTTGCGTGGCCACACAGATCTACTTCGGCGGCGGGTGTGAACCATCTGAGGCGGTATCCGTCCGCCTCCGGGTGCAAGAAGGCCGTTTCCGCAAGATTCATCTCCGAAGCCACGGCCTGCATCCAGTCGCTACCAGCGGGTTCTCGGAGTCGGCACACGGCCGCCGGGTTGCCGGAGAACGGACCCGAAGCAAACGCGTCAACAATTCGTATCGGGACCATGCTGCTTACGCCTCAAACGGGAAAAGACGATCACTCTCACGCCGCCAATGATTTCCTGCCGACAAACGTACCCCGCCCACCCATCGGTCGATACCAACGCAGTCAACGGCATGTCGCTCTCCACGAAGGACGGCTGCGCCCGCCTCGGTCAACGCAAGGCGGGCGCCGAACGGGTCCAGTCCGGGCGACGGAGGCGGAAGTAGACTCTCGTCGTCTGTCACGAGCAGGGGCGCTGGTTGCTGTGACAATCTCCGCATCGCCGTCCATACGAAGGCGTCACCGGCGAAGCGGGCTTCCTCTCGAGTCTGTAAGAGGTTGAACGCATCGCCCGGTCGCGCTGGTTCCGGGCCCAGCTCACGGACCGCCTCGAGGATTTGCCGCTCCGTGCGCGACAGGCCTGTGGATGCGCAGGGAAACTCCTCGATGAGTCGGCAGAGCGCAGCCGGCAGGTAGGGAAGGGAGGCATGATTCTCGGTGCTGTGCGAAACCAGCGAGCTCGGTTCGTCGAGTCTGAATGCCGACCAGACTTCTACGGCTGCCCGGAGGCAATCCTTGTCCACCTCAGCACGACACGAGAAAGCGTCTCTCAACGCTTCTGGGCTAGTCTCGCAGATATAGGTCTCAGGCGGAACGAGAGCGAGCCTCGTAGTGGGAAATTCCTGCCCCGCGAACCAGTCGAGCACCTGGATGAGCTGAAGCTGATCGTACAGGTCGTGCTCAAACCACAACGCCACTTCGCGGAAGCCACCCGCCGCCTCCAAAGTGGAGTCGCGCAATCGAAATGATTCGCGGGCTGCTTCCAGCTCCTCCCAGCCCTGCGAAGCAATGAACTCTGCCCGAACCTTCGAAAGCTCGTTCAACGACAGCCCGCTGGGCACGGGTCCATCGTGGAGGACATCCCGCCAGGGAAGGATCCGCCCGCTCATGCCCGCGGCCCTCAGTGCTCCGGCCGCCGAGTCACCGTTCGTGATGTGGAGCAATTCGATCAGTCAGGGATCAGGTGGCTTCGAGCCGCGTGTATGAAATCCGTAATAGCGGGTTCGCCTCCGGCTTCCCTCAAGCAGGACGCGATTTGTGCGCGGTGATGGGCTGAGTGAAAAAGCACGTGAGTCAGGATTTCTTCCACCCGATTGGAAAACGCGCTTCCTCTCGTATTCACGTATTCAATCGTTCGATCCAGGCCGTCATCGTCACATCGATCCAAGAGAGCCTGCCAGCGCACCTCCATTTCGGCGATCCCCGATGCGCACTCGTCTAGCGTGAGGTTGGGCCAGACTTCACCCGCCGAACTGCCCTCAACACGGCCCAGCCAAAGTCTTTCGGCAGCCACGATGTGGGCCAGCCACAACACGGCCTGCGGTGGTGGGGATACCAAGTCCTTCAGCGACTGGAGGGTCGCCCGGTTGGCCCACCCGTTCCATGCGAACGTCCTCCGACGCTGGCTCACGGCAGGTGACAGCTGGCCAGCCCGCGCTTCTCCAGGTAGCGCTGGTGGTACTCTTCAGCCCGGTAAAACTCCGTAGCCGGCTCGATCTGGGTTACGATCGGCTTGGAGAAGCGATTGGACGCCGCCAGCCGATCGCGAGACGAAGTAGCCGCGGTGTTTTGCTCATCCGAATGGGTGAAAATTGCCGACCGATACTGCGTTCCCACATCGGGCCCCTGCCGATTGAGAGTAGTCGGGTCGTGCAGCTCCCAGAAAACATCGAGAAGCTGTTCGTACGACACTCGCTCCGGATCGAACTCGACCTGCACGACTTCCGCGTGTCCGGTTCTCCCGGTACACACTTGCTCGTAGGTTGGAGTCTCGAGCGTTCCGCCCAGGTAGCCAACCTCTGCCCCAGTCACGCCAGGTACGTTTCTAAACGCCACCTCGACGCCCCAGAAACATCCCGCGCCGAAAGTCGCTGTCTCTTGTCTTCTATCTGTTCCGCTATCCGTCATGTCTGTTTACCTCTAGAGATACGGCTTGAACAACCGAGCCACACCGTCGCGCAGGCGGGTCGGCAGCCGGCGGCCATCGAGTGCCGCCTGCGTGAGGAGTCTTCCCCCGCGCATCTTATCGTCAATAATACCATCCAAAGTTCCCGCTAGCTCTCGCCCGTAGCACTCAACGTTGAACTCAAAGTTGAGCCGCAGGCTGCGGGGATCCCAGTTTCCGGAGCCGAATAGACTCCACTCGCTATCCACCGTCATGATCTTGCTGTGGTCAAAGGGCGGTGGAGACAACCACACCCGACAGCCGCCAGCCATTGCGAGCGAGATGTCCGCCGCCATGGCCCACTGGACGATTTTCAGGTTGCTGCTCTGTGGGAGAATGATCTCGACATCCACGCCGCGCATTGAGGCCAGGTAGAGCGAATCGTAGATAGATCGGTCGGGCAAGAAGTAGGGCGTCATGATTCGGATCTGTTTATTAGCCTGTCCGATGGCGGCGAGCAGGACCCACCGAAGCTTGCCCAGGTCGTCGTCGGGGCCGTCCGGTACCGCCCGGGCCGGATCGCGTCCGGCCTCGGCGAGGGCCGGAAACCATGCTTCGCCGCTCAGTGGCTCGCCGGTCGTGAACTCCCAGTCTTCAGCAAAGATCTGGGTGAGCTGTCGCACGATCGGACCTTGTAAGCAAAAATGCGTATCCCGGATCCTCTCACCAGCAGCTGCCTCCCGCAGGCAACTCGCCCGGATATTCATCCCGCCAGTGAAGCCGATGCGTCCGTCCGCGACGAGAATCTTGCGGTGGTTTCGGAGATTGAAGTACGGCATCTTCATGATGCCGAGTCCCTTCAGGAATTCGGCGGTGGGTACGCCTTTGCGTCGCAGAACGGCGGGTGTGCGGGGCCGGCTATACCTGGCCCCGACCGCGTCCACGAGTACGCGCACCTCGACGCCACGTTGAACGGCTCGTTCGAGCGCATCGATGAAGCGCACACCGGCCTCATCGTGGTCAAAGATGTAGCTGCAGAGGCCTATGGAATGCTGTGCGGTGTCGATGGCCTCTAGCATGGCAGGGAATGCCTCATCGCCATCGACGAGCGGTGCGATCTTGTTCCCTGGAGTCGGAGGCACACCCGTCATCTGCCCCACCAACGCACCAAGCGTGGTCACATTCTCGTCCAGATCCCGCACGCCTTCGCCCTGGGCGCGAAGGTCGCCAGCAGCCAGCCCGGGATGGCTCCGTGTGCGCAGCCGCACCGCGCGGCGGCGAATGCGATTGATGCCGAGTGTCACGTATAGGGCAGGCCCGATGATCGGGACCAGCCAGATCAGCCCAACCCATCCGATCGCGGCGCGCTCTTCTCGCTTGTTGAGCACGGCGTGGGCTGACGCGAGCACGGCCAGAATGATGCCCAGGATGGTGAGAAGGATGCGCAGGTCGATCAGCAATGCCGGTCCCCGATAATCATGTGCGTGCCTCCAGCTTGAGAGTGCTGTATCATCCAGCCTCGACTATCTAACCGAAAAGACGCGTGAACGATACACGACTTCCCCGATTGACGCGTGACGCGCTGCTGCTGGCCGCGCTGGTCGTATTGATCGCCGGCGCCAGGGTGGCCGCTCCCATCATCGTTCCCGTCCTCGTGGCGGGTGTGCTGTCCATCATCTGTGCCACCCCCACATCATGGCTTACTTCCCACAAAGTACCGGCTCCGCTTGCGGTCACTGTCGTGATGCTCGGACTTCTGGCGGTCTCGTTCCTGGCTCTGGCACTGATCGGAACCTCACTGGCCGAACTGTCCAACGATCTGCCCGCCTATCAGGCTACGCTTCGGGATCGGACTCGGGACGTGGCCAATTGGCTGGGAAGCCGAGGTATTGAAGTATCCGATCAGGTGCTTCAGGATCTATTCAACCCGAACCGAATCCTGCGCGTCGTCGGAACCCTGGCCTCCGGTCTCGGGGGCCTGCTCGGCGGCATCGTGCTGGTACTTCTGACGACTGTGTTCATGCTGCTGGAGATGTCGGACTTCGCCGCCAAGACGCTGGCGGCCGCGCGGCATCCACAGCGTACCCTGGATGACGTGCACCGCGTTACCGACAACGTGAAGCGCTACATGGCGCTCAAGACTCTGATCAGCCTCGCGACGGGTGTATCGGTGTCGATCTGGCTTACCCTCATCGGAGTTAATTACGTGCTTCTGTGGGGAGCCCTGGCATTTCTGCTCAATTACATTCCGAACATCGGGTCGATCATCGCGGCGATTCCGGCCATATTGCTGGCTTACCTGCAACTGGGCCTGGGCGGGGCGATCGCTACGGCTGCCGGCTACCTCGTCATCAACACGGTCATCGGCAACTTCATCGAACCTCGCCTGTTCGGACGCGAAGTGGGCCTCTCGACGCTCGTCGTGTTTCTGTCTCTCGTGTTTTGGGGCTGGGTGCTGGGCCCAGTCGGGATGCTCCTCTCTGTGCCTCTGACCATGATCGTCAAGATCGGACTTGAGGCCAGAGAACAGACCCGCTGGATCGCAGTTCTGCTTGGCAACCGAGTCTCAATCAGCGAGGCCAAATCCGCATAAGTCAGCTTCACAGCTGATTTCTGGGTCGGCCTTCAACCGCCACTTTCAGACGGCGTATCGTTACCCCGGGCGATGTCCAGTCGTCTTCCCATCGAACGAGTGAGGAGGGGGAAGCAATGCGTACGACAAAATTGCGTGTGATGTGGGTTGCCGGAGCGGTGCTCCTGGTGGGTGGATTCGGAACGCCGGCCGAGGGCCTCGCACAAAGCGGTCGAGACGCCGCCGAGCGCGGCGACGTTGGCATAGATAGGGCCGGGCCGCCAGCGGCGGCCGGTAGGAGCAGGGTGCAGCGAGGACAGCGCCAGATTCAGCGCCGCCGCGTTCAGCGGGCACGGCGCCGGCACAGAATTCGCGCCCACAGGGCGGCGCCACGCCGCCACGTGATTCGCAGGCGGCACACGGTCCGGCACCGGGTGATTAGACACCGGAGTGTCAGGCGCCATCAGCGTGTACACCGCCACAGAGCGGCGCACCGCAGGCGGGCGACTCGGTACCGGAGCCGGCGCGGCCCAGTGTAGCGCGGGGAGGGGTCGGGGGAGGACCAAGAAGGGGAGGCCGAGGCCTCCCCTTCTTGCATCAAGGTTGCTTGCTAGCCGGCCGTGAGCCGTCCTTCGGGCTGCGGCCGCGAACACCGGTCAGGGGGTCTGGAGTTGTTCCTCGACTTGGTCGGCGAGTTGTCCGAGGTCGGAGCGGTGCCCTCCTGGGCGCGGGCCAGGTTCTGCCCAACCACGTCCCAGTTGACGAGCTCCCAGAAGGCGCTCACATAATCTGGCCGCCGATTCTGATAGTTCAGGTAGTAGGCGTGCTCCCACACGTCGATGCCAAGAATGGGGACCATTCCGCTCATCAGCGGAGTGTCCTGATTCGCCGTGGACATAACTTTCAGTTCTCCGAAGCCGGATACAGCGAGCCAGCCCCAGCCGGAGCCGAAACGGGTTCCGGCCGCAACGGAGAACTGGTCCTTCAGCCCGTCCAGTGACCCGAACGTGCGATCGATCTCGCCGGCCAAGAGCCCATCAGGGCCCGAACTCCCGCCTGGTGTGAGAACTTCCCAGAACAACGAGTGGTTAGCGAAACCGCCGCCGTTGTTGCGGACTCCCGTCCGGATCCCATCCGGAAGTGACTCGAGGTTCCACAGCAGCTGCTCAGCCGAGTAGCCATGCAAACTGTCATGGCCTTCGAGCGCAGCGTTCAGCTTGTTCGTGTAGCCCTGATGGTGCTTCCCGTGGTGGATCTCCATCGTTCGCGCGTCGATGTGAGGCTCGAGCGCGTCGTGGGCGTACCCCAGGTCTGGCAACTCAAAAGGATATGACATCGGAGACTCCTATTTATTGGACAGTGCAAGATAACCTATCACTCCAAATTGCTTGTGAGGGAACCTTGCGACAAGTATTACAACCGGAGCTGCACAGCCATCTAATCCGCCAGGGGGAAACACGAACTCACTACAGGGACGTACCGTGCTCGTAACGGGTGCGGCCCAGCGACTGGGCCGGGAGGTTTCCCTGGTGCTGGGAGCGGCGGGGGCGAAGGTCATTCTGCACTACCACACGTCGGGGTTGGCGGCTGAGTCTGTCCGATCTGAGTTGGGTGCACGAGGTACAGAAGCAGCTACCATCGCCGCGGACTTCGCGGACGCGGAGAGCCTCGAAGCATTCTTCGATCGCGTGTGGACGGAACATGGGCCGGTGGCGCATGTGGTCAACAACGCCTCCATCTTTCCGCAAGAGACACTCGAGACGCTGTCCCTGGCCGATCTGGAGAACAACATCCGGATCAACGCGTGGGCACCGTTCGTCTTGACGCGCTGCCTCGCCCGTCGCCTCTCGGAATCAGGCGAGCGCGGGTCTGTTGTAAATCTTCTGGACAGCCGGATCGTGGGAGGCGACCCGCGCCACGCCTCCTACCACCTGAGCAAAGTCCTTCTTTCCGTACTGACACGGATGTCCGCCGCCGAATTTGCTCCGGCCGTCCGTGTGAACGGCGTGGCCCCCGGCGCCATCCTCCCGCCCGCGGGCGAAGACGAGGAATACCTGCGGCGTCTTGCCGAGCGGCTCCCGCTGGGGACGGGTGGCACGCCCGCCGATGTAGCCGCTGCTGTGCACTACCTTGTATCCTCCGAGGCCGTAACCGGACAGATCCTGTTCGTGGACGGCGGCCGGCACCTGCAACCGGAGGCGGTATGACCGACACTCTGCTCATCAAAGACCTGTTGGTACGCTGCGTGATTGGCGTACATGACTGGGAGCGGAAGGACCGGCAGGACGTCCTGATCAACGTAGAGATTGGGACCGACTGCCGGCCCGCCGGGCGCAGCGACGACTTCGAGGACGCGGTCGACTACCGCGCCATTGCCAAGCGCATACTGGAAGCAGCGGAACAGGCTGAGTTTTTCCTCGTGGAAGCGCTCGCGGAGCGGATCGCCTCGATATGCATGGAGGATGAGCGGGTAGACGGGGTGCGGGTGCAGGTCGAGAAGCCCGGCGCTCTGCGATTTGCCCGCAGCGTTGGCGTTGCGATCGAAAGGGCTCGGTCCGCATGACCGTATGGTACGCTGGCGTGGGGTCGAACATCCGGCCAAGGCGAAACATCCGGCTTGCTGCGCGGCTCTTGATCGGCCATCCGCACATCAGGCTGACCGCCTCGTCCACTTTCTATCGTACGAAAGCGCTCGGCGCGCCTGGAGCACCTGATTTTTTGAACGGCGTCTTCGAGCTCCGGACCGATCTTCTCCGCCAAGACCTCGAAGACGCTCTGGCAGTGATCGAGACCGCGGTTGGCCGCCAGCGCTCCGAGAGCGGGTACGATCCCCGGACACTGGATCTGGACCTCCTTCTGTCCCGGGCCGACTCTTCCGACGGTTGGCAACCGGGAACGGAAGTCCGTGCTCCGCACCGCGATGTCCAGGAGCGGGCCTTCGTCGCCATTCCACTCTACGAACTGGCCTCGAACATCCAGCTGGATCCGGAGGGGTCGAATCTGGCCCAAGTCGTAGGCGAGTTCGAACCGGGTTGGGGGACGCCGCAGCGTCTGTTTTCGCGACGCATAAAACGGTTGCTAACGGTGAGTGGAGAGGCCATTTGCGCGCTTGACGCTTGCCCAGAACCGCACTAGTTTCCGCCCCACAATCAGGCAAGTGGAGAGACGGTCTCCCACCTTTCGGCGTGAGCCTCATCGAGGCCGCAGTCGCCGGGTTCCCACGATACGAGGGTGCAGTGCGCGCCTTTCGTCCTTGTGGTAGTCCCGGAAGGTGTCAATTCGGGGCTTTTTTTTTGGCCCCAGTTCGAGGAGGGATGTGAGCCAGGACGAGCTGAGAGTAAACGACAGAATTCGCATTAGTCCGATTCGACTCATCGCGGAAGACGGCGAACAGATGGGCATCGTCGCTACCGACGAAGCCCGGTCTATTGCAGAGGACAAGGGTCTCGACCTGGTCGAGGTCGCACCCAACTCCCGACCGCCGGTGTGCCGAATCATGGACTACGGTAAGTACAAGTATGAGCAGGCCCGAAAGGCGCGCGAGGCCAGGCGAAAGCAGCACGTGATCCATATGAAGGAGATCAAGCTGCGACCCAAAATCGAGGACCACGACTTCGGGTTCAAACTTCGCCACGCACGCCGTTTTCTCTCCGAAGGAGACAAGGTGAAGTTCACACTGCGTTTCCGAGGCCGGGAAAACACGCACCCTGAGCTTGGAGCACGTGTTCTCGAGCGGGTGAAGACAGAACTCGACGATCTTGGAACCATTGAGACCGACATACGGCAGGAAGGGCGGCAGATGACGATGGTGATGGCGCCTCGTCCCGTTGCCTAGAACAAGAGAGACCGGACATGCCTAAACAGAAGACGAACCGGTCCGCGGCCAAGCGCTTTACGAAGACAGGCAGCGGAAAATACCGGCGCAACAAAGCCTTTACGAGCCACATCTTGACCAAGAAGAGTCCGAAACGGAAGCGGAAGCTTCGGAAGCCGACGCTGGTGTCGGCAGCTGATTTCAAGCGAGTCAAGAGGCTGCTGGGCGGCAAATAATGGTACGCATAGAGGGAGAGTTTCCATGTCTCGGGTAAAGACGAGCGTCGCCCGAAACCGGCGCAAGAAGAAAATACTGAAGGAATCCAAGGGCCAGTTTGGCGCTCGGTCGAAGCTGTACCGTACCGCCAAGAACGCGGTCGAACGTGGCTGGGCGTACTCCTACAGAGATCGGCGCCGGAAGAAGAGAGATTTTCGGAGGCTTTGGATTGCCCGGATCAACGCGGCTACCCGGGAACACGAGCTCTCGTACTCGCGGTTCATCTTCGGTCTCAAGAACGCGGGTGTCGAGGTTAATCGAAAGGTTCTGGCGGACCTGGCTGTCAGAGAACCAGCGGCGTTCGCCGAGCTCGCGAGGGTCGCCAAAGAGCATCAGAGTTGACCCCAGTGGAGGAATCGCTGCCGGGTCGACTGGATAGGATCCGGGACACCGGCCTGTCGGCCATTGAGGAGGCAGGGGACGCCCCCGCCCTGGAGGATGTGCGGGTCGAGTACCTGGGGAGGAGCGGTAGACTGGCGGATGTCCTGGGGTCTATCCGCGACTTGCCTGCCGACGAGCGTCCCGGGGTCGGCCAGCTCGGAAACGCAGTTAAGCAAGCGCTCTCCGACGCATTCGACGCGCGTCTGTCGTCGTTCGAGGCCCCGGACGCAGTGCCTTCCGTCACCGACCCGACCCTGCCGGGACGAAGGCAGTGGCGAGGTGGTAAGCATCCCGTGTCGCTCGTCGTAGAAGAAATCTGCGACATCTTTCGCGAGCTGGGATTCACCCGGGCGGCCGGGCCGGAAATCGAGACAGAATGGCACAACTTCACCGCCCTCAACATCCCGCTCGATCATCCCGCGGCGGACATGCACGACACCTTCTACCTGGATGAAGGCTACGTCCTTAGGACGCATACGTCTCCGGTGCAGGCCCGCGTCATGATGAATCACCCGCCCCCCATCCGGATTCTGGCGCCAGGTCTGGCCTACCGGCGGGATCCGTTCGATGCATCGCACGCTCCCGCCTTCGAGCAAATGGAAGGCCTGGCTGTCGATGAAGGGATCGACTTTGTCGAGTTCCGAGCCGCGATCGATTACTTCGTCCACAGGTTCTTTGGACCTTCCACGCGGACTCGTTTTCGCCCTTCCTACTTCCCGTTCACCGAGCCCTCGGCAGAGGTGGATGTAAGCTGCCGAATCTGCGATGGGAGCGGGTCCAGTTGCTCGGCGTGCAAGAGCACAGGCTGGATGGAAATCATGGGGAGCGGGATGGTCCACCCGCGTGTGTTCGAGGCTCTAGGAATCGACTCCGAACGCTACACCGGGTACGCCTTTGGAATGGGGCCTGCCCGGATCGCCATGCTACGGTACCGCATCCCCGACATCCGGCTTCTGTATGAGGGAGACGTCGCTTTCCTGTCCCAGTTCTCGGGCGGCGCGGCGTGAACGTCTCTGTGAACTGGCTCCGGGCCCTGGTGCCCGGGTTGGACAGTTCGGTCAGCGAGCTGGCCGATGAAATGAGTCTGCGGGCAGTCCCGGTCGAATCCGTAATGGACTTTGGCGCCGACCTGGATGACGTAGTGATCGGCCGGGTGGAAGCGGTAGAGAAACATCCGAACGCAGACCGGCTGACGCTGTGCCGGGTGGACGATGGATCGGGACAGCCGCTGGCCGTCGTGTGCGGCGCGCCCAACGTGGAAGTCGGGGCTCTGTATCCGTTCGTGCGGCCAGGCGGGACATTGCCGGGCGGGTTCAAGATAGAGTCGCGCGAGATCCGCGGAGAGGCCAGCCACGGCATGCTGTGCTCGGAAAAGGAGCTCGGTCTGGGGGCCGACGCCGACGGGATCATGAAGCTCGATGGTGAGTACGCTCCCGGAGTAGCCTTTGGCGAGGCGCTGGGCGTTCCTGACGCCCGGTTGGAACTGGACCTCACGCCCAACCGTGTGGATCTGGCTGGCCATCTGGGCGTAGCCCGCGAGCTGGCTGCGGCGCACGGCCTCGAGACGACTCTTCCGGACCTGGGAGCCCGCTGGGAGCCCGAGTGGGTGGACGGCGAAACGGCTGCCGCTGCCGCCGGCGTCCTTGTGGAAATCGAATCCGTCGAGCGGTGCCCCAGATATCTGGCTGCCGTTGTTCGCGGGATACAAGTCGGCCCTTCGCCCGACTGGCTGGCGGCCCGGCTTCGAGCCGTCGGCTCCCGGCCGATCAACAACGTAGTGGACGCCACCAACTACGTTCTGCTGGAGCTCAATCAGCCGCTTCACGCATTCGACCTGGACCGCGTGGACGGACCGGAGATACGCGTGCGGACCGCCGACGGTGAGAGTCTCACTACGCTGGACGGCGAGGTACACGAGCTCGGCCCGGACTCCACCGTGATCGCCGATCGCACTGTGCCCATCGCCCTGGCCGGGGTCATGGGTGGAGCGGGAAGCCAGGTCACGGCGGAGACGACCAATCTTCTCATTGAGTGTGCGGCTTTCGCGCCCGCTCATGCCCGGGTGACTGCGCGGCAGGCAGGCCTGTCCACTGATGCGTCGTACAGGTTCGAGCGCGGCATCGATGAGTCGGGTCTTGAAACGGCTCTTCAGCGCTGCGTCGAACTGATCCTGAATGTTGCCGGTGGCGTCGCGGACCCTCAGGCTGTGCGCGCGGGCCGAATCCCCGGTTCCAAGGCCGTCGTCAATTTGCGGCCTGCAAGAGTTCGGCAGCTGCTCGGGCTTCGGCTGGACGCAGATCATCTGAAGAAATTACTGGAACCGCTGGGTTTCGAGTTCCCGGCTGGACAGGAGACTGACGCCCCCGGTCGAGCTGTCTTGCAGGTCGGCGTCCCGGGCTGGCGAAGGGACGTAACCGAGGAGGTCGATCTACTTGAAGAGGTCGCGCGGGCGTACGGGTACGACTCCTTCCCGCAGGAGCCTCGCAGAGTACGTCCGAGCAGCGTCCCGGACGATCCCATGTGGCTTCGCCGCGATCGCGTGGCCGAGACGATGGCGACCCGCGGGCTGTACGAGGCACGCAGCCTGAGTTTCGTTCCCGAGTCGCTCACGGCCCGCGACCCTGTGCAACTCAAGATGCCGCTCTCCTCAGAGGAAACGTGCCTTAGGACAGACCTGTTGCCGGGACTTGTGAGGCGGCTGGAGCACAACTATTCGCGGGGCCGGCGGGACGTTCGTTTGTTCGAGATCGGATCCGTTTTCCAGCGCGTAGGTGCGGAGCCACCCTTCGCAGAGCAGGTTCGGGTGGGAGCCGTACTGACGGGTGCCAGTTCGCCCTCCCATTGGAGCGGCGCGGCAGGTGACCTGGACTTGTGGGACCTCAAGGGACTCGCGGAGACGGTGGTCGAGGGTCTTGGTCTGGGGCAGCTCGGGCCTGGAGAACCGGGCGACTGGCCGGGTCTTGGCGGATGGCTTGTACCGGAAAGCTACGAAATCGTCCGCGACGGGGTCATCGTCGGACGCGCCGGACAGATCGCTCCGCGCCGCGTGGATTCTCCGCCTTGGGCCGGCGCCGTGTTCGGCCTGGAGTTTGAATTGGATGCCGTGGCGCTTGGCGAACCGATCCTCTATCGTGAACTACCGGTGCTG
The DNA here is from genome assembly GCA_036679495.1 of Gemmatimonadota bacterium. GTDB lineage: Bacteria > Gemmatimonadota > Gemmatimonadetes > Palauibacterales > Palauibacteraceae > JAZDDE01. The sequence continues at coordinate 6,775 of JAZDDE010000455.1, read as the reverse complement.
CCCGCTGTGCCACGGGATCTTTCGGTGGTGCTGCCTGAGACCGTCACCGCTCTACAGGCAGAAGACGTCATACGGGCGGCGGCGCCCGAGACGCTGGAGTCGCTGGACCTGTTCGACGTATTTGTTGGCGAAGATATTGAGGATGGACAGCGAAGTCTGGGCTGGCGGCTCGTGTTCAGGCATCCTGATCGAACTCTGACGGACGGGGAAGTCGAGACGGCCATGGCGAGTATTCGAACTGCGCTGGAAGGAAGCTTTGATGTCAGATTCCGCGGCTCCTGACGCTTCCGCGGTAGAGGAGCAAATCTCTGAGTTGGAAGTAGTCGTCGGCCGCCTGGTCGAGGAGCTACAGTCGTGGCGGAGCCGTGCCCAAACCGCTGAAACGGCACATCGCCAGTTGCAACAGGCTCTCAAAGGCAACCCATCCTCTGCTGAAAACGGAGGTGACTTTGAAGGTCGGCTTCGCAGCCTGGCAGAGGAGAATGAGCGGCTTCAAGGTCTGCTGCGCGAAGGGCGCTCCCGCGCAGAGCGGATACGCAGCCGACTGATCGTTATGGAAGACGAAGCAGAATCCTGAGGACGAATCATGGCTGACGAAAAGAAGACGGTTCGGGTCACCATCTTCGGCGAAGACTACGCCCTGCGGTCCGAGATGGGCGAGCAGTATACGATGTCCTGCGCGCAGCACGTGGACGATGCCATTCAGTCGGCTCACGTGGGCGGCCACGTTTCCGAGCCGCACAAGGCGGCGATCCTCGGTGCCCTCCAGATCACGGATGACTTGTTCCGGAGTCAGGCGAGCGAAAAAGCGCTGGCGCGCAGTGTCGTTGAGAGAATCGGAGCTCTTCGGCAAACGGCGGCGGCTGCGATCAAAGGCGGCGAGTAGGACCGTCGGGCCCACCACAGGTTGCGGCTTCGACAGGGACCGAGCAGTTTTGCCGGGACCGAGAGTCCGCTGGCTGCAACGAATTCGGATACGCTCTGTATATAGATCTCTGCGGCCACAGCGTGGCCGGCAGGACGGTGCGTGTGAACCGGCGGATGGTAGTCCGCCGGTTTTTTATATAGATGGAGTAGACGATGGACCTTCTCGCCACAGTGCTAGTCGGTATCGTAGCCCTCGCTGCAGGTGGTTTCTTCGGATACTCCTCCCACCGCCGCAAGCTCGCGCGCCTCGCGGGTACGGCCCAGGGCCAAGCGCATGAGATTCTGGCCGTCGCCCGGGTCGAAGCAGACGCTCTCAGACGCGAAGCCGAACTCAGCGCGAAAGAAGAGGCGTTCGGCCTTCGGGAGCAGATAGAGAAGGAAGGCCAGCAGCGCGCCGCTGAGGTGGCCCAGGGCGAAAAGCGGCTGGGCGAGCGTGAGGCAGGCCTCGACAAGAAGGCCGGTGTACTCGACGACCGGGAGGCCCGCGCGCGGGAGGAAGAGTCTGGCCTCAAGTCGCGTGAGGACTCGCTGGCTGCCAGGGCCACCGAGGTCGAAACGTCCAGGAAAGAGCTCGCCAAGCGACTGGAGCGCATTGCCGGGCTCTCGGCCAGCGAGGCGCGCACCCAGCTGATCGCTGCCATCGAAGACGAGGCCCGCGCCCAGGCGTCCCAGACCGTCCGGGATCTGCGAGAGCAGGCCCGGCGCGATGCGGAGCGGGAAGCCCGCAAAATCATCGCGATGTCCGTACAGCGCCTTGCGGTGGATCACTCCTCTGAGATCACCGTGTCCGTCGTACCGCTTCCCAGCGATGACATGAAGGGCAGGATCATCGGCCGAGAGGGCCGCAATATCCGATCCTTCGAAGCCGCCACGGGTGTGGATGTCGTGGTTGACGACACGCCGGAGGCCGTCATCCTGTCCAGTTTCGATCCGATTCGGAGAGAGGTCGCTCGGATTGCCATGGAGCGGCTCGTCAGCGATGGACGGATACATCCCGGACGGATCGAAGAAGTCGTCGAAAAGGCGGCCGGTGAGGTCAAAGTAGTCATGAAGGAGGCGGCCGAGGGAATCCTCTACGAACTCGGTATCCATGATCTGCACCCGCAGCTGGTCGAGGTATTGGGCAACCTCAAGTTCCGGACGAGTTACGGTCAGAACCAGCTGCAGCACGCCAGAGAAGTGGCGCTCTTGTCAGCCAGCATGGCGGCGGAGCTAAATCTGGACATTGCTATGTGTAAGCGAATGGGTCTTTTACATGACATTGGTAAAGGACTTACTCATCAACAGGAAGGCAGCCACGTAGAAATAGGTTACGAACTGTGTAAGCGTTTCGAAGAATCAGAAGAGGTGCTCAACGCCATCAAGGCGCATCACGGGGAGGAGCCGGCCAAGTTTGCCGAGACGTTTCTTGTCACCGCGGCCGACGCGATCTCCGGTGCCCGTCCAGGGGCCCGCCGGGAGTCATTTGAGCACTACGTGAAGCGCCTCGAGAAGCTGGAGGAAATCGCGTCGTCTTATACAGGCGTTTCGAAGGTGTACGCCATTCAGGCTGGCCGTGAGATCAGAGTCATGGTGATGCCGGATCGCGTGTCTGATGAGGAGATGGCGGAGATCAGCGAGAAGGCGGCTCGCCGCATCGAGGAAGAGCTACAGTATCCAGGCCAGATCAAAGTGGTTGTCGTTCGAGAATCACGGTCAGTCCAGTTCGCGCGCTGACGGAGGGGAAAGCATGCCGGCGCAGCTGATAGACGGAAAGGCGATCGCGGCTTCGGTCCGTGCGCGCGTGGCCCAGCAGGTGGCCCGGTTGGTGGAGGCGGGCACAACCACAGGTCTGGCAGTCATGCTGGTCGGAGCGGACCCTGCGTCCGAAGTATATGTCGGTATGAAATCAAGAGCCTGCGAGGCGGTTGGCATACGCCCCGTGGACGTTCGACTGCCGGCGGATACGACTCAGGCGGAAGTCATGGAGCGTCTGGATCGGCTCAACTCTGACCCCACGATTCATGGCATCCTCGTGCAGCTACCGCTCCCCGACCAGATCGACGTAGGCGAGGTTATGCTGAGGATCCGGCCTGAAAAGGACGTAGACGGGTTCCACCCAATTAACGTCGGAAACATGACTAGTGGTGATGCAGACGCGTTCCGGCCGGCCACACCGGCCGGCATTCAGGAGATGCTACGGCACATCGACTGGGACCCCTCCGGCAAACACGCAGTGGTCGTGGGCCGATCGAACATAGTCGGCAGACCGATGGTGTCTATCCTGTCTCAGAAGCAGCCGTTCGCGAACGCGACCGTGACCATGGCTCACAGCCGTACGCGTGACCTGGGGTCGATTACGCGGCTTGCCGATCTTCTCATCGTGGCCGTGGGTAGACCGGAGTCGGTCACGGCCGACATGGTCGGTGAGGGAGCCGTTGTCATTGATGTAGGAGTAAATCGTGTGGAAGATTCCAGCCGAGAGAAAGGGTATCGACTGGTCGGAGACGTGGCGTTCGATGAAGTTCGGGAAAAGGCCTCTTGGATCACACCCGTGCCCGGAGGTGTGGGTCCCATGACCATTGCCATGCTCCTGAAGAACACGGCCACGGCCGCAGGCAGGCAGGCCGGCGTCGCCGTAGCCGGCTAGCCTCCAATGACGGGCACCCGCCAGTACTCCCTGTTCGAACGGTCTCCACCAGAGGTGCAGGAGCGCCCGGCGGCCGAGCTGCCACCCCCGGCACCAGATCCAGTCGGCTCGCCGACGGCTCCGGTTTCGGAATCGGCCTCATCGACTGAGCCAGCGGCATCCTCAGAGCAGGCGGTGCCTTCAGAGCCGGCGGCGCCTTCTTTTGGCGCCAGCGTCGAGGAGGCCGTCAGCGTTGCCGAAATCAACCGGGCGGTGCGTCAGCGCCTCGAGCGGGAGTTCGGATCGCTCTGGGTAAAAGGCGAGATCAGCAATTGGCGTCCGCACAGTAACGGTCACCGGTACTTCACTCTGCGAGATGATTCCGCGCAGCTGAAGTGCGTCATGTGGCGTTCGGACGCGGAGAATCTTCCTGCCGAACCGGAAGAGGGAATGGAGGTTTGTGCACGTGGCCAGCTAACCGTGTACGAGGCGCGCGGAACGTACCAGCTGGTGGTTCGGGCGATGCAGGCTGAAGGTGAGGGGCTGTGGAGGCTGGCGTTCGAAAAACTGCGGCGCCGCCTGCAGCAGGAGGGCCTGCTGGAGGATGCGCGAAAATCTCCGCTTCCAAGAGTGCCGCTCAGGGTCGGCGTGGTGACTTCGAAGTCCGGCGCGGCCGTTCGCGACGTGGTGAGCGTCATACAGCGACGCGCGCCATGGACCCGGATTCTCATCTCGGACTGCCGGGTGCAAGGGCCAGGCTCTGCCGCGGACATCGTGATGGCCCTGGAACGTCTCGTTCGTGAGGGCAGCTGCGACGTGATCATTTTGACTCGCGGTGGCGGCTCTATAGAAGATCTCTGGGCCTTCAACGAAGAGATCGTGGCGCGGGCGATCGCCGAGTGTCCTGTACCGACGATCTCAGCGGTGGGGCATGAAATCGACGTGACGATCGCGGATCTCGTCGCGGACTGCCGCGCACCGACGCCCTCGGTGGCGGGAGAAATCGCTGTCGAGGACTCTCTGGTCATCCAATCAGGTCTGCAGGCATTGGCCGAGGGTCTGGTTTCAGGACTTCGGCGCAGAACAGAGGCGGGCGCGGATCGGCTACGTCAGGCAGCCATGGCAGCGGTGTTCAGCACTCGCGCCCGTATCCAGAAGCTGACCTCGCAGTTGGCTCTGGCCGGTGGGCGCCTGGATGCGTTAAGTCCGCTCGCGATCTTGAGCCGCGGGTACGCGGTCCCGATGAGCGCGGAGGGAAGGGTGCTACGGAGTGCGAGCGACTTTGAACCGGGTGTGCACTTCCGGCTTCAAATCGCGGACGGTGAGGCTGAGTGCGTGTCGGAGGGAAGCAGGACGGATCAAGAAGAGGAGAGTAGTGAGTGAACTCGCAAACGGATGGATCCTTCGAGAACTCGCTCAAGGAGCTCGAGCGAATCGTAGGCGCTCTGGATCGGAACGAGCTTGAACTCAGCGAGGCGCTGGGCCTGTTTTCCGAGGGGATCGAGCATCTTCGCACCGCCAGTCGCTCCCTGGACGCGGCCCGGGGAAGTGTGGAAGAGTTGATCGAGGGAGCGGAAGGCGATCTCGAATCGATTGGCATTGACCGTGACTTCCTTCAGCCCAACGGAACTTGACGCACTCCGCGACCGGTCGAGCGACGCAGCCCGGCCCTTTGGTGGCAGCCAAGCTAGCCCGCATCGAGACCACGCTGGACACCTTCGTCACCGGCGAGCTGGACGGAATCCCGGCGGCGATGGCGGCCACGATCAGGGGCGCGGTGCTGAGCCCCGGCAAACGGATTCGGCCGCTTCTGGTTCTGGCGTCGTACGAGGGAATGGGCGGGACGAGCGCCGAGGTCGTCACACTGGCCTGTGCAGCGGAGATGGTACACGCCTACTCCCTTGTCCACGATGATCTTCCCTGTATGGACAACGACGTTCTTCGCCGTGGCCAGCCAACACTCCACGTGAGATACGGCGAAGCAGCAGCGGTGGTTGCGGGAGCCGCCCTGATGCCCATGGCCATCCGGGCCGTCCTCACGGCCGGTGAGTCCATGCGGCTATCTGACGAGTGTGTGCGCCGCCTGCTCCTGACTCTTGCGGAGGCATCAGGTGCGGCCGGCATGGTGGGCGGGCAGCTCCTGGATCTGCGGGCGGAGGGGCGCCAAGTCTCGGCCGAACGCCTGGAAAGGATTCATACTGGTAAGACAGCACAGTTAATCGCCGCGTGCGTTGTGATGGGCGGGTTGGCGGCGGGAGTCGACGATGCGACCATTGAACGCCTACGCCGGTTCGGTCTCCGGCTAGGGCTGGCCTTCCAAGCGGTGGACGATATTCTGGATGTGACCGGGTCGGACGCCGAGCTTGGAAAGCCCAGCGGCCGCGATCTCGATCTCTCCAAAGCTACGTATCCGGCGGTGCTCGGCATGGACGGCGCAGAGCACATGAGCCGGCGACTGGCTACGGCTGCACTTGGCGAACTGGACGGGTTGGACGGTGCAGATGGGCTGAGGAATGTGGCCATGTATGTAATCGAACGGCGTAGCTGATGAGACTTGGCGTACTGGCGAATCCTGCGCACGACGCCCTCGGGGACGTCGCAGCGGAGCTACGCCGGTTGGCTGATGCGCTGGGGTTCCAGCTGGTCGTCGGGCCAGAGCTGGTCGAGCACCTCAGCTCAGAGGAGACTCTCGAGTCAGCGGCGGACGGCGTAGACACGCTGCTGACTTTGGGCGGGGACGGGACGCTGCTGCGAGGCGCTCACATTGCCGGTCCGCTCGGGGTTCCGGTACTGGGCTGCAATCTCGGCCGTCTGGGTTTCCTGACCGCGGGCGGACGGTCCGACCTTGAAGCCATGCTACGGCGCCTCGCGACACAGGAATTTCACGAAGAAGAGCGAACCGCTCTCGATATCGAAGTTCTGACAGGCGATGCAGCGGGGGCTGATGGCGCCGGAGTCGTGTCGTCCTACTACGCGCTCAACGATGCGGTAGTGCACCAGGCGGGGCTCGCGAGGCTCATACGGCTCCATGTGTCCGTGGACGGTGAGGAGGTGGGACAGTACAGCGCGGATGGAATCGTGATTTCGAGCGCTACCGGTTCTACGGCGTACAGTCTCAGCGCCGGGGGTCCGATCCTGGTTCCGACGCTCGACGCCCTCGTCGCCACGCCAATCTGTCCTCACTCTCTGGCCATCCGGCCGGTGGTTGTTCCTTCCACCGCGACAATCCGGGTTGAGCTC
>JAZDDE010000454.1:0-4356 GCA_036679495.1 Gemmatimonadota bacterium | reverse complement strand
TGTTGGGCACGATTTCGTCTTTACCGTGAACCGACTAGGTTCCGCCTTGTGTTTGAATGCCTCGGTCTTCGGCGGGCGGCAACAGTCGCGGGCTCGTAGCGCCTGCTTACGGCCGAAGCTGAAAGCGCTGTAACTATGAGAATAACCGCGATTTGCGTCATGGCCGTCTCCAGGTCCGTATAGCGGGGGCAGGATCCGAACCTGCGATCTCCGGGTGATGAGCCCGAGACGCCATCGTGAGCTATACCCGTCACTCGCGCCTAACGTCAGGATGATCGGTCCATCGAGAACAACTGCCGCAAGACGGGATGACGTTCTTGCCGACCGGCAGTCTACGGAATGGTGTGCTGCCCTCAAACTGCCCTCAATCAGGAGGCAGAGATAGTAAGAAACCGTGTCGGAATAGCAAGAATTCGAGACACCCTAAGTCGCCGCCGGAACGCGAGTTGAGCCGTAAAGCCATGGCGCTGCAGAGCTTGCAGAATCGGGGCGAATCGAATCACACCCTCTACGGTCCCGCGCACACACTCGACATAGCTTCCACTCATCATGGCGGACGTTGGCCCCCTTCATCATCCGCTGGAACGCCCGCCGGCCGATGGTGCGGGTACCGTTGAAGCCGTCGCCCACTTTGTACGAGCGGCTGAGGTTGAACTCGAAGTAGCGGCCGTTCTTGCCTTTCCGTTCCCAAAGGGACGCGGCAAGAGAGCCGTCGCGTACTATACTGATTGGTCGTTTGTCACTCATAATCACCTCCATCTTGTATTAGTTTCTTTAGGGCATCATGATGCATCAGGTGTGCTTCAACCTCGCGATCGGCGCGCCATAACCTTCGACAGCGTGACGCGGACGTGGAGGCTTCAAATGAAAGCAATCGCCCAAGACACATATGGATCACCGGATGTCCTGAAACTTGAGGACATCGACAAGCCCGAGTTCGGGGACGACGACGTGCTCATTCGCGTTCACGCGGCTGGTGTGGATCGGGGCGTCTGGCATCTCATGACGGGCCTGCCGTACCTGATACGCATCATGGGTTTCGGGTTCCGGGGGCCCAAGGCTCGTGTTCCCGGTATGGATGTCGCAGGGCGAGTTGACGCCATCGGCAAGAACGTGACGCAGTTTCAAGTGGGCGACGAAGTCTTCGGCACCTGCGACGGCGCCTTCGCCGAGTACGCGCGTGCCTCGCAAGACAAGCTTGCACCCAAGCCGGCGAACCTCACCTTTGAGCAGGCGGCAGCCGTACCCGTCTCCGCGTGCACCGCCGTCGAAGGTCTCCGTGACAAGGGCGAAGTGCAGGCTGGACAGAAGGTCCTGATCATTGGTGCTTCGGGAGGCGTAGGTACGTTTGCGGTGCAGCTGGCCAAGGCGTTCGGCGCGGAAGTGACCGGCGTGTGCAGCACGACCAAGGTGGACATGGTCCGCTCCATCGGTGCGGACCACGTGATCGACTACACGCGCGACGACTTCGCGCAGACCCCTCAGCGCTATAACGTCATCCTCGACATCGCGGGGAACCGGTCGCTGTCAGATCTCAGGCGCGCCCTTACCCCCCGGGGAATCCTCGTGATCACCGGCGGGGAAGAAGGTGATCGGTGGATTGGAGGCACGGATCGTCAGATCCGAGCGCTCTTGTTGTCACCGTTCGTACGCCACAAGCTGCGGACTTTCATCTCGACGGGGCGCCAGGAGGATCTGCAGTTCCTGAAGGAACTCATCGAGGCCGGCAAGGTGACACCAGTCATCGACAGGACGTACCCGCTGAGCGAGGCCCCCGACGCCATCCGATATCTGGAAGAAGGTCAGGTTCGCGGTAAGGTCGTCATCACAGTATGTAGCGCCGGTGAGCGCTGATCAGAGCCCGGTCCGTGGAGTCAGAACGACAGTCGACCTCCTTTCAGATTCTTTGCACTCATTGCAATCCTCCTGTTTGGTGCACGGGAAGTCGGCAGTAAATACGGCGACCGAAGGTTTCGGCCAGCCGCCGCCGTGACGAGAATTCTGGCCTTGGTTTTCATCATGTTCTCCTTCTAGTTCTTGCGAGTGTAAAGGACCGTAGGTGCCAGGCGGCCTTCCGCGAGGTTCCGTCGCACACCTGAGAGGATCTCCTTGAAAGTCGGTCCCAGGATGAGGTGGAGCCCGAGCGGCGGCGGCCCGCCGAGACCTTTCACTTGGGCGAAGGTGTGGTCGAGAAACGCGATCGCCTGCGATGTTTGGTCTTTGATTTCTACGATGGAAAAACCAGCGCGTTCGAGGTAGGACGACATCTCATCGACGGTGGCAAGGAAGCTCTGCTCCGGCGTCGCGGCCCAGGGCGCGGGGTACTGCGGCTCCCCGGCACCGGCTGAAAGTATGTCGAACAGCACGAACCGTGCTCCAGGCTTCGAAACACGCGCGACGCCCGCATAGAGTGAGCCCTTGTCCTCGATGTTCATGCCGACATGAATCGTCCAGGCGGCATCGAACGAAGATGGAGCGAAGCGCTCCAGCTTCGTCGCATCTCCCGGCTCGAGGCGAACTTGCTCCGACAGGCCCAGCCAGCCGGACAGATCGTTCCCGACAGCGCAGTAGTCCTCGCTCAGGTCGACTCCCGTGACCCGGCATCCGGTCGCCTTCGCAAGGCGGCGGGCCGGCCCTCCCAGACCGGACCCCACGTCGAGTACGTGGGAATCGGCGCCGACATCGAGCATCTCGATCAGCTCTCGGGTCGCCGCCGGCCCGCGAAGGTGAAACTCGTCCACGGCCGCAAGGTCGTCGAGGTCCGCGGATGCGGGAGACTTTCCGATGGCCTCGAGCCCCTGGACGATGCGCTCATAGAGCCCGGGAGAAGCGTAGTGCGACTTGATTTCGTTGTTCATCATGATCACTTTCCTTTCAATTCTTGCGCGTGCCACCGGATACCTCAAACACTTCCCAACCACCGCCAAGTGCCTTGTAGAGGCGGATCACGTTTACCGTCGCGCTGGTTTCGCTCGCAGCCAGTTGGTCCTCGACGTCTCTCAGCGTCCGTTCGGCATCAAGCACGGTGAGGAAGTCCGCCAGGCCCTTCTCATAGACAACGGACGCAAGCTGAACCGCTCGAGCGCTGGCCTGCACGGCGGCTTCGAGTTCGCGCCGCTCCAGTTGTTCTTCCGCATAATCGACCAGTGACCGCTCGACATCTTCAAGGGCGATCAGAACCGCCTGCCGAAAGCGTTGGTAGGCCGCATCTCGGCGAGCCTCTGAGGCGCTGATGTTTGCCCGAATGCGCCCTCCCTGAAAGAGCGGCCAGCGAATCTGGGGACCAATGGACCAGGTACGGCTGGCCGAATCGAAGAAGTCGGTGAACGAGACGCTCTGCAAACCTGCCATCCCGGTCAGGAAGAAACGCGGATAGAGTTCCGCGGTCGCGACACCTACGTCCGCGGTGGCAGCGTGCAGCTCTCGCTTCGCGCTGCGAACGTCCGGCCTTCGCAGGAGAAGTTCCGAGGGTAAACCCACGGGCACCAACTCCGGCGGGGCGGGGATGGGCCGCGGCTGGGCCAGTTCATCCAGGAGTTCGGCCGGTTGGCGCCCGGTGAGTACGGCAATTCGAAACGCGGCGGCGTGGATCGCGGCGCGGAGGCCTGGCACGCGCGAGCGAGACGTTCTCATCTGAGTTCTTGCGCGCTGGACGTCGAGCTCCGGTGCGAGGCCGGTCTTGAACTTATTGGCCACCAGCTCGAGGGTGTCCGATTGAATGCGGATGTTCTTTTCGGCAAGCGCGAGACGGCGCTGCGCCCCGCGAAGCTCGGCATAATTTCGCGCCACTTCAGAGATGACGGAGAGCAGCGTGTCGCGGCGGGCGTCGCCGGCGGCCTCCAGTCGCGCTGCGGCGGACTCGGTCGTACGGCGAATTCCTCCAAACACGTCGATCTCCCAACTGGCGTCGAACGACGCTTCGAACAAATCACTTTCGCCGCCACCGAGCGGGCCGTTCTCGCTGGATTCAGAAATCTGGTACGAGCCGCTAAAGTTGATGCTCGGCAGGAAGTGGGACCTCGCGACGCGTCGTAGGGCGCGTGCCTCTCGGATGCGGGCCTGGGCCAGCTTGAGATCGTGGTTGCTTTTGACCGCATCTCGGATGTACCCCACGAGTTGCGCATCGCCGAGCACCTCCCACCAGTCGGTCCGGACCGCATCGCTCCGCTTCTGTCCGCCGCCACCGTGAAACTCAGACGAAAGCGTCAGGTCAGGGTTCTTGTAGTTCGGCCCAACGGCGGCACAGCCCACGAGAAAGAGACTGAGCTGAGCCAGGATCACGTGTTTCATCATGCCAGTGCTCCGATTGCTTGAGGTGCGCTGAGTGTTGCCTCGTTCGTCTCGGGTCGCACGGCG
>JAZDDE010000453.1:0-4081 GCA_036679495.1 Gemmatimonadota bacterium | reverse complement strand
GCGCCAAGAACCGTGCCCACAGCGAAGACTCGGCCACCGACGTTGAGATGGAACTCGTCGTCTATGGAAAGCTCGGAATGGGCGGCGGTCGAGTAGAAGAGGCGAACGGATACCGCGAACCGACCAACGTGGCTCCAGTCGATCTCAGAAGGACACTCGATCTCGCACGCAACGAGGTCGCCGCCGTAGTTGAAGGATGGCCGAATGCCTGAGAACTCGCCCGAGAACGGCGGCGGTATCTCACGCCCGACGAACTCAAGTTCGGCAGGAAATCGGAGCGGCTTGTCGGGCACGTTGCCGCCTAACGGACTAGGGGCTCAGCGGCCGCCGACGTGACAGCAAACTGTTGGCCCGAGTTGGAAGTTGGATGATGCCACAAAGGTTGGTTGGTCCCGCGATAGGCGGTCCGTTGCAGCCCCTTGTTAGGCGGCAGGCGAGCTGCTCGGTGAAGCTAGAACGCCGTCAGAGTTCTGCTGCACCGCTCAAAGGCAACGTCTTCCGCTCTTCGACCCGTATTGGGTGGGGATGAGAGCGTGGGGTAGGAGCCGATGTCCTTGAAATACTGGATGCCGCGCTGTGTGCATCGTGCGATGTCTGACGTGCCCTTGGACGATTGCCTGGCCTGCTTGGCCGGTGGGGTGGAGCTAGAGCTCGACGCAGCGAAAGCTGGAACAGCAAGTGAAGCGAACAGCGCCACGATGCCTAGAAGTTTCATTGGACAAGCCTCCTCCGAGGCTCATCGGAGTGATTGGGGCCTGTCTTGAGGCGCGGTGTTGCCGCCTAACGGACTAGGGGTTCAGCTGCGGCCGTGCCCGTGACGGTCGAGCGAAGAACCCAAGCAACTTGCCCAATAGTACCAAGGTCAGTTGGAGGCCGCGGCGGCCGTCCGCTGCAACCCCTTGTTAGGCGGCATGGCTTCCGAAGATTGAAAGCCAGTAGTCGCCCATCAAACCCCGATGGCGCATGGCTGTTGTGTTGTGCTGGTGGGAACGCCAACCATCGGGGTCTCCAGAGCTGAGGAAGGCGTTGAGATTCGGATTGGCATCGAGGTTGGGAAACGCGAAATCGTCCATATAGAAGTAGTAGGGAAGCATCCAGCGACACTCGTCATCTAGTTGAGGGACGAGAGACTCGAGCAGCGCGACAACTCGTGCTCTGGCGTTGTCCGGGAGATCGGCCACGCCGGAGCAGAACGATGGCTCTGCGACTTCGTACCACCCGAGGAAGACGGCGCGCTTGAGTGCTTCGAGGTTGGGGCTTGGTGTTTCTGCGAGGCATAGATAGGAAGAGAAGACTTCGGCATATCGAAGAAATATGCCCTGCGACCGCAGATGGTTGGTCTTCTCTTCGATCGTTCCATCAATGGAACCGACAATTCGTTCCAGCTCGGCTTCGGTGGTCGCCAGCTGTTCGAGCGTGGCTGCTGCCACTTGATGCCGCCTAACGGACTAGGGGTTCAGCTGCGGACGTGCCCGTGACGTCCGAGCGAAGCACCCAAGTAAGTTGCCAAATAGTACCAAGGTCAGTTGGAGGCCGCGGCGGCCGTCCGCTGCAACCCCTTGTTAGGCGGCGTCTTGCTGGATCTAGCTCGGCTAGGGCTGCGGTCGAAGGGGCACGACTTCGCCGCGCTGCATGCCGACGAACGCGATTCCGAGGGTTTTCGAGGAGGTGATTGCCAATCGCATCGTGGCTGGCTGGCTACTCACGTTGCGAAAGGCGTAGCCGAAGTGCCCGATCTCAGTTGGGTTCAGGTGAAGTGTGCCAACAGACATTGGTTCTGCTGCAGATGAGACCTCCATAGGATGCTCGGCGAGTCCCGGGCAGTCCACGGATAGGGAGGCTCGGTCCCGGACGACGTCCGACTCGGGATGCGTCAGGGTAGAGACGACGAGGCGGGGGCCGGCGACTTGGAACTTGGCCGAGACGTCAGCGGCGCCGACCACAAAGTTGAACGTGAACAGCTGCCCAGGCGGGATTGGCACAGTGTAGTTGGCGGGCTCACCCGCACGGAGAACTTCCAACTCCGATGCGACGGCCGACAGTGGGGCCAAGAGAACAATTGCGGCCGCGAGATGCCTGGTCACTGACGCCGCCTAACGGATCAGGGGTTCAGCTGCGGCCGTGCCCGTGACGGTCGAGCGAAGAACCCGAGTAAGTTGCCAAATAGTACCAAGGTCAGTTGGAGGCAGCGGAGGCCGTCCGCTGCAACCCCTTGTTAGGCGGCCAACGGCTCCCCGGTGCGGCGAAGCCAGACGCGTAGGAACTGTGCTGACGCGACGGCTATGCCCGGAGCACCCGCAAAGGAGAGACCAAGGGCAAGCTGTTCGGACCCGTAGAATGGCCACAGCGCAGCGCCGAGAACACAGGAAAGCACGGCAAAGAAGTGGAAGAAGCGCGCGGCGAAGATGAGGAACGGCGGGAAAAGCCACGCGAATGGGTTGATGAGATGGAAACCTAGAACCACCCACACCATGGCCCAGCACAGCCCCGCGACTAGCGGCACACTCGCGGCGAAACCGAGCCGCGTGGGCAGGTCCGCCCCTGGAGCGAGCAATATGAGGGGGATAGCTGGAGCGGCCAGGGCGGTGTAGAAGCGCCAATGGTCGCGGGGGTCTTCAGCGGGAAGAGCCTCGGCCCAGGATATGTGCCGAGCCATCCTGGGGAAGCCGGCCAGCGTCTGCTCGCGAAGGAGACGGGTGAATGCCAAGCCTCCCGTTAGAAGGAGAAGGCAGATTGCCAGCGCGGTGAGAGCCTGCTCGCGAGTTTCAACAGGCGCACCATTCATGTGGAACTCGGGCGTCCCTAGTAGCTGATTCGAGACGAGCACGAGGCCCATCAATCCGCCTAGGAGCGCCACAAACCAACCGAAGTATCGCGCTGCCGTGACCACGCTTGGTTGGCCGCCTAACGGACTAGGGGTTCAGCTGCGGCCATGCCCGTGATGACCGAAACGAAGCACCCGAGTAACTTGCCAAATAGTACCAAGGTCAGTTGGAGGCCGCGGGGGCCGTCCGCTGCAACCCCTTGTTAGGCGGCAAGCGCGCCTACTCCTGGGGCACGACACACCATTCGTCGACACCCTTCGCGATGTCTCGAATATCGACACCGAGGGCACGGGCCTTCTCTAGGTCGTCGCAGGTTCCCTTTCGATCCGGCGGCTTGAGGAGGCTTCTTGAGAGACCGCGAAGCAGGTAGAAGTCGGGATTCTTCGGATTGGACCTGATCGCGCTGGTGAGATCCGTCGCCGCGCCTTGGTAGTCTCCGATCTCGAACTTCACTCCGCCCCGCAAGGCCAGCAGACGTTCCGTCGGCCCCGCGATCGCTATCGCTGCGTTGTACTCACGCAAGGCTCCTTGGAGGTCCTGTGCGTCAAAATAGGCATCGGCACGCTTCAAATGACCTTCGACTGCCGGGTGTGAACCGTCAGCGATCGAACTCGACGAGCCACCTGAGACGGCCAGAAAAATCGCTGCGAGCACTGTGAGTCGACGTCCCATCCCTTGCCGCCTAACGGACTAGGGGTTCAGCTGCGGCCATGCCCGTGATGGTCGAGCGAAGCACCCGAGTAAGTTGCCAAATAGTACCAAGGTCAGTTGGAGGCCGCGGGGGCCGTCCGCTGCAACCCCTTGTTAGGCGGCAGGCTGGGTCAGTCGTCAATGGGTTGGCCGAAGTCGTCGCCGCCGAGAACCCAGGCCTCGGTCCCGCCAGAGGTCCGGACCTTTACCCACCAATCAAACTCAAGCTCTCGTTCGAGCGTGCCCCAACAACGAGAGCTGAGCTCGCAACGCTTGCCCGGTGTGCCGCCCCACGGGCTGAAATGAAGATTGGCCACCTTGGGCTGGCCGTTGTGTCTAATGCGGAAGTGCCCTTCCCCCAGGTAAGTGAAGACGAGAATCTCGTCGCCTGGCGAGAAACCGTCGGAGGGTCGCTGAACGATGAAGCGCCCCGGGATGGTGTGAACCTCTCCAGTCAATGTGGAGACTGAGTCACCGGGTTTAAGCATGGCAACGGGAGTGGCGTTGGCGTCGGGAGTCGCGCGCAGAACAACGGCTGTGCGGGCTACCCACTGCTCGCCGTAGCG
>JAZDDE010000452.1:0-2460 GCA_036679495.1 Gemmatimonadota bacterium | reverse complement strand
GACGGTCACAAGGGGCTGGTCAAGGCGGTGAAGGCGTGGCCTGAGGCCACGGTCCAGCGCTGCTTGCAGCACAAGTGGGCGAATCTGTTGGCGCACTGCCCGAAGCACGCTCACGATGAGCTCAAGCGCGACTGGCACAAGATCGTCAACGCCCAAGACGATGGACCCATGGACGCCGCGCTGGTGGCCCGAGGTGCCTACGCTACCTTCGTGGCCAAGTGGAGCAAGCTGTGCCCGGCAGTCGCACGCAGCCTCGAGGAGGCCGGCCACGATCTCCTGACCTTCTACGAGCTGCCCAAACCCTTACGTCGATCGATGCGCACGACGAACGCTCTGGAGAATCTCAACCGGGAGTTTCGTCGCCGGACCAAGAAGATGAGAAGAATCAACGGCTACGAAGAGCTACCCGCGATCATCAGGCACCGAGAAGCCGCGTAGGGATAACATTCACCAACCCGGCACCCGGAGGACTACGCCTGAATCGAATCTCTACGAGAAAAGGGACACATCCTCAACACTAGGCCCACAAGAGTCCCAGCCGCAAAAGCCGTCTTCGCGCTCAAGGCTGCCTAACGGCTCATTGCTCAGCGGCGCTGCCGGCCGTGAGCTGGCTATAAACGTTGATTGAGGAGTTCATCACGAAAGTCTACCAATGGTGCCCACCGGCTAGGACAGCGACCGCTGCAGCTAGTTGTTAGACAGCGCGCCTCACAGAAGTTTCTTGAACTCTGCCTCGCTCAGACCTGCGTCGCGAACGATGCCGCCCATGGTGAAAGCGTTCACCGGGTTAGCCCGCGGGACCGTGAGAATGCGCCGACCGTCGGACATGACGATGTGCTTGCCTTCCCGCACCACGGCAAAGCCTGCCTTCTTCAGAGCCTTGACGGCACGGCGGTGGTTTACGCCCGGGATCTTGGGCATTCAGACGACGACTTCGACTTCTCGCACATCCGCGCCCGCCAGCTGCTCGTCAACGACGGCGAGATACTCCCTGATCGCGTCTTGGATGTTCTCGAGCGCCTCGGCTTCGGTCTCGCCTTGAGACCAACAGCCTGGAAGCCCGGGAACGGAGACGCTCACGCCCTCGTCCGAGTGGTGCAGCGCGATCTTGTACTTCGTCGTCATGTCCCGATCAGTCTACGCCTGAGGTGCCCGTGCTGTCTAACGGCTCACAGCTCTGCGGCGCTGCCGGCCGCGGAGCTCACGGAAATGGTTGGCCGAGGGGCTCACCGCGAAAGTCTACCAATGGTGCCGACGCGCTAGGGAAGTGTCCGCTGCAGCTAGTGTTAGGCGGCCCCGCCTCAGCCGTCTCCCGCAACCAGACCAAGATGCACAACGGCCGAGAGCAGGAAGTGCAGGCCAACGAGGCTCGCGACTGCCAACAGACCGGGAAGACCGACGTGAGGCAACACTGAGACCTCGACTCTCAACACGAGTCTCGCCACGAGGATGGCAAGTGTTGACAGGAGCAACACCCCTGCCACAGCCACGAAGCTGGCGGCCGACACATACCACTGCAGTGCAAGATAGCCTTGCGGCGTGAAATGGTCGGCATGCTCGAAGCTGCTCCAAAGCTCCCAGACTGCTTGCAGGCTCACTAGAACAACCGGGAGCGTCCACGCGTCCGGCGGTTTCACCTCGGCGCGTCCGACGAGCGGAACCTCCGAGCGGTCGCGCCACAAGAGGAAGACGACTCGACAGAGCCAGAACGCAGCGAGGGCCAATACCCATCGATAGTTCCACCAGACCTCGCCTAGTACCTCCGCGGGCTTGTACATCCGCAGAAGTCGCGCCAGCTCATCGCCCACGCCAAGGCCGCCTAACGGCTCAAAGCTCTGCGGCGCTGCCGGCCATGAGCCTGCTGAAAAGGTTGATTGAGCGGTTCACCGCGATAGTCTACCAATGGTGCCGACGGGCTAGGCAGTGTCCGCTGCAGCTAGTTGTTAGGCAGATACTCATCCAGCCGCCCACCGGGCTTGCCCAAGCCAAAGCAGCCTGAGAACCAGGAACCCGTCTAACACGACCGTGAGCATGGCAACCTTGACAGCGCTTCCGGTGCCGCCGGCCAAGCCGTCCGGCAGGCGCTCCCGATCGAGAACCAAGACCGCTAGTGTTTGAAGGCAAAGCAGTAGAGCCAGACTACCTAAGGCTGAGAACATCAGCACGGCCGGCTGGATCTCCTCCGGCGGAAGGTGTGGCTCGGCCAGCGACGCCCAAAGCTCGCTCAGCCGAAGTGTCGCCTGAGCCGCCCATGCGTAGGTCGGGAAGATCCACGGATTCTCAAGAAGGCCTGACCTTCCAAACCGCTGGAAAGCCGCTATGCCGACACACGCTCCCAGTACAGCGGAGCTATGGTCGAAAGTTGTGTATGAGGTGAGATGAAGGCGGCGTATCCTGAGTCCGGTATCGAATCGGATTCAAACCCTTCAAAGAAGGAGGATACGCCGTGAGCAAGAGTAG
>JAZDDE010000451.1:0-2128 GCA_036679495.1 Gemmatimonadota bacterium | reverse complement strand
GGACCTCGCTGCGCCACTCACCGTCGGTGAAGCGAGGTGCCGCGAGGGCATCACTGAGAATCTCGCCGATCTCGAGCCACGCAAGCCAGAGATCCTCCTGCTCGGCGTGGCCGTCGGGCTGGGACAGGCCCTGGATGAACTCGCGGTCGTGCACTGCTGTCAACGTGCCCATGCCGCCGAGTATTGGGCTCAGGCTGTCGCGCGCCTCATTGGATGCACCTGGGTCGAACGACCGGAAATAGAGCACTCGAAACGTTCTGGTCCAATGGCGCTTGAGGAGACGAGCCAGCGGTGCAGCAACGAGGTGCTGGCCAAACCCGCTGATCATGGCGAGTCCGAGCCCGGCGAGCCCCAGCTCGGCCCAGCCCGGCAGAACATCTGGACCGGCTGCCCAGGCGGCAACGCAGGGAACCGCCGCGGACAAGATGACGATCAGGATGACGTGCTCGTGGAACGCGCCCAGGACGAGCACGGTCCAGGGCCTAGGCGCGGCAAGATCGGGGGACTCCCGCAAGTTCCCGGCGCTCGAGTCTCGCTCGCTTGCTGAAGCGCGCATCGGAACGCTCAGACTACCGCGACGGAAGTGGGAAGGTGGCCATGGAGCGCGGCCGATCTGTTTCGAACGGCCTTGGCTGCTTCGAGCCCGCGCTCAAAGGTAGAGTGGTGCGAACGGTCGCGTCGAGGAGAACCAAACGATCGAGAGGGTCCGGGACTTCCTGCAGCTTGGGAGCCAGACAACGGACCCATAGTCCTCGCGTCGCGCATCCACCGACCGCTCAGTTGATCGCTGAGCGGCTACACCCGGAGGTACTCCGCATGAAACCACAAGAAATCGATCAGCGGGTCTACGATCTCTACGACGAGTACTGCCACGGCAAGATCAACCGACGTGAGTTCCTGCGCCGAGCCGGCTTGCTAGCTGTGGCCGGCACATCCGGGCTGGCCATGGCCCAGGCCTTACTGCCGCGTTACGCCGAGGCGCAAACGATCTCTTTCACCGATGAGCGAATGAAGGCCACCTATGTTGAGTACCCGTCACCCGGCGGAACGTCCGGTGAAATGCGAGGGTACCTGGTGGAGCCAACGGCAGCTGGACCGTCCCCATCGGTCCTTGTCATTCATGAAAACCGTGGGTTGAACCCGTACATCGAAGATGTGGCCAGGAGATTCGCGGTGGAGGGTTTCCTCGCCCTGGCGCCTGACGGGCTCTCTCCGGTGGGTGGTTATCCGGGGAATGACGACGACGGCCGCACCCTGCAAAGGAGCCTCGATCAAGACCTGCTCAAACAGGACATTCTGAACAGTGCTCGGTTCGTGCAATCCCACGAGTCATCGACTGGCAAGCTCGGCTCCGTGGGGTTTTGTTGGGGCGGCGGTGCCACCAACTTCCTCGCCGCCGAGATGGGAGGCGATCTATCGGCCGCCGTGCCTTTCTACGGAGCCCCGCCCGACCTCGAGAGTGTGGCGAAGATCAAGGCGCGAATGCTGATCCAGTCAGCCGAGGAAGACGAACGCATCAACGCGCTATGGCCGGATTTCGAGGCGGCCCTCAAAGCCCATGAGGTCGGGCACGAGCGACATCTCTATCCGGGAACGCGGCATGGCTTTCACAACAACTCGACGCCGCGCTACGACAAAGAAGCGGCGCAGCTGGCGTGGGATCGGACTGTCGCCTTCTTCAGAACCCACCTGGCCTGAGCTCCATCCCGCGTTGCCTTCTCGAGGCCTGCGCGCTGTCTCGTTCTCAATCGGCCTGCCTAGGAGGTGCGACTGGCCTGGATTCATCCAGGCTCGGGGACTGCCTTGGAGCGACGACGGGCTCAAGCGGCAGGGGACCGTCTCTCGCGCAGCCGTAGAAACACGACAACTCCAGCCATGGTGAGCGCCGTGATGGCAGGAACTGGCGGGCCCATACTCGCGCCCAAATGGCTACCGATAGCGCCCAGCATGACTACAACAACCAGCGAAGCGCCGTAGAGGCTGGTCCGGGGAATGACCGTGAGGGCCGCCGCGACGATCTCCAAGACACCGACCACCGAGACCAGACCAAGCGGTAGGCCGAGTTGCCCGAACATACTCTCGAACATTTCGGCTGCCAAGAACTTTTGAGCGCCCGCCAACAGAAACC
>JAZDDE010000450.1:0-5555 GCA_036679495.1 Gemmatimonadota bacterium | reverse complement strand
TCGGAGGAACAAGCGGGCATGAGCACGTCCGAGAAGCTAGCCGAATCCGTTGAGACGGCAGTCTCGATGGTGTTTGAAGCGGGCGTCGAGGGCGCGAGCCCGCCAGTTGCCGAGAATCTGGCCTTCATGAAGGCGCTTGACGAACACGAGCTTGTTGTTCCGCTGCTCTACCGCAGCCTGGCGGCCCTGGGGGTTGAAGGTGGCGACGCCTGGGTCGAGACAAACAGAGAGAGGATCGGGGCGCTCGAGCGCTGGCTCTCCCCTTAGAGGTGCCCCTTGAGCGGTGCCCCTCTTCTTGAGGTCCTTCGTGAGGTCCCTTCTTGAGGTCTCAAGGGAATACTGAGAGATCGGTGGCTGGTATCGGGAGGCTGCTTCTCATCACGAGTGCGTCTGTGCCGTCGGCGTAGTAGTGGCGACGGACGCCTGACGCGGCGAACCCGAATTTTCGATAGAGAGCTAACGCGGAGAGGTTCGTTTCGCCCACGTGGAGGTAGACATCTGTGATCTCAGCAGCACTCATCGCAGTCAGGGCGTGCTGCATCAGGAGGGAAGCGACACCGCGACGCTGGAACGCCTTGCGGACGGCCATCGAGACGATATAGCCGTATTTATGCCGCAGCAACGAGATTATGTATCCGATGAGTTCTTGGTCGTGCCGCACTACGAGAAACCTCTGATCGGGGGCACGGTGACTCCCTACAAACTCTTCTGCTGGGTATGCGTCGTCGGCGAAGGCTTCGTTCTCAATCGCAAGGATCGTCTCGAGGTCTTCCTGAACGAATACCGATGTCTCGAAGCGCCTCGCTCCGTCCCGGTGCCCCCCGTCAGTCCGTTCAAGGCCCCTCACAGTCGTTCTCCGCCAGAAAGAGCGACACTACTCCTTCTCACCGGCGTGATCTCATGAAAATGGGCCTCGTGCCTCTCCTGGCTTCCTGAACCGCAGTCTTGAGGTGCCAGTCTTGACGTGCCACTCAAATGCGGGGGATCGAGAGTGCGGCCCGGGGGAGTGACCTTCCCCGGTTCCTAGAGATGATGAGACAAGGACGATGAGACGACGGCGACTCCGAGAAATGTGTCGAAGCTAGAGACTTCGTGTGCCAGCCTGGGAGCGACCGCTACGCGACGGATAACTCAACATGCACCGGCTCAACTAGAGGGCCAAGAGGAGTGCGGACAGAAGCTCGTCCCGATCTCGGTCAAACACCAGACCCACCGAAGTTCAGCGAAGACAAGGAGGCGCCCTAAACAATATCACCCTTGAAACTACCGACCGATTCATAGAACCCTTTTCTCCAAGCAGCTTGAACCCTCGCCTGCCCTCCCGGAGGGCAGGCGTTCAGTCCTCAGTAGTGAAACCGGCCCTGTAGGAACCGCACCGAACTCGCCGTCACGTCGTAGACCACGCGATGCTCCTGCGTCAGCCGTCGCGACCAGAGCCCGGAGAGCTCGCCGCGCAGGGGTTCAGGCTTGCCGATCCCCGCGTGCGGTTCGCGCAGGGTCTCGCGGACCACTCTGAGAAGCCGCCGAGCGACCTTGCGGTCCGTGCGCACCCAGTAGTCGAGGTCTTGGAGGAAGCCGGCAGCGAAGACCGCGACCCGTTCACTCATCGAGGCCGAAGCGTTGCCGGATGTCGTCGAGGCTCACCGTCTCGCCGCGGCCTGCACGCACTTCGGCAAGCGCTTCGAGAAGCCGCCGGGCGTTCTTCGGCGAGCGCAGCAGATGCGCCGTCTCCTCGAGGCCGACGAGCTCATCCACACTCACCAGAGCCACGTCCGTGCCCGTTCGCCGTCGGATCAGGATGGGCTCTCCATTCTCGGCCACCTCGTCGCAGTAAGCCTTGAGGTGGGCGCGCAGATCGCTGTAGCTCGTAACACGGGGCATGATGGAGGAATTGTACAAGAAACCGTACAAGTTGGGCGAATGCTCGTCGGACCGCGCGGGAGAAGACGGTGCCAATTCTCCCCGCGCTGGCCTACTGCTGCCGCTGGAGAAAAGGGCGGCACTTCTAGTTAGGGCGCACCTCTTCGGGGCGACGAAGGCTAGGCGCCTAGGGAACTGTCTGCGACCAAGCGCTCGTGTCGCCGCTTTCGAAGCCATCGCTGAAGATGGACGAGAAGGTGTAGCGGCGCGCCTGAACGCTGTAGCCGTCGGCGTCCGACCCGGCGGAGCCATCGCTTTGCCAGGAGACGACGAAGTGACCTCGATCGACGGCGACGCGGGAGCGCTGCTGCCAGGACGTCGTGTACTGATTCACCTGCCAGTCATCGCCCTGAGGGCTCCATTGCTCATCGAAGAGGCGCGCTCGAACGCTTCTTTGATCGTCGTCTGTCCCGTCGGACTCACTGCTACTCCAGCTCACGACGAAACCACCGCTGGGCACCCTAGCCACGGATGGCGCCAACTGGCTGCCGTCTGTGAAGGAGTTAAGTTGGAACTCGCCGCCGAGCGGTGTGCCGTCCGCGGCATAGCGCCGGGCCTGCACGCTGTAGCCCTGCGTATCGGTCCCCGTCGAGCCGGAGCTTCCCCAGACGACGACAAACTCGCTATCCGTAGTTGTCACCACGTCCGAGGAGCGTTGAAAGCTGTCGGTATAGGTGTTGACCTGGAATTGGCCGGTCAATGGATCGCCAGACGCGTCATAGCGGCGAGCTTGCACGCTATAGCCGGAGTCATCGCTGCCGTTTGAGCCCCAGCTGGTCCAAGTCACAACAAAGCCTCCGTCCTCGAGAGTTTGCACTCGTGCAGGGCGCTGCCTCTCTGTGGTGTAGGTGTTGACCTGGAACTCGTTACCAAGCGGTGCGCCAGCAGGGGAGTACAGCCGCGCTTGCACGCTGTCCCAGTCATCGTCATTCCCAAGGCTGCCGTAGCTACTCCAGACGATCACGAAGCCACCGTCCGCCAGGACGCTGACATCGGGCGAGAGCTGAGCGCCTGTGGTGTAGGTGTTCACCTGCACGTCGTCGCCGAGTGGGACGCCCAGATTCGAGAAGCGCCGCAGCTGAATGCTGTCTTCGTTGGTGTCGCCTCCGGGGGAACCGAAGGCGGAGAAGGCGACGACGTAGCTGCCGTCGTCGTGGAAGGCAACCGCGGGGCTTCGTTGCCAGCCAGGGGTGTAGGAATTGATCATGAACTCCCCGCCGTCGGGTTGGCCGTCGGTGCCGTACCGTTGAGCCTGCACCGAGAGCAAAGGGTCAGTGGCTGATGAGCTGCTGGTCCAGGCGATCATGAAACCCCCGCCGGGGACGGCGGCCACGTCCGCTGATCTCTGATCGTCTGTCGTGAAGGTGTTGACCTGAAACTCGTCGCCGGCCGTTGGTTGGGCAACGGTCAAGGTTGGTGTCAAGCCTAGAGTGGCGGCGAGAGCAGTCCGGACCAGAAAGCTGGCCAGCCTGATGGGCCGTCTTCCTTCGTCAACAGTCTCGTAACCATTCATGCTTGTGGCAATGATAGCGCGCTCTTTGCCCCGGTCCGCGGTTTTCGACGACGTTCCCGGCGAGGCCCGGCTCGTCTTCCCGGATCGGGTCGAGTTCGGCCTCGGACGCTTGGAACTGGATCTGCGGTGAAGACAACGACGTTGGAAGCCCGATAGGCGCGGCTTCTGGGACCCTCTCGCGCCGACGGCTCCAGGGCGTGTGCGATTCGTGAGCCGACGACCGATACGGGCGACACATGGGGCATGGTGGTCGGAGCCCCCGTCGTCGGGAATCGTCTGGGGTCGTGAGCTGCTACGAAGCCGGTCGCAAGGAGCGCCTGGTCGACGGCCACGGCATGGACGGCGCGCGAGTCGAGGCCGAGTGACGCCGATCCGTGACCAGATGCGAATGAGCACGATCCCTACCTGTCCGACCAGACTGCCAGCTCGTTGCCGTTGGGATCGGCGAAGTGGAATCGGCGGCCGCCGGGGAAGGAGAAGATCTCCTTGACCAGGGTGCCGCCGTGTTCCATGACCACATCGCGCGTTCGTTCGAGGCTCTCGGCATAGAGCACGATCAGGACCGCTCCGTTGGCAGTCGAAGACGACGCCTCGGATCGCCGGAAGCCCCCATCGATCGTGCCGTCGCTGAACGCCCGGTACTCGGGTCCGTAATCGGTGAACTCCCATCCGAATGCCCCCTCGTAGAACGTCTGAACTGCATCGAGGTCGCGTGCTGGAAGCTCTAGATAGTTGATCTTCTGATCGGCTGGCACATCGTTCTCCTTGTCTTGGTTCGAGAGTACGAACTTGAATCCCTGGTACTCGCCGGTCGTGACGGGCGCTTCGCCGACGAGCACCGACAGGCGGCCGTCGTGGACCAGGAGATAGGAGATGTAGGAGGGCTGGCCTTCCAGTCCGCCCAGACCTCTTGCACCAAGTCGTCACCATCTCCAGATCGCCAGTCGCCCGCCATCCAGGCGAGATCCTCGACCGACCCGCCCACCGTCGAGCCCGCTGGCAAGACCCACGTCAAATAGGCGAATATCCAGAGGCCAGCTTTCGTCATTGCAGTCTCCTTTCCGGAACCGAGCCGCAAGACTAATCGCACGAACCCTGTCGCGTCTTGGACGAATGGAAACCGGAAGCTAGGCCGGCCGGCGCAGTTGGCCGGGCGTGCGCCCCGTCAGCTCTTTCACCTCGCGGATCATGTGGGCCTGGTCGTAGTAGCCGGCGGTGTGCGCCGCTCCGGCCCAACCGCCGGACGGGCCGGCGTCCGCCAGCTTCAGGAGGCGGCGAAATCGGGCGATGCGCGCGAGGCGCTTGGGGCCGATGCCGACCAGGTGCTTACACCGGCGGGCCAGGTACTGCCGGGAGAACCCGAGCCGGTCGCTGAGATCATCCACTCTAGGGGTCGTGGCGCCGGTCAGCTCCCCGATCGCCACCATCAACCGAGGATCCGGGGTCGAGCCGGGCATCTTTCGCGCGGCGATCTCTTTCTGGAGTGCCAAGGCCGCCGGCTCGACGCTCAGGCCTTGAATCGCACCGAGGATCTCCTCGGCGTCCCTACGCAGCTCACCGAGAGCGACCTCCCGGTCGGTGAGCTCCGGCAGCGGCACTCCGAGGACTGAGAAAGCGCCGCCCGGGCGGAATCGGATCCCTGCCAACCGGGCCGGAAGCTCAACCTCGACCTCGCGCGCGACCGTCATGGTCCCGACCAGGAACACGTGGGGGCGCCGCAGATCGACGATCACCTCGACACAGCCGTCGGGCAGGATCAACTGTCTGCTGACCGCGGGCCCTCCACGATCCGCGGTGAAGGTCCAGACGGAACCGACCAGCGGGCGAAGAGGGCTCACCACCGGATGTTTCAAGAACGGCAAAGGCCCACTAGCCTAGCAGCGCCTTCGTGAGTCCTGGGCTAGACCGAGATCGGGACGAGCTTCTATCCGCACTCAGAGCGGTCTCCTTTCGTTCGGCGTGGATGCCGTGGTCTAGGGATTAACCCTATGGCACAACGTCGCCGGGGGGACCGACCGATTCATCTCATCTGGCACCTCTTCTGGTGGCGGTGTCACTGATTCCGCCGATTCGGTAACGGACGATGTGCCGGAGGCCACTAACCCTAGTGACGTGCCCGGCC
>JAZDDE010000045.1:0-4010 GCA_036679495.1 Gemmatimonadota bacterium | reverse complement strand
GCGAGTTCAGCGCCGTCCCCAGGAAATCCAGCGCCTGCACGTCCGATGATTGGGGGAGCACTGTCCCCGTGGGGTCCGAGGGATCGGAGATGTCTGGATCGCTAGTGGCCCTGGCCAGCGCCGAAAATGAATCCTCCGAATCCTCCTCGCCTGCGCGGTGACCTGGTGTTGGGTACGTAATTATTAAATTAGACATTTTTTAGCTCGGCATGAACCGATTTCTCCAATCGAATCCACCTCCAACGGTATTAGGTGCTTGGCCGCCTATTGACTCGGCCGGCGGGAAGGTGGCTGATAATTCTCGCGTGACGTGAATAAACCCCGGGTAACGATGCTTCCTCCCGCGCGCCTGGCAGGCAGCGAAGTCTTTCGGACAAACCACGAATGGAAGCCCGGTGCCGGGGTCATCCGGGTCGACCCCGTCCACGTACCCGCACTCTGCCCCCTTGAAGCGGAAGGTGCAGGTTCGGGAAAAGACTCTGCGCGGCGCCTCCACACTCGTCGCATCCCAGGTGGGAACGATCGACCACTCGACGGTTGCCTCGGCCATCTCGCGGTCACTCAGCACGCCGCGCACGAGCTCCAGCGCGTTCGCCGGATCGAGGTCGTAGAGAAGATCGAGGAGTTTTACTTTTGCCCCTTCGAACTGTTCGGAAAAGATCAACGCCTCCATCTGCCGGTCGGCGTTCTGGAGCGAGAGCATGGCCGAGTC
Source organism: Gemmatimonadota bacterium (assembly GCA_036679495.1). Lineage (GTDB taxonomy): Bacteria > Gemmatimonadota > Gemmatimonadetes > Palauibacterales > Palauibacteraceae > JAZDDE01. The sequence continues at coordinate 3,298 of JAZDDE010000045.1, read as the reverse complement.
CACCTGAAGCGAGCGATGGCGGCGAATCGGCTCATTCGCAACCAGCCACGGCCGATGGAGGTTCCCGCCAAAGCTCACGCGCTCGGTCGCGAAGTAATGCGTCCCGACCTCAGTCGTCACCTCGGCCAATCGAATCAGCCGCCCCCGGTAGCCCGAGGGGAAATCGGCCCCGTTCACTAATTTTCTTGGCATAGCTCCTCGCGAATTTCCTGTGTGGCCCACTCTTTGCAGGGCAAAGGGTGGAGGAATGAAGTGATTCCGCTTTCATCTCGCCGAATGATTTTCACGTCGTTCGTGTCTCGACCAGCCGAGCACTCCAGGAAAAATGATTGAAGAACGCCTCGTTCACCGCCGGGGTGGAAGCGAACTGCACGCGCACGTCGCGCGACCTGGTGAATCCGGCGTCGCGGAACCTGCAACCGATCTTTGCGTGGTCCTCATAGAACCCGAGCAGGGTCTCGATTTCACTTGAGGTGGCCCTGCCTTCCAGCTCAAAGACGCGCAGGTCGTCTCCCTTCGAGCGGATAAACCATTCGCCGCTGTCCATCTGCAGGCGCACCTTGCGGTCAATCCGTTCGCGATGAATGGGCCAGTTCGGTGTCAACGGAAATAGATCGGTACCGCTGGCCGGGCCTGAGGTGCGAGTGCCGGCGCGCGCCGGTGACGGGACGACGGTTACGTCTGCCATCAGAATATCTCCTCAAGCCGCAGCGTCAGGTCCTGCAGCTTCAAGGTCTCGGTAGCGGCTACACTGCGGTCGTTGATCAAATTCCAGTAGGCGATCACTTCCCGCAACGAAGGTGTGGCAACGTCATCAGTCAGCACGGCCCAGCGCGCGCCGCTTCCTGAGGCGGGGATGGTTTCGCTGCCATGGCTCCACGGGACATCTTTGATCTGAACGAGGGCGCGGTTCTGCGAGTCATCCTCGGTGATGGTGTCGAAGTCGGTGGTGTTTCGCGCCAACTGAAACCCGCCGGATTGATAACCTCCGGTTCCGTTGGCGGCGATTTCACTCAGATCGCCCAGCGTGTTCGTGGCGGGCGTGGGCGATGTGGCATCGGTCACCAGCGCAACGTAGAGATTCGTCGGCAACGCGACGCCGCGAAACACCCAATCAAGCATCAGCTTTTTTCCTCGGTTCGTAAAACTACCCGACATGGTTTTCTTCCTGTCTCGGCGCAGCGATCCCGCCGGAATTGATTTTGGATGGAGCGCCCTCCCCTTTGACCAATACTTTCAGGAAGGCCCGCTACGGGTGGCGATCTTTCGGCCAGAGCGACCCGGCCACCCGGATGTTGAAAACTTTGCCCTGAGGTACAACCTGTTATGCTCTCCGGCCTCCTCAAGGCCAGGTCGAGCGACCTGCCGTCGTTAGCCTCGGCGTTGGACGGCCGCGCTCTGCAGGCTGCGCCCGCAGGTCGTGCAGGCGAGCAATGACTCCGTTACGCTTCCGCAATGATGGCAGCGGTGGAGCTTCTGCCGAACTTCGCGATTCACCTCATCGATCAACCTCAAACCCTCGGCCTCGTGCTCGAGCAGTTGTGAGACCAGGAGCGTCCCCGCGGTAAGCGATGAGCGCAACCAGAACAGATGGCCAATCCAGGCGCCGATGCCCGGGTCGAGCGGCGGCGGCTCCTGGTGCGCGGCGCAGGCTCGCAGGACGGAAGCCAGCGAGTTGCGAATCTCGTTGGCGCTCTGTGAAACGGGTTGATAGGCCATGGGTCAGCAGTCAGTTTCCAGTTTCCAGTTTTCAGTGGTCATTTCTCAGTTTTCAGTTTCGAGCTCCGGGCGGCGCAACCATCCCGAAAAAGATGTGCGCGCACCTTCGATCCATCGCAACCCGGTACATTTTTCTTCCCGTCGCGGCGCACCTTTCCCGCCGGAATTGAATTTGGATCAAGCGCCCTCCCCTTTGACCAATACTTTCGAGAAGGCCCGCTATGGGTGGCGGTTTTGCGGCCAGGGCGGCCCTGCCACCCGGTTAACGAGCGCTCCGAGGTTCCGGAGCGTCGTCCCTTTCTACAAACTACAACGCGCGGTCGCCGATGGCCTTGCGGACCGCTTTGACAATCTGCGGACGGCTCTGTCGCCAGAAGCGCGCCACGCTCGCGCCGTCCACGGCGCTGATGTTGAAGTTCACCGTGATGTGCCGTGCCGGCGCAGCGAAGCCGGGACCGCTCACCGTTTGAGGGCTGCTGTTGAGCGTCGCCAGGGCAGATTCACCCATCGCCTGCACCGCTTCCTTCCTCAGCACGAACTCGCCTGGATGCAGCATCGCCAGCAGGGCTCCGTTCGCCGCGTTGATCCCTCGCACCGGTCCGCCGAACATGAACTCCGGCAGCGCGAAATCTCCCAGCAACATTCGCCGTTGCTCCCGCTGTCGCTCGATCCTCTCCACCTCTCGCAGCAGCACGTCCATGTTGCTCCCCAGGTTCTGAGCGCCGCGACGTCCGGCTCGGCCCAGTCCCGCTCCCAGCAGCGTGTCCATCCCCTGCGCCTTCAGCCCTTCCAGTTGCGCGATCGCCGGGCCGAACTGATTCTCAAACTCTTTGTATCGGTCTACGATCTCCTGCCCCTCCCGCATGAACTGCTCCTCGATCCGCGCCGCCTGCCGCTTCGTCCGCCCGCGTCCGATGATGCCCAGCACCAGTCCCGCGACGGCCCCGGCGGCCAGTCCGATGGGTCCCGCCAGAGCGCCGAGCTCGAGCGCGGTTGCGAGTGACGCGCCTGTTGCGAATCCCAGCAGCGCTCCACCGAGCGCTCCCTTCACCGGACCGCCTGCTCGCGCGGCAATATCCAGCAATGCGCTTCCCGCAATGTTCGCTCCTGCCAATCCCAGCGCACGCAGGGCCGCGATCCGCTCCGGGCCACTCCCGAAAATCAGAGTGCCCAGCGGTCCCTGGGTTGCGCCGCCGAGGGCTCCGGGGATTTCACCTGCGCCGCCCGAGACCGTGCCTTCGGCTCGCACCGAACCAGCGGAGAAAAAGTTCGTCGCCGCAAGCGCCGTGGGCGACAGGATCGCCAGCGCGTTCGGATTGAACGGCGGTGTCAATATCGCTGCTCCTCCCGAGCCGCCGGGCAACCCGGCACGAGTGAGAATCTCTGAGAGTCCTCCGCCGCGACCCTCCTGACCGAACAGGCCGCCAATCAGACCGAAGATGCCCGAGAATAGTCCTTGCACGATGCCGCGCCCGCCCATCGCCGCGCCGGAAACCATCTGCCGGATGCCGCCGAACCAATCCGTCACCATCTTTGCAATGGAGTCATCAAAGGCTCCGACAACACCTCCCATCGTCCG
>JAZDDE010000449.1:0-19544 GCA_036679495.1 Gemmatimonadota bacterium | reverse complement strand
GAGAAGGCCATCAACACGGTGATGAGGAAGACATGATCGGTGTCGCGGTGGTGGGATGCGGGTACTGGGGGCCTAATGTGATCCGGAACTTCAGCGCGCTCGAAGACTGTGCGCTGCGGGGGATATGCGAGCTCGACGCGCGGCGACTGGAGCCTCTGAAGCGGCGCTATCCGGCGGTCCGGGCCACATCAGACTACGACGAGCTCCTCGGGGACCCCGACGTCGACGCCGTCGCCATCTGCACACCCACCGCGTCTCACTTCCCGCTCGCCAGCGCCGCGCTCAGCGCGGGGAAGCACGTCTTCGTTGAGAAGCCGCTCACGGACTCGGTGGACACCGCCGAGCAGCTCGTCGAGCTCGCCGAGACGTCGGAGCGGATTCTCCAGGTCGACCACATCTTCGTGTACAGCGGCGCGGTGCAGAAGATCCGCTCGGTCATCGACGAGGGAAAGATCGGGGACCTCCTGTACGTCGATTGCGTCCGCGTCAACTTGGGCCTGTTCCAGTCCGACCTCAACGTCGTCTGGGATCTCGCCGCCCACGACGTCTCGATCATCAGCTACTTGGTCAATCAGATCCCGGAGTGGATCTCGGCGATCGGCAGTGCACACTACGGGCCTCTTGAAAGCCAGGCCTACGTTACCATCAAGTACCGCGACCCGCTCCTCGCGCACGTTCACGTGAACTGGCTGGCACCGGTCAAGCTGCGCTCGACGTTGATCGGAGGGTCGAAGCAGATGATCGTCTACAATGATCTGGAACCGAGCGAGAAGATCCGCATCTACGATAAGGGCGTCACCTTGCTCGGCGACCGGCACAGCCGCGAGCGCGCCCTGGTCGACTATCGCACCGGAGACATGTTCGCCCCGCACATCGAACGGACCGAGCCGCTCGAGCAGGCGTGCCGCACGTTCCTCGCCGCCATCAAGACCCGGACGCCTCCGCTTACCGACGGGCGCGCCGGGCTCGCCGTGGTGCGCATCCTCGACGCGGCCCAGCGCTCCATGCGAAAGAGCGGTGAGCGCATCTACCTCGAGCCGACGCGATGAAGACGGACGACATGGTAGTCGGCGAAGCGAGCGGGCAGGAGCTGCTGGCGCTGCCGACGTACCCCGAGCGAACCGACGCGCAGCTCGAGCACGTGGCGACTCGCGTGCTCGAGCGGTTCGCAGACCGGCGCAGCGCTGCCGGCGAACGCTCGAGGTCCATGTGAGGGCAAGCGCGCTCGACGTCGCGGTCCTCTCCGCGTCCGACCCCGCCGCGGACGCAGATCTCGAGGCCTTCTTCGAGGCGTGCCCAACAAGCTTCGCGCAGCAGACCCCCGGCTGGCGCGAGGTGATCACCCGGATCGACTCCGACGAGCCGATGTTCCTCGGCTGCCGTCTCAATGCGAGGCTGGTAGGGGTGCTCCCCGCCTATCGTTTCCAGGGGCCTCTCGGCGCGATCCTCAACTCCGTCCCCCAAGCAGGGCCGCTGGGCGGCGTCGCGTGCGACCCCAATGTCGAGCCCGAGCCGGTCTACGAAGCCCTGCTCGGCGCCTACCTCGACCTCGCCGCCTCCACCGGCTGTGCACTGGCGTCGGTCATGAGCAATCCGCTATGGCCTGACCGGGAGCGCTGCGAGCGCTTTCTCGCGCCAGATTACGTGCTCGAGAACACGTGTCAGGTACTTGATCTCGACGACGTGCTCGACGCCGACGGCAACCTCGTGAGCGTCTCCCCGCATCTGCGCCGCAATCTCCGCAGGGCGCAGACCGGCCGGCTGCGCGTCGACGAGGAGCAGAGCGCCGCCAACGTTGAACAGTGGTACGAGATCCACGCGGCACGCCACCGCGAAATCGGAGCGACGCCGCTACCGAGGACGATGTTCACCGGCGCCCTTGAACATATGGTGCCGCGGGACAAGGCACGCTTCTTCTTCGTGCGTCTCGCCGATTCGGGCGAGATGGTGGCCGGCGGATTCTACGTGTGCCACGGCCGCGTCATCGACGCATTGATGCCGTCCGCGCGCGGTGAATTCGCGAAGCTCGTGCCGAACTACTTGCTCGCCCTGCACTCGATGCGCTGGGCGCGCGCACGGGGCTTCCGCCACTACAACTGGCAGGCCTCGCCTCCCGAGAGCGGCGTCTACCGCTTCAAGCTCCAGTGGGGAAGTCGCGACTGCGAGTATGCCTACCTCACGCGCGTGACGGGCGACGCCGAGCCCTTCCAGCACAGCACTCCTGCCGCCGTGCGCGCCGCCTACCCCTGGCACTTCGTAATACCCTTCGACCGGATCGGGTCCGGCGCCGCGGCCGGGGGAACGAGCCGCCGCCGCGCGGCCTGGAAGGCACTGGAGGCAGCCCGCTCGTGATCCCGGACACCGACCAGAAACCCGCCGGGGTCTCCGAGCAGCTCAAACGCTCGATCGTCGCGCATTACGAGGCTCAGCTCGAGCGCTTCGGGCCCACGGCGCGCGGCATGGACTGGAAGGACGAGGCGTCGCAACATCTGCGCTTCTCGGTGTTGTGCGCGGTCTGCGATCTCTCCGGTAAGAGCGTGCTCGACGTCGGTGCCGGCGCCGGTCACCTGCACAACTTCATGCGAGAACGCCGTATAACCGTCGAGTATCATGGCACCGACCTCTCCGCCGCCATGGTCGAGGCGGCGCGGCGCCTCCACCCGGGTGTCCCCTTCGAGCGGTGCGACCTTCTCCTCGACCCCCCACGCACGAAGTACGACGTGGTGCTGTGCTCGGGCCTCTTCCACGTGAAGCTCGACCACGGGGAGGAGGCATGGCGCCTCTTCGTGGAGGCAACCGTACGGCGCATGTTCGAGAGCTGCCAGATCGCCATCGCCTTTAACCTGATGAGCGATCACGTGAACTTCCGCTCGCCGCAGCTCTTCTACGCCAACCCGGGCGAGGTGGTCGATTTCTGCCGACGGGAGCTGAGCCCGTTCGTCACAGTGCGCCACGATTATCCGCTCCATGAGTTCACGACCTATGTGTACCGCGATGGCCGTGGCGTGTGAGCCGACGTCTGTGGCGCCGGTGAGCCTCTCCCTGATCATGCCCGCCCTGAACGAGGAAGCGAACGTCGAGGGCGCCGTGCGGCGTGCGCTGGCTGCGCTGGAGCGCTGCGCCGACGAGTTCGAGATCATCATCATCGACGACGCTAGCACCGATCGAACTGGGGAGATCGCCGACATGCTCGCTGCCGACGACGCCCGGATCCGGGTGCTACACAACGCTCAGAACTCCAACTATGGGATCTCGCTCAAGCGCGGGATCGATGCGGCGCGCTGCCAATGGATCCTGCACGACGGCATGGACCTCCCCCTAGCGCCGGAGGACATCGAGCGCTTCACGCCCCATTTCGGCGCGGCGGACGTGATCGTGGTACGGCGACGCGACCGCAGCGCTCACTCACCCTGGCGCACGGTGACCTCCTGGGCGAACGCGCTGCTGCTGCGACTGCTCTTCGCGCCGCGGACCGCGGATCTCAACTTCGTGCAATTTTATCGCCGGTCGTACGCGCAGTCCGTTGCGCTGGGCTCAACGAGCCCGGCGTTCGTAACCCCAGAGTTGATCCTCCGCGCCGAGCGATCGGGCCGGGTCGTCAGAGAGGTCGCGGCCGAGTTCCAGCACCGAGAGCACGGCGAGGCGCACTTCGGCTGGCCGAAGGACATCCTGTGGACGCTCGCCGACATGCTGCGGCTGCGCGTGCGGACGTGGCTGCGGGGGTGGGGCTCGTGACGGGACGCCGCGCTCCCGAGCGCCGGGTCCCCCTGGCGCGCCCCTCGTTCGGCGAAGAGGAGGAGCGCCTGCTGTGCGAGGCGCTGCGCTCAGGCTGGGTGACCCAGGGCCCGCGTGTCGCTGAGTTCGAGGAGCGCTTCGCGGCCGCCGTCGGCGCGCGTAAGGCGGTGGCGGTCTCTTCCGGCACGGCGGCTCTTTTCCTCGCTCTCCACGCCCTCGGGATCGGAGCCGGCGACGAGGTGATCGTCCCTGCGCTCACCTTCATCGCCACCACGAACAGCGTCGTCCACACGGGTGCCGCGCCCGTGCTCGTCGACGTGGACCCGCGCACCTACAACCTGGATCCCGAGCAGGCGGCGGCGGCCGTCACGCCGCGTACCCGCGCGCTCCTCGTCGTCCACCAGCTCGGCCTTCCCGCCGATCTCGACGCGCTCCAGAAGCTTGCCGATCGGCATGGTCTCGTCGTCGTCGAGGACTCCGCGTGCGCCGTCGGCAGCCGCTATAAGGCGCGGCCGATCGGGTCCTCAGGCAACCTGAACTGCTTTAGCTTCCATCCGCGCAAGGTGCTCGTGACAGGCGAAGGTGGCATGATTACCACCGACGACGCGGAGCTCGCGGCGCGGCTGCGCCGACTGCGCCATCAAGGCATGTCCGTGTCCGATCTCGAGCGCCACCGCGCGGACCGGGTTATCATCGAGGAGTACCCGGAGGTCGGGTACAACTTCCGGCTCTCGGACCTCCACGCCGCGGTCGGGCTCGGTCAGCTCGCCAAGCTCGGCAATCTGGTGTCGAAGCGCCGGACACTTGCGGCGCGCTACAACGCGGCGTTCGCAGACCTCGAGTCGCTCGTCCCCCCGTGGGTCCCCGCAGACGTGGAGCCCAACTACCAGTCCTACGTCGTGCGGCTACGCGGCGCGGATCGCGTGTTCCGCAACGGGGTGCTCGACGCAATGCGGGCCCGCGGCGTGGCGACGCGGCGCGGACTGATGGCCGTTCACACCGAGCCCGCCTACCGCGGCGCGCGCACGGCTGGGTCGCTGCGTCATACAGAGGAGGCCGACGAGCAGACCATCGCGCTGCCCATGTACGCGGACCTCTTGAACGAGGACCAGGACTACGTTATCCGCCAGCTCGGCGAGCTGCTCACCGAGGCGCGGTCGTGAAGTGGATCCTGTGCGGCAAGAACGACGTCGCCATCCAGGCGCTCCAGCTGCTGGCACACTCAGTGGCACATCGGATAGGAGCAACACTGCAAGAGTCACCCCGGTGAAATTCCTGGAACATTTTACCAGCTTTCTCACGTACGGAAACCAATATGGAACCTAAACTCGCGAACCACCGCGGCTATTTCCTCCCGCCGGTTAAAGACAAATCTCTGCCCCTCGACTGAAAGGAGCATCTGAATCAGTGATTTCAAATCTAAGCGACTTTCGACAAGCAGAGAGACGAACAATAAGCCCTTTAAGGGAGTCGTTCTTTTTTGCTGAATAGCAAAGTGCGCACCCAAAACAAAATACTCTGTCCCATGCGGTTCGTCAAACCATCTGTACAGAGCGCTACTATGGGCAGCAATATGATAGTCATCGTTACGCGGCCCCTTGTCTCGTACCAGGCCGTGTTTGCTATCCAAGCAGACGATCATTCCCATATCTTCTACTTTCATCCTGAGCTTTGGTAGCGGTAGCAAATAGAAAAAGGATCTGCGTAATCGCGTTCCGTATCTTTGCGCAGCCGCGCGCAATGTTTCAAATGAATAATGCTCACTGGGTCTCTTGGCCATAAACCCTTCGAGCTGATTTTCTGTGCAATGGCCGCCCGCCTTGCGTATGTGCGGTCGCATGCTCGCATCAAACGCAACACTCTCTCCGACGCGAAGAGGAAGAATGTTCCTGTCCAGCCCAATCAGCTCATCTGGCTCAAGAAGAGATTCATTTTGAGCCTGACTCTCAACCGTCTTATAGTAGTGGTGGGAGGCAAATGGAATAATACATTTGGCACGAAAGGCTTTGCATATCTTGAAACAATTTGCTTGAGATCTCTTTTTCACTTCAGCGGCAGCCGGGAGTGGGTATTCCAATATTTTACCGGCATGATTAAAACTGATCAGAAGAATGTCGATGTTGCCCATTTTTTTGACCAAGGCCTGCTCAGCCCTTAATGGGATATTACAATCATTATAGTTGAGTATTGTTGTTTTCTTAAGCCTTATCAGAAGCATATTGTCAATCGCACTTGCTGGGAACCTGGTTACGGTGACATCCCCGTTCAATTGGATTGGTTGCCGTTCGTATATGGGACGAACATTTCTAAAGCCGATATGCTTGAGCGCATCGTCAAGTTGGAAATTGTAGGAATGATTCCCCAATGCCATGATATTCGGATTGACGTCAGCGAGTGCTTTTAATGTGTGGGAATGAAAATGATCTTGATGAAAATGGGATATCCACAGATGGGTACATTCTCTCGCCGCCTCAAGGGCTAAGGGATTATCATATCGCAAGCTCCAACCCTCATGAAAACACGTGCCTGAAAACCATGGATCACATAAGAGTTTAATGTCATCTAACTCAAGAATAATAGACGCATGATTTAATAGCTGGATTCTCATCGTGTCTATATCCCTGTGTTGTCTAGGCTTGAGAGAAGCCTGACACGACGCCTTTCAATCCATAGGAGGTCCTGGCTCGTGAGGTGGACGCCGCGGGGCTCGGCCGCGTTCGCTTTCCTGATCGCGACTTCCGCTTGTCCCGAACCTATTCGTATCACCATATGGGGACAACCCGCCATCGACAGGAGTTCCGCGATAACCGAGCTGCGTCTCTCCGCCCTGTTGCATCTCTCTACTTGACGGTCCCCCGGGCTCGTTGTTTCGAGGCGGTTCGACGCCTTGATCTGCCGCAAAACCCCTCGCTTTCGCTTGCACAGGCGTTCTTCAATCGACTGCTAGCAGATAGCGTCTCTGTGGTTGTCATTCCGTGCACAAAGTGCCAGGGAAGACTCGATGTCGCAAGCTGCCGGTCGCCTCGGCTCCCGTGACGGGAGCCTCTACCAGCATCTCCCGCTACGGGGTACCTCGACGTGAGCCCCGGGCGTGCGTGGCGCCTCTTCTTTCGGCGCATGATCTGTCTCAAGCTCGCGAATCTCTGCCCCTTCGTGCGCGGACGGCTGCTCCTCTATCGCTGGGTGGGAATGAAGATCGGCAGGGACGTATTCGTCGGCTTTGAGGTGGAGTTCGATACGAACCACTCCGAGCTGATCGAGATCGGCGACCACGTGACGATCTCGCACCGCTGCATCATCGCTTCCCACATGGCAACCGATGTCGAAACGCCTCTGCAGAAGCTCTACCCTCCAGAGGCGCAGCCGGTCCGGATCCGAGATGGCGCGTGGATCTGTGTCGGGGCGATTCTTCTTCCCGGTGTCACCGTGGGAGAGAACGCCGTGGTGGCGGCTGGAGCGGTCGTGACCCGGGACGTTCCGCCCAGTACCCTCGTCGCAGGTGTTCCGGCGCGCACGGTGAAGGTGCTTCCGGTCTGAGGAGTCGGGTGTCGGAGCCCAGGACGTTGCGTTGGGACGCGGTCGATCCGCTGCTCAGAGGGGCCTATGCTGCGCCCCCCGGACATGCGCCCGCACTCTTCGAGGTACGCGCGAGCTCCCCTACCAGCGTTCCGTTTCGGGCGGTTGATCTCCGGACCTCGCTGGCCGGCGCAGCTACCTTCGCTCGACCGGCTCGCCGCCGTTCCGGCTCTCTCGCAGCGATGCGTCGAAGCCGCATCCGAGGACGTCGTTCTCTACTTCGAGAGCTCTTCGGAGAGGCGGGCCGTCTGTGCAACGCAGGCGGGGGGCCCCGTGCACTGGAGCGTGGATCCCTTCGCCTGGATCCGCGGCGTGCTCGAGGAGCGCTACGTTTCCGCGTGGCGCCGGCCACTCACATCCCGCTTGCCCTGGATCAACTACTCGCGCTTTCCGAATGCGCTGAAGGGCGCGATGCGCCGCCTCGAGGGCTCCCAGACGGCCGAGGCGTCCAACCAGATCCCCTTTCCGGCTCCACCCTTCGACGGCTTCGCGGACCGGCTCCGTGAGCTCTGCTTCGCGCTCGCCTTCGGCTCTGCGCCCCGCGCCGAGGGGCTCTGGCCCAGCGGGCGCCGCGCGGCAGTAACGGTGGCGCACGACGTGGACACGCCGTGGGTCCTCGACGCGAGGCGATCGGGGATGCTCCGCGAGATCCTCGACGCCGAGGGCTCGCTGGGGTTCCGAGGGGCCTGGTATCTCACCGCGAGCACGTACCAGGCCTCCCGGCACGCGAGCGGAGTGGAGAGGATCCGCGCCGCCGGTCATGAGATCGGCGCGCACGGTTGGAATCACGACTCGAAGCTGAACTATCTCTCAGCCGCGCGCCAGGAGGCGCGCGTCCGGAAGATCCTCGAACGCCTGGGAGATCTCGGCGTCACAGGGATCCGCACGCCCTGGTACTGTCGCAGCGCGCAGCTCTACAGCGTCCTGTCGCGACATTTCACCTACAGTTCGTCGGTCCCGAACGCGAGCGCCTTCTACAGCTCCGGATCCAACAGCGGGTGCTGCACCATCTATCCCTACGAGCCCGTCGAGGGCCTGGTCGAGCTCCCGATGACGCTTCCTCCCGACACGCTGCTGCCGCGGGAGGGAGGCGACGCGCTATTGCGTTCCCTCGCGGACGAGATCGTCGAGCGGGCAGGAGTCGTCGTGATCAGCCTCCATCTCCAGCCGCATCAGTCGGCCAATGAGGAGGGACTTCGGCGCCACTTCTCTTTCTTGGGAGAGCTCGCGGAGCGCCATGGCGAGCGCCTCTGGCATGCCAGCCCAAGCGAAGTCGTCCGTTGGTACACGGCGAAGATCCGCGGCGACGGTGACTGAGTCGGAGCGGAATTTCTCGGCACCGCATACGAATGGCTCATTGGGCAGACTGGGGCGGCGCACTTAGGCTTGACACAGCACGGCGGGTGAAGACAGTGAAGCGTGAGGGCACTGCCCATGTATGCGGACCTCTTAAACGAGGACCAGGACTACGTTATCCGCCAGTTCGGCGATCTGCTCACCGAGGTGCGGCCGTGAAGTGGATCCTGTGCGGCAAGAATGACGTCGCCATCCAGGCGCTCCAGCTGCTGGTCGGCAACGGAGACGAGGTCTGGGCCGTTGGCATCGCCGGCGACGTTGGGCGGGACGGCTGGCAGGGCTCGTTCCGCGCCGCTGCCGAGCGTGCCGGGGTGCGCTTCGACCAGCCGCGCCGGATCAACGACCCGGCGTTCGGGAAGCGCCTCGAGGCCTACGGCGCCACAGCATTGTTCTCGATTCAGTACGACCAGATCCTGCACGGAGCGTTGCTGCGGGCGATCGGCTGCCCAGCGCTCAACCTCCACTTCTCGCTGCTGCCGCGGCACCGCGGCGTCGCGCCCATCGCGTGGGCCATTCTCTCCGGGGACGCGGAGGCCGGCGTGACGCTCCACCACATGGTCGAGGAAATCGACGCGGGCGACATGATCGTCCAACGAAGTGTGCCGATCCACCCGCACGACACCGCCCGGGATCTCTATGACCGGGTCGCCGCAGCGGCTGCGGCGCTCTTCGAGGCGAGCTATCCCTTCCCGGAGAGCCTGCTCCGGACGTGCCGGAAACAGAGCCAGGAGGAGTCGTCGTATCATCCCAGCGGGGCACTTGATTTCTCGCGCCGGACGGTCACCTGGAACCGGCCGGGTGCGGACCTCCATCGCTGGCTGCGGACAATAATGTTTCCGCCGCTCCAGCTTCCTGAAACCCACCTCGCAGGAAGCTGCTACCGCATTGAACGTGTGGCTGGCGCCCTCGGCGGCCCGACTTCAGCACCTCCGGGCTCGGTGGTCAGCCGCTCGTCGGAGGGCATCGAGGTGGCCGCCGCGGACCGCTTGGTCCGCATCACCCGCCTGGCCGACGCCGCACACCCGGAGCTCGCGCCCGAGCACGTCCTCCGCTCGATCGCGGTCGGGCAGCGGTTCGCGTCGGTCGGGGAGAGGATCGCGTGAAGCTCTCCGGCACCAAGATCCTCATCACCGGTGCGGCCGGTTTCATCGGTAGCCATCTCTCCGATCGCCTCTCGCAGAACAACGAGCTCCTCCTGATCGACGACTTCTCCGTCGGCATGAGGGAAAACCTAGCGTTGGTCGCTGACCTGCCGACCGTGCGGGTCGTGAAGGCAGACATCACCGATCGGAAACAGGTGCTAGAGTTGACTGCAGGGATTGACGTCGTCTTTCATCTCGCGATCTCGTGTCTTCGCACCTCGATCAACCAACCGATAATGAGCCATGACATCAACGCCGGCGGCACGTTGAACATGTGCCTGGCGGCACGGCAGCATGGCGTCAAGCGGCTGATCTACGTTTCCTCCTCGGAGGTATACGGGTCGGCGGAAACGGTTCCCATGTCGGAAGCGCATCCCTGCCGTCCCACCACCGTCTACGGGGCAAGCAAGCTGGCGGGAGAGCTCTACGCGCTGGCCTTCTGGCGCACCCACGGGCTGCCTGTCTCGGTGGTGCGACCGTTCAACACGTACGGACCGCGGGAACCGTACGCGGGCGCCCGCGCCGAGGTGATCCCGCGGTTCGTGCTCCAGCTCGCCGCCGGGCGGCCGCCCGTGATCTACGGCGACGGGACACAGACGCGCGACTTCACCTTCGTCGACGACACGGTGACCGGCCTCATCCAAGCCGCGGAGTGCGATCAACTCGTCGGGGACGTCGTGAACATCGCATTCGGCAAGGAGCTGTCAATCGGACGCATCGCCGAGCTGCTCGCATCACTTACCGGAAGCGCCCCTTCGCCGGTCGTGCACGCGGAGCCGCGACCCGGAGACGTTCGCCGGCACTACGCCGACGTGCGCAAAGCGAAACGCCTCTTCGCGTTCGACCCCAAGACGAACATCCAGGCAGGTCTCGCTCGCACCATCGAATGGTTCCAAACCCATGACATCGCGCGGCGGGTAGAGGCGGACGCCGCCGGTACGCCCAACTGGTGACCCCGAAAAGAAACGCTTGTATTCCGGATCAGAAGTTCGTTGTATGAGTTAGAGATCGGTGTCGCTGGCAAGGCGCGCCAACCTCGGAATACTCAGGCCGCAACCCCCGATGGCCTTCATCGACGCTCGGACTCTGCCTGATGGGCACCGGATTGAGTCGGACCTCTGCATCATCGGCAGCGGGGCGGCGGGCCTTGCGATCGCCAGCGAGTTTAAGGGGCGTTCACAGCGTGTGGTGCTGCTCGAAAGCGGAGGGCTGGAGGTCGACCCGAAGATCCAAGCGTTGAACGAGGGTCGGATCGTGGGGCTGCCCTACCTGGACCTGCGACGCGCTTGGTTACGCGCTTTCGGAGGAACCACCAACCATTGGACGGCACACGTGCGGCCGCTCGACCCGATCGACTTCGAGCCGCGGCCCTGGGTTCCGCACAGTGGCTGGCCGTTTCGGTCCGCTGCGCTGACACCGTTCTACGCCCGTGCGCAGCGCTTCCTCCAATTGCCAGAACACCCGTTCGACGTTGAGGCCTGGGAACAGGGCGACCGCTATCGCGCCTGGCGATTCGAGGGCGGCCAGGTCAGGACCCTTGTCGTGCAAGTGGTGCCGATAAAGCATGCTCGTCTGGGTCAGGTTTTTCGCAAGTCCATCGCCGCTGACAAAAAGATTGATACCTATCTCTTCGCGACGGTGCAGGAGATTGAACCGGATGGTTCTGTTCAACGAGTTCTTCGTCTACGTGTTGCCACCCCGACCGGCAACGCCTTCACGGTGAGCTCGCGATGCTACGTTCTGGCCGCAGGCGGCATCGAGAACGCCCGACTCTTGCTCCTCTCGTCAAGCGTTCAGCAGGAGGGCCTGGGCAATCAGAATGATCTCGTGGGCCGGTTCTTCGCCAACCATCCCGAGGCTGGCGTGGGCCAGTTGTACCTGTCCGATCGCCGCCTGAAGTCGGACTTCTATAGTGGGCGTCGACACCGGGACGGATCCATGAGGGCAGCGTTGGCGCTGGCTGACGGAGCACAAAGGGAAGCAGAGCTCCTTAACGCTCGGTTCCACCCAACTCGCTGGATCGACGATCTGGCCAGAACCTGGGAGAGTGAAGGCTTGCGGGCACTACGGGGGATCTTTCGTGACCTCACGGCGCACCGCCCCCGCGCCGATCTCGAGCGGCACGTAGCGAATCTCATCGTCGACATGGACGCCCTTACCTCCGCCGCCTCGGATCGTCCGGCCCCTCACCCCGAACAACCCTTCACTCGCACTCGGCTGCATGCCGTCGTAGAACAGGCGCCAAACCCCGACAGTCGGGTTACGCTTGGAGACGACCGGGACCAATTCGGACAACGTCGGGTGGTTCTCGACTGGCGTCTGGGGGATCGCGACAGCGTCAGCGTGCAGCGAACGATGGAGATCCTGGCTCGGGAGGTAGGCGCCGCGGGGCTCGGCCGCGTTCGCTTTCCTGATCGCAACTTCCGCTTGTCCCAAACCCAGTCGTATCACCACATGGGGACAACACGGATGCACGAAGATCCGAAACAAGGGGTTGTGGACACCACCTGTCGAGTTCACGGGATCGCCAATCTCTTCGTTGCCGGTAGCTCAGTGTTCCCCACCTACGGAACGGCCAACCCGACGTTCACGATCCTCGCGCTGGCCTTCAGGCTGAGCGATCATCTGAGAGGTGTGCTCACATGATCCAGGAGATGGGCCTCACTCGACGCAAAGTCCTGCAGCTCTTGGCATGGATCGGCCTCTCGCCCTTGGTTCGTAACGAGCTCGACCCTGGTGCCCGGGCGTTCGCAGCGCAGCCCGTGTTAGTGCACCCCGCACTCCGGGGGTTCCGACATGCAAGCGCCGCAGTCGTCGGTGCCGAATATCTGCGGCGGCGACCGGAAGAAGCGGACACATCGAAGCTGTGCCGGCTCCTCGCTCTTCCCGATCCGGGCGCAAGTTGGGAGTCCAGCGGAGACCTCACATTACATGCAGCCAGCCTCGTCGCGCGCCATCGACAGGACTTCCGGACGGGTCGAGTGCTCAACCTCGAAGGCTGGACGCTATCGATAACCGAGCTGCGTCTCTCCGCCCTGCTGCATCTCTCTACTTGACGGGGCGGGCCCGTTGTTTCGGGGACGCAGCAGCGTCATCGTGGCTGACAACACTCGGCCGAACGGTACGCGTCGTTCACGCGCCAAAGTCCACCAGAAACCACCGACGGCCGTGCCGAGCAGACCAGTGGCTAGCATCGGTAAGGGAAGCGGGGTTTCGCGAACGCGTTCTGCGGCCGCCTAACGACCCAAGCTCAGCGCCGCGAGGTACGAGCGTCCGCAGGAGCCTCTTGTTAGATGGAGACCTATTACGATCCCCCGGCGCTCGAGTCCTGTGCAATCCAGCGGTGAAGAGCCTCGGCCAGAATTACGTTTCCAGCCTCGTTAAAATGCCCGTCATGAGCCCATCGCGTCGAGATTCCATTCATATTGGCCCTCAGTAGATCATCATATAGCGGGATGTACCCTAGACCATTTTTGGTGCATGCCTCCCTTAAAGCTATAGAAACAGCCTCCTTATCACCAAAATATTGCGATGCATCCAAAACGACTAGCCGAGCCCCCACGCCGTCCGCTTGTCGGCCTAGTTCCTCAATTATCTTCAGATTGACGGCAAGAAAACTGGAATTTGATGCTTGAACCTTGCTAGACCGAGCCGTAATTGGCTCCTGGGACTTTATGAGATGCGATCTCAACTTTAGAAGAGTCTCCGCGTAATGAACAGTGATTAATCGTTTCTCCTTCCTGCGAACTCTTTGGCCACCAAACTCAGTTCTTATGAGGTATTCCTGCAACTTGACAAATTGGTCGCAATCTTTAGCAGGCTCCCTTATGAGAGTATCATTGTCGAGTCGAAAAGTTGGTCTAACCGATAATCGCTTGTTTTTTGTCTTGAAGAACGTTCCAGCCTCCTCTCCTCGTACGGTTCTTTTCATATGGAGCTTAGCAACAAATATTGCGATGTAATCTGGATGAAAGTGCCTCGCATATTCCTCCCATGTGAGTAGGTACTGTCCAACACCATAATTGGAAATCCCAAAATTGAGCACTTCCCATCTTTTTGATTGTTCTAGATCAGGCTCCGGCGAAACATTTAATCTACGTTCCAAAACCTGACCGGCGGTCTTTTCAAAAGGGACCTGAGTAGCCTCGATAAAAGAATCCCCAAGCAGCGCCACGCGTTTTACCCCGACCGGCTTAGAAAACTCTCTTCTGATGTCCCGGAACCCTAGAGGATTGGTTTCAACCTGAACACTGAAATCAGCGGCGTACCAGTAGACACCTGTCCAAGGCCAGTGATGATTCGGCACTTGTTTCCATCCGAGTACCTTATCAGGCTGCAAGAACAACACGTCGTAAGAAGGATAAAGTAGGGTCATCACTTGTCCTGTTGCCTCGACCAGGACCAAGAGGACGAGAAATACGACCATGTTCACTCCAATGATCTTGAAAAGTTTGGTTTTCATTGAAAGCATCATCTTCTTTTTTGCATCTAACTACATTTATGCGGACTAACAGAATCGGCAACCCGCGCTGCCTTGCGTCGGACGTCCATAAGTAGTCGGATCTACGAACGTGCCGGTCGGAATACCGTTTCCAAAACCGCTTGCCGGTCTGTTTTCGGGGTCAAGAACCGCTCGATAAGCCCCAAACGACCCCTCTACGGAACGGTTATCCAATGAATTCATGATGTAGCGCTGGTCTGACCCCCGCTCCCCTCAGTGGCCGTTGGTGATAAACCCTCGGACAAGCTTTCGCCTTTCGCCTCGATTGTTAACATACGGTCATGGCGTCCCGCCACGAAAGCGGACGCGCCGACGAGAGTCGTCGATCTTCGGACAGCCGACGGAAGAAGCGGACACATCGAAGCTATGCCGGCTCCTCGCCCTTCCCGATCCGGGCGCAAGTTGGGAGTCCAGCGGAGACCTCACATTACATGCAGCCAGCCTCGTCGCGCGCCATCGACAGGACTCCCGGACGGGTCGGGTGCTCAACCTCGAAGGCTGGACGCTATCGATAACCGAGCTGCGTCTCTCCGCCCTGCTGCATTTCTCTACTTGACGGCGCGGGCCCGTTGTTTCGGGGACGCAGCGGGGATGTATATGTAAGAGGCGCAGAGAGGGTCTCTTGCGGCAGCTCGCCGTTGTCGAATCCTCGACAGAATCGCCTGATTGGCCTCCCCCCTTTGCCAAGGCTTCGGTGGACATGCCGGTTCGGCGCCTTGATTTGCCTCGCTTTCGCTTGCACAGGCGTTCTTCAATCGACTGCTAGCCGATAGCGTCTCTGTAGTTGTCATTCCGTGCACGAACTGCCAGTGGAAGACTCGATGTCGCAAGCTGCCGGTCGCCTCGGCTCGGGGAGCCTCTACCAGCATCTCCCGCTACGGGGTACCTCGACGTGAGCCCCGGGCGTGCGTTGTGCCTCTTCTTTCGGCGCATGATCTGTCTCAAGCTCGCGAATCTCTGCCCTTTCGTGCGCGGACGCTGCTCCTCTATCGCTGGGTGCGAATGAAGATCGGCAGGGACGGCGGGTGAAGATTGGTGTGCATAGACGGCTGCTGCTTGCCGGCGCAACAGCTGGCAGCGTCACTTCCTGAATTCCCGAGTCATGTCCTGACTGAGGTTCTCACTCAATGGTCTGTGCCTTCGCCCCAATTACCCAGTTGCCGTTTTCCTTCGCCGTAATCGTACTTGGGACGATAGTGGAGTTCGGAAGCCACCCCTGCAGAGGAGATTGCGAAGACTCGCACGACCGGAGGCGGGAGCCGGTCAAATATAGACGCCGGCACGGGAACTTTGAACCCTGCGTCTGCAAGAGCCGCGGTTTTGAAAGCCTTCGCTACGTCCAAGCGGGGTACGGTCGTATGGCGCTGGTGACTGGCCTCGCTCTCCACGAACACTGCTACCGTCACGGCCGGGTAGCGGTGAGCCTCATCGGACGCCCAGCCCATAAGCCAAGCGCGGTCCCCTAGTCGGAGGAGTGAATCGACGTGACCGTCTAGGGCACCAGGGATGATCTTGATTCTCTCTCCGTTCGTCGAGACGATGGACTCATTGAGACCGGAGCTCGCTTCGCTATTCACGAGTGAGTATTCGATTTCTCCTCCCGATGAGTTGCCCAGTCTCCGTTTCTGTGCCCCGTCATCGTATTCGGGGCGATAGTGGAGTTCGGAAGCCACCCCTGCAGAGGAGATGGCAAAGACTCGCACCCGCGGTGGCGGATCCTTGTCAAAGAGGGATCTCGGTAGGAAAACGCCAAATCCGGCTCGCTCTAGTGCTGGAGCCTTAAAACGACTGGCAAGCCCGCGGCGCAGGACGGTGATGTGTCCTTGGCTACTCGACCGACCATCCGCGAAGACCGTCACCTTCCTGGCCGGCTTCCGGTGGGCACCGTCAGACGCCCAGCCACTGAGCCAAGTGTGTCCTCTCCGGCGTTGGACGCTATCCACGACACCGTCTAGAGCGCCCGGAACGATTCGGATGGTTTCTCCACCCGCTGAGACAATTACTTCGTCGTAGGGGTCAGACGCCTCTCGTCTGATGAAATAGGAATCCACGGCGCAGCCGCGCGAGTCTCGCTCCCGCGAAGCTTTCTTACGACCCGGACCGTCGCTTCGACGATACGGCGCGGCAGGCCCTGGTTCTCCAGCTCCGGCCCCACTACCCCTTCGCCAAACGTCCAGGTCGTAAACCTGGTAGTTCCCGGATCGAAAGGCCGGCGCCGAGACAACGGCCGGTGGCCATGAGACCTCGGACCACGGTTTCAGAAGATACCACCGTATCCCAAGCTGGTCGATCAGATCGCTGAAAGCCGGCATTGTCGCCGCGCACCGGAAGTCGGTGAGGTCCTCAAAACGCTCTTGTACGAGGGTGGAGAACTCGTCAAGCTTGAGCAGTAATGCCGGCCTTGAGAGGTATCCCCTTCTCTCGGTCAATCCCGCGGTAATGCCGTTCGGATCATTGTCCGAGGCTTGTACGATCTCCGTCGGAGCAGAGTGCTCGCGAATGAAGTCGATGCAGGCAAGGTGGTCTTGCGGAAGCGAGGTAGATAGGAACGCGGGTGAAAACCAGACCCTCTCTCCGAGAACCTCGTCTCCCAAGAACACGGGAAAAGCGAGCAAGGGCAGGATGGCCAGCGTCGTGAGCCGGCTTCGCGAGAGTGTGTCGCTCCGCCCTCTAAGCAGACTCACCACGCTTCCGCCGCACCAGACGGCGAGCAAGAAGTAGACGAATACGAAGGGCCTATGTTGGAGCTCATAGGCATTGCCAACCGTGCTCCTGGCCAGCCCCAAGACCATCGCTAGGTGGACGATGAGAAATGAGAGCGGGAGGAGATCGCTGACGGTGGACTGCCTCCTTGCCCCTCGGATCATGACCGTCGTGAGATAAACGAACGGCAACGCGCCGAAGCTCGCGAGGAGCAGGAGCGGTACTCTAAGAGCCACCCATTCTGAGGCTGTGACTTGCTGCCATAACTCTCGGACGCTCTCACTTCGTAGCCCGCTTGCCACGAACTCCAAGTACGTGAGGCCCCAGTTATGCCCGAGTGTGATGCTAGGGGCAGAGCTGAGGTGGCTCACTGCTACCGCCAGCACGGCCAGCGCCGCCGTGGTGAGTCCGGCCATGGCCAGACGAACCCGTATCCTGATTCCCGAAAACGCAACCACGCCCCATAACGAGAGCGTCGGCACTAGGATGGCTGCGATTTGGGCCTTGAACAACACGGAGGCCAGCGCAAGTGAAAGCCCTAGCAGGAGGAGCGTGCGGTCGGCTCGTCGGCACGCTGCATCTACGAGGAGGATTGAGCAAGCGCCGACTGCCACTCCCCAGCTGAGAGATGGGCTGGTCTGTTGTAGCCAGTGGTAACCGAACCACGAGACTTGAAGGCCGTAGAAGGAGGCGTCCGGTAGTAGCAGTGCCACCGTCAGGGAAGCGAGTCCGCCTCCCTCCCCCCACCAATACTTGCCAAGCGCATAGGCAGCCATCCCCATCAAGAAAACGCCCCACGGGAATAGAAAGGCGTCGATCGCGCTTAAACTCGGAGCCTGTGTAAAACCGGAAAAGGCGCCGGCCGCGGCGTAGGGGCCGTGGTGATAAAGGTTTGGAGCCAGACCCGAGAGCGGATGGCCCAGCGTCTGAGGCTGTAGGTCAAGCGAAAACAGGGCCGCGAATCGAGCCAGCTCAAAACCGTCTAACCACGGCCGATAGACGACGGCGCTTCCGACTTTCTCGAACGCGAAAAGATGGCCCTGTGACCAAGCCGAGGCAGCAAACAGGCTGACGCAAATTGCGAGGAGGCAGGCCGGTGAGACCGTCCGCAGCGAGTCCAGGAATTCAGGACACCTGCGGGTCGCTGCAAGGATTAAGATCCCTCCGCTCACCAAGAGGAAAAGAAGAATTTTCCAAGCAGCTACCGGTAGGAGGAAGCTCACCACCATCAGCGTCGCGCTGACGAGGCAGCTGCCCACGACGACTGCCAGGGCGAAATCCCAGATCCTCGCAGCGGATGCAACCAGGCTCGTCGGCAGTAGCCCCCAAGCCAGAGCACTACCTATAAACAAGCACGAGAAAAGGAGTACTCGCCAGGAGAACCCGAGATCGTGCCCCGCAGACCAACTCGAGTAGACTGCCGGCCAGAGAGTGAGTGCTAAGACTATCGCAGTTGCTGCGAGAATCGCGTTCGAGCCAGGGAGAGGTAGCCTCATAACCACAGTGTTGCGGACGGTATCAAGCCGACGTACCAGAAGCGCCGGCGTGAGGCCTGAATTGTAGCAACGGAATCCAACGTTCTTCCTGCCGACTCCGTCTGCCTGGGGCAAGAACGCCCGGCGAAGCTACAGCGACCACACGCCAAGAACACAGTACACAATCAGGCGCACCGGCTCCCTCCCTTCCTATGACGTGCGCCACATATCTAAGACACCCAAGCCATGATCAACCCCTACGTCGGGATTGTCGAAAAGACCAGTGGCTAGCATCGGTAAGGGAAGCGGGTTTCGCGAACGAACGTCCAAAACGGACGTCTAACCGGTTGCATTAAAGCGCCCCTTCTCTGCATCCTTTACTGTCGGCTCCTAATGCACCCCAGAACGGTGAGTGTCTCATTCCCTAACAGTTTAACCACTGGCATAGATGGAACATCTCATCTACGGGGCAGTTGATCGATCACGCCATGGCCAATAAGCTCCTCAGCATCTTCGTCGCGACGATCCTGAGTTTTGGTTTCGTCCCTGCGACTGCCCCCACGGCTAGGGCCCAGGACGGCCTGACGAGACTTTACGTCGAGTCCGTACTTCTAGAAGGGTTTGAGCCGCGTCCGTTCCTGGTCGGGCCGTTCTACCTTCCGGTGGGCGTCGAGGCGATGGCAGCGCTCGATGTGGCGGGTAACGAGCGCGAGGAGGTGCTGATCTGGGACGGCACGACGCTGTACTTCTTCGATCTCGAAGAGGTCGAAGCGGGGCCACAGCCGCTCGCGACAGAGCCCCCGGCCCCTATTTCCGCCATGGTGGGTGTGAACTTCCAAGGCAGCCCGCGCCGTGACCTCGTCATCGCGGATGGCGGTTCGCTTTACGTCCTCGATCTCGACGAGGCTATTGGATGGAGGGGGCCCTTGGAGCAGCCAGTCAACATCACGGGCCTGACGGCGCTCGACATGGGTGGAGGCACGCCGCGCGAAGAGCTGATTGCCAGCGATGGTGTCGCGCTGCATGTGTTAGATCTCGACGCGAGTGTCTCATCGT
>JAZDDE010000448.1:0-3770 GCA_036679495.1 Gemmatimonadota bacterium | reverse complement strand
CCTCCGGATCTTCGAAGCCGTCGCCGGCGACGGATTGGAGCACTACGGCTACGCCCGGGGCCTACCCGGCGCCTCAGTGTCGCCGCTAGAGATCCTCTCCTTCAAGTATTTCGAGAATCCGCCAGTGAAGGCGCTGGCACTTCTCGGTAATCACAAGTCTCAACGAATAGCAGGACAACTCCTGGCAATCTGGCTGCGCTGGCGACTCGGACTCTGGCGGAGAGCGGCCGCCCAATACACCTCAGTCGGAGGCGCCTGACGTCGCCCTGGCGGAGGGCGGCTCCGCGGGTGCCCGGCGTTCGGCTAGCCACAGGGCGACACCGGGGACCGAGCAGAGGATCTGAAGGCCATGGAACAGTAGCCCCACGCTGACACTCACCTCGGTGGGCATCCCGACAGTTGCGAAGAAGTAGACCAGAGCCACCTCGCGTACGCCGATCCCACCGATCGAAACCGGAACCAGGACGGCGACGAAGACCAGAGGCACGAAGAGAAACGTCACGGCCAGTCCGGGATCCACACCGAGTGCCCGGTACAGACTGAAGAAGATTAGGCAGCGCAGGACGACTACGCCAAGCGATAGGAACATGACCGGAATCACAACCTTGCGCAGAACGGCCGGCTCGATCGCCCTCGCGACCGCATCCAGCAGGCGGCGCAGCAGCAGCCCGACCTGCGAGTCGCGGCCAAGCCGTATCCGGCGCAGACGAGGCACTAGAGCAAGACCGGTAGCACCCACCAAAGCGGCGAAGACCTGCAAGAGGATCAGCGGGACCAGCATGCCGTGTGAGCTGTTGCCAGCCCACTCGCCGGCGATTGCCGCGATCAAGGCGACCACACCGAGGGCGTAGACACCCAGCAAACGGTCGACAAGGAGCGTCCCTGCCACGACGCCGGCCCGGCCGTGAGTGCGGGCCACTCGATAGCCCCGAACGAGATCCGAGCCAAAGACCCCCGGCAAGAAGCTGCCGAAGAACATGCTGATGAAAATCACCCGGCTCAGGCTGCCGACCGAGAGGTGCAGCCCTTGATCGGCTAGGAGAATCCTCCAGCGCCAGGCAAAGACGAACCGGATAGACAAGATGAGGAGAGCGGCGAAACCTAGCCACACCGGTCGCATGGATCGGATCAGCTCCATTGCCGTGCCAAGATCCATCGATCGGAAGAGGAAGCTCAGCAACCCGAGGCCGACACCGAGCCGGAGCAGTCCGGTCAGCCACTCCCTACTCCACCGGTGGCCGGACGGAGACTTCGCGCCCGGCGGGATGGCGTATCGTTCGCTGCCCTGCTGGCTCATGGGAGGACAATCCGCCGTCTGGAGGCAACCGGCGAAGAATCAACGCTGGACGCTAGAGGGACCTCGGCAGGGCCCGCCGGAGCTTCGTAGGAGAGCAGCAGAACCCAGTCATCGTCGGGATGCGAGGGGGGCGTGAAGGATCTGGTGGCACCACCGGCAATCGTGCCCGGGTTGGCCAAGGTGCGAGCTCCACTACGCGGGTCGATCCAAACAGCGCTGTAGGTCCGGCCGTTGAAGATGCCATTGCGGAGATTGATTCGAAGCTCGCCCCCACACTCGCTGCAGGCGTCGGCTCCAGCTTGGGCCGCGCCGGCGTCGTCCTTGCCTATGGAGTAAACGAGGATCTTCTGGGGGTCCCCGCTGTCGAAGATGGCGACCTCGTTCCTGTCCCCGATCGCCACGGCAATTCGATTGGTCAACAATGTCGCCTCTGGTTCCATGCCCGCGAAGTGAGCACCTAGATCGTCCCTCACGATCTCGTTGATGAACTTCACGCCCGGCAACGTGCGGGGGTCATAGAACTCGAGTTCGGACTCGAGACACGAGGCGCCGGTTCGGGCGGTCTCCAGCCAGTAGTAGCGTTCGGAACGCTTCGTGCCGCAAACCTCGCCGGGCCCGCAACCGTTGCTACCCCTGAAGTGCGCTCCGGTCCCACCGACGGCGAGGTTCTTCCAAGCACCACGACGCGCTATCCCCGGTGAGCCACGCCGACTGGCACGGATACACCTCACCGACTCCTCCCACCAAGAATCGTCGAAGATCACGGGGACCGGCTCCCGGAGGTACTCGCCCAGCATCTTGCTGCCGGGGTCGCCGTACTCTGCGGTGATAACTGCACCGTCGCTATCGTAGGTCTGGCCGGGCACCTCGGAATCGGTACCTCCTCCGACCTCGCTCTTGTTGCGAACCGACACCGGATGGTCGTAAGGGTCAAGGGCCTTGACTGTTGTCAACCAGTCCTGGGCGTCGGCAGCGCTGCGGAGTTCCTGGTAGTCGATAGAGTGGTTGTAGATGATCGTGGGGTACGCAGCTGTCCGCGCCACAACGTGCCGGATGACAAGCTGCTCGGTCACGCCACCATCCGCGATGCAGCCATAGCCCTGAGTGTCTCCAGACGGGCCGCAGTACTTCGGCCGACCGCCGTCGTCGGTCCAGAACATGATCTCGACGCCAACACCCCTCCGTGCCAGGATATCCAGGCGCCTCTGAAAACGGTCCCAGAAGTGCTCGTCGAAGTCGTGAGCGGAGGCATCGCCGGCAAAGACGTAGTCCACGCGGGCGCCGGATCCCGATGTCTCCACACCGCTGCTGAGATAGAAGCCCTCCTCGTCATGAAGGTTGGTCTCCATGAAAGTGAACCCCCCGTCCGCGAGGAAGTCCGCGGCGTTGCGGAACTCGCTGTCACTCCCGTCGAAGGCAATAGGGTTCACCGAGGTCACGTCTGCCTCAAGCTCGAAGTACATGTTGGTGCGCAATCCGAGGGGCACCACGTAGAAACCGCTGTCTGAGAACCTCCATTTCCGCCCACTCATGGCGAGCTGGCCTGGATGAGGCGTCGAGCCGCCCACCAGAGTTGAGGGAACAGCGTCGAGATCGTGGCCGTGCTCAGGCGAAGAGAGCCCGTCGAGGGCCGCGCAGTCCGGAGAGCTCGTCGTCCACGACCAGCGGCCCAACTCGGTGGGCATGAAGTTGATCTTGAACAAGTCGCCGGAACCACTGTAGAACCCCGGCATCGTGATCGAGGTCCCCGAGCCGGAGTGTGTAAACGTCGCGTCGAAGTGAATTTCGTCCTTGTTGCCGGAGCAACTCCGGTTGAGGACAACCTCGTGGCGCATCCACTTGCCAACGGAACTCGCGCCGCAGGCCAGACCGGGGGCGAGCGTCCCGGCAGCGACGAGGCCAGCGACCCGCAGGATCTTGATTGCTCTTATCATAAGCTGCTGGGCCTCAGTATGCCTTCCTCGACTCGCTCCGATGCGCCCGGCAGAGTATATGTCCAGTGGGATCTAGAGTCGGCCAGGATTTCATCGGTCTCTTTGAGTCGTGAAGAAGCTTGCAACCCAATGTCGGCAGGGCCC
Organism: Gemmatimonadota bacterium; assembly: GCA_036679495.1. Lineage (GTDB taxonomy): Bacteria > Gemmatimonadota > Gemmatimonadetes > Palauibacterales > Palauibacteraceae > JAZDDE01. The sequence goes on along the minus strand of JAZDDE010000448.1, from coordinate 395 downwards.
TGAGGCAGATCGTCGAGTTCCTCCACCACGCGCCTGCGTTGCCTGCGGCTCAAGTGGGTCCGGTGGCGGGTGAACTCGCCCTCGCCATCAGAAGCCACGCGCCCGACCAGGCCAAGGTAGCCATCAACACGTCGGTGGAATCTGGCGTTCGGCCTGGGGAGTACTGCTGAGCCCATTCGATCCCCAGAGACGTCGCTAGGACGGCGAAACCGCCAGTCACCGCCACCACAGCCGTTTGTCGGTTGCCGATCAGCAATCGGGACAAATAGGCGAGCGCCAGGAACGGCCACACGCCACCGAGCAGATCGACTAAGTCGAACAAGTTGAGATTGTGCTTGGCCAGAGGGACCCAACTCATCGGCCGGTAAGCGACCTCCTGAGCAAGTCCGCTCCCC
>JAZDDE010000447.1:0-2617 GCA_036679495.1 Gemmatimonadota bacterium | reverse complement strand
CTAGCGCAGTTTATTCACGCTATGTGAGGTGCTAACCTTTCGCTCGATCTACCCAATTGCACTCATTCTTTGAAGGAGGTTCAGATGCAGAAGAATCGCCGTTCGCAAGGCTTGACTCTCGCGCTGCTCTTGGCACTCGCCCTCACTCCGCTGGCCGCAGCTCAGGATGATGGGCCTTCCCTCTACGACCGCCTGGGTGGCGTCTACAACATCGCTGCGGTAGTCGATGATCTGATCGATCGGCTTGGCGCCAACGAAGCGCTCAACGCCAATCCCGGGATCGGCGGAGCCCGCGTGCCTGCGCGGTTTCCCGGTCTCAAGTTTCAGCTGACCACGATGATTTGCCAGGCGACCGGAGGCCCTTGTTCCTACACCGGGCAGTCGATGGAGGACGCCCACGTCGATATGGGCATCACGGAGAGCGACTGGGCCCTGTTCGAGGCTGACTGCAAGGCAACGCTCGATAAGTTTGGCGTACCCGAAGCGGAGCAACAAGAGCTCTTCGCCATCATCGGTTCCACGAAGGCGGCCATGGTCGTAGCGGAGTAAGCGTCGTCAACGCGAGTCTCGTGAGAGTGAGACGATCAAAGAAGAAGGAACAACTCCTCGCAGATCAATTGCCTGGCTTCGGCGAAGACGGCAAGCGAATCGACCCGAGACCATCCTGGCCGCTGACTGCTGTCGACTTTCTCGAGCGGAGCGAGGCACGAGATACTCTTCGCCGTGCCCTGGCGAAGATACCGGCCAACACCGATCGCTTTTATTGGCCTCGCCATCGCTTCTCTCGGGGCGAGCCGAACTACGGACCTTCCGAAGCCGACGTTTGACGACGACGGGAATCTCAATCGCCCCGTGCGCTATCGAGAGTGGGTCTACATTGGAACACCGCTGACGCCGAACTCGCTGAATCCTCCCGAAGCGGCGTTCCCCGAGTTCCACAACGTCTACATTCACCCAAGCGACTTCGAGCACTGGCAGAGGACCGGGACCTTCGCCGACGGCACGGTGATCATCAAGGAGCTCGTGCTGGTGGGCTCCGAGCAGGCGGTGAGCGGCAATGGATTCTTCATGGGTGACTTCGTGGGCCTCGAAGCGACAATCAAAGATGCCGACAGGTTCAAGGACGAACCCGGCCACTGGGCCTACTTCAGCTTCGGCCACTCCTATCCTCTCGCAGACTCAGCCGCCGCGTTCCCGACCGCATCCTGTAACTCTTGCCACGAGGCCAGTGCCGCCGACGACTTCGTGTTCACCCAGTACTACCCGGTGCTGAGGGCGGCGAAGGGAGAGCTCGAGATGAGCGGCAAGAGGATGGGACCCGGCGCTGAGAGTTTTGACGCCATCGACGCTGCCATGGCGGGCGCGTTGGCCGGGGCGATGGAGCCCACGGCGCCGTTGGGGTCGGTCCAGAGCGTTGTGCCCACCGGACGACGCCCTTTTCGAGTACTTGTCGAACGGGTCGTACCGGGACTTTGTCGCCCAGGAATCCTCGAATCATCCGTCGCGTGGACCCCACACCAAGGTCGGGCTGCCGGTCCGTGTCTATCTGGATCCGTCGCTCCGCCCAGCAGCTCTTCTTCTCGGCTCGCGGAATCTTTGTCGGCGCCGTGGCGTAGATAGAGTCATGATCTGGGGCGAAAGCGGAGGCTGCGGAACCTGCTGTGGCTGCGGCTGTGGCTGCCTGGTGCTCCTGGCAACCATCGCTCTCCTCGGACTCCTCGGGCTCTTCATCTAGCGAGTCGAGCCGACTCAGGCGCCGGGTTGTCAGCGGGTGGCTTCTTCGCTCACGGGCTGGTTCGCCTGGTTCGGCTGCTCTGGCTGTCCCCAGGGCAGTGCCCGAGTGTCCCCTCCATCGGTGGTCAGGCAGTAGCCTCCCAGGCTCGCCCCCGTGCTGATCAGGGTAACCGCCGCGAAGATCACGAGGACGGCGACGACGGTCCACCGTTGCCACCTGGGATAGGTGCGTGGCGGCGGAGTGAACTCGTCCGGCCGTTCCACGAGGCCAACTGGATTGACGTTAGGTACCTTCATGCCCAGTAGCCATACGGCTTGGGTGGTACGGAGGGATCTCCGCGAGCGCGCCCGTTCAAATGAGGCGTCGCGTCGGAGCTCAAAGCCGCGTTGACGCCTGGGGTACGCTGCGTCCAGTGAACACACCGGCCCATGCGATAGCCAACCTTTTGCTGCTCGGGCACTCGCGGTCCGCGGTGTGGCCGGTCTTCGCCGGCAGTCTGGTGCCGGACTTGCCGATGTTCGTCTTCTACGCCGCGGAGAAGCTGCGCGGAGTGAGCGAGGGCGAGATTTGGAATGAGCGCTACTTCGATGCCGGTTGGCAGTCCTTCTTCGATGTCTTCAACTCCCTGCCGTTGATCGCTCTCGCCGCGCTCGTCGCCTGGCGGCTCAAGGCCCATCGCTGGCTGGCGTTCCTCACCAGCATGGCCCTGCACTGCGTGTTCGACCTGCCGTTGCACCAGGAGGACGCCCATCGGCATTTCTACCCGTTCTCCGACTGGAAGTTCGAGAGTCCGGTCTCCTACTGGAATCCGGGCGCGGGTGGCGCGGTGGTGACGTTGGCCGAGATCGCGCTGGTGCTGGTCGGTTCGGCGATGCTCTGGCG
>JAZDDE010000446.1:0-7242 GCA_036679495.1 Gemmatimonadota bacterium | reverse complement strand
GGAGTGGTGTGAATTCTGCTGGTCGGTGCGAAAGATGTTCTCGAAATTTCAGATACCGTATCGCGCGGTCGACCTCGATTCAGTCGCGTATCAACAAAATGACCGTGGCGGGAAGATCCGAACTGCGCTGAACGCGCAGTTCTCCGTGCAGACTATCCCGCAGATTTTCGTCGGCGGCCAGCTAGTCGGTGGCTGTACTGAAGTTTTTGACGCATTCAAAGCAGGACGTCTGCAAACGCTACTCGAGAACAGCGGCGTTGCCTACGACAAGAGCGTCAAAGAAGACCCTTACAGCTTCCTGCCGTCCTGGTTACATCCTAGATAACATTAGTCAGTAGCCGGTCAGTTCCAGGTAGCCGCGTCCGGTGAGGCCCCGACTCTGCCCGGTGCCCGTTACCAGTACCGCGCCCTCCCAGTAGCGAACGCTGAGATTAAGCTCTTGGCCTGGAATCAAAGGACGAATCTCTACGCTCAGTTCTGCATCCGGCACGGTGAGCTCCCAGCTCACCGGGTACCTCGCGCCGCTTGCAGGACTTTGCCAATATTCCAGAATGGCAAGCGAGACATCCTCGGGGCCGAGCGCCCGGCGAGCGCCATCGGCCTCGATCAGCGAACCGCCACTATAGGGACTCGATCCGCCTTGCGCCGAGCGCAGCCGGTAATACATCAAGTCTCGGCCGTCAGATAGCTGCAGCGCAAACCAGTCCCATCCCTCTAGACTTCGGCTCAACGCACTCGTCCCCCACTCCCGATCCATCCAGGCGAGCCCATTGACACGCTCCTCGCTCTGCCCGACGCGAATGGCGCCTGTGGCCCGCAGTCGAGTGAACGAGTAATAGTGGGATGCGTTGCCGGTTTCCGGTCCCTTTCGGTCCAGCCCGTCTTCGCCGTGGCTGACGGGCCCTTTCTGTGCCGTGAGCGTGAGTCTGAGCTCGCCTGCCTCGGTTTCGGCAGTCAACCGGAGCGGAAAAAAGCCGGGTCCCTCGCTGACAACCGACCAGTCTTCGAGCCAGAGCGAGAACGGCTCCGATTCGCTGCCCGCGAGTCCCAGCGCTTGGCGTGAGAAACGCTCGGCGGCGATAAAGCGATCCGCCCGGGCATCGGTCAAGCTCAGGTGAGCCATCCATGCCTGGTTCGTTCCCCAGGCCGAAGCACGTTCGGGTTGCTGCGGGGCCAGAGCGAAACGGAAGAACGTGAGTTCGAAGCCGAACCTTCGCTCATCGGCTGCGGCGAGATTGCCGGTAAAGTACCACCATTCCGAGCGAAACTCCGGGTGGCTGCCGTGATCCAGCGGAAACTTGAACGGGCGGCTCGTCAGTACCCGCGCGTAACCTGCGCTGTCATCTCCGCTCAACAAGCGCATTGCCGCGGCCGGGCCGGCGGCAGGGATATCTACCGGCTCGCCGGTACACCCGGCCAGCAGAATGATCAGTAAGCCTTTCACGCTCCGCTGAGGCATGGTTACTCCTCGCGCAGCTGAGTCACGATGCTGCTACGGCCTGCGCGTGCGGCCGGGTAGGCACCCGCCAGCAAAGCCGCACTAAAAGCCAGCGCGATGCCAAGCAGCAACGAAGTCGGTTCGAGCGTCAGGCCCATGCTCCAACCGAAGGAGCGCTGATTGATGATGAACACCAACAGCGCCGCCATGACAATGCCGAGTGGAATGGCCAGCAGCCCCGCGGCTAGCCCGAGTAAACCGGTCTGGGTTAGCGCTAGCGTGCCTAACTGCCGCGGCGTCAGGCCGAGCGCTCTCAAGATCGCGACCTCGCGCGCTCGCTCCAGCTCGATGGACAACAGCGCGCTGAACAGGCCGAGGAAGGCAACGATGCCGGCGAGAATTCTCAAGACTTCGGTGATTCGGAAGGTCCGGTCGAAGACCTCGAGCGATCGTTCTCGGATCATGTCGTTCGAGCGAAAGCGAATGCTCGGTTCTGCGGTAACCAACGAGCGAATAGCCTCGCGAGACGGAGCGCGATCTACCGAGTCCTGAAAATAGACGCCGACACCGCTGATGCTCTGATCGTCCCAATAACGACGATAGACGTTCAGCGGCATCAACACGGCGCCGCTGTCGGTGATGTAATCACGAAAGATGCCCAGGATAAGAAACGCTGCGTCACCCTCGGCAGTCGGCAGCACCAAGTCATCACCGATTTCGAGCTGCCGCCGATAGGCATAGGGCTCCGATACCATCACGCCCTCTCCGGCTGTCAGCCTTCGCAGCGAGTCCGGCGGAGACCCGCCAAGTAAAGTGAGGCCCCAGCCCCGGGGTCCGGGCCGGATCGCGCGTACATTCAGCTCGCCATATAGCGTCGGTAGCGTGGTGAATCGCGACAAACTGATCCCGGACACCTCCGGCAGCGCCTCGATGGCGGCAAGCTGAGTTTGATCGAAGGCGTTTGGCGTCGTGGTTGAGTCGGACACGCTGAGATAGACGTCTGCGATGAGCGTAGCGTCCAGCCATTGTGAGAGACTGACCCGAAAACTTCCGATCATGAGTCCCACACCGATCACTGTCGCGACGGCCACCGATAGAGCGGCCGTGGCGACGCCGGTCCTGCTCAACGAAGCTGCGACACCTCGAACGGCCAACGACCCGGGGATACCGAAGGCGCGCTCGGCCGCCGGTTCTGCGAGTCGCATCAGCCACGTCGTGGCGAGGGGGATCAACAATGCACCCGACACGATGATGCAGAACAAGCCCGCGAATCCCATCAACACACTGCGCGGCGCAGCAACGAACAGGAGACTGCCCAAGGCGACGGCAGGCAACGCCAGCCAGGCTCCCGAGCGTGAGTATTTCCGTGCGGTCCGCTCGAGCGCAGCGCGACTCATGGCAGCGTCGGGGGTCGTATTGGCGGCCTCGAGCGCCGGCGCCAACGCTGCGAGCAACGTCGTCAGGACGCCGATCACCAGGCCTTTCCAGTAAATCAGCGCTGACGGTTCGGCCGCGATCACCGTTGCAGTGAAGTAGAGATCGCCGATAGTTCTGAGCACCAAGTCGATCAGTCCGATGGCAAGTCCGTGTCCGAGTACGAGGCCCAACACTGTGGCCGCGCAGCCGATCACACCGGCTTCGAGCAAGATGCTTAGGAGCATTTGTCGGCGGCTCACGCCGAGTGCACGCAGCACGCCGAAGATCTCCCGCCGCTGCACGATCGCGAACGACATCGTGGCATAGATCAGAAATACGCCCACGAGGAGCGCGAGTAAGCTCAGTGCCGTCAGATTGAGCCGAAAAGCACGCGAGATCTCGCTGAACGTCGCATTGCGACTCGCGGCCGGTAGCAAGCGTACACCCGGTATCGCCAGCGCTGTGAGTCGCTCGACTTCCTCGGCGCTGAGCACAAGGTCGACCCGCGTTATTGCGTCGGTCTTGAGTAACTCCTGGGCAGTGGCAATATCGGTGACGATCGGCAGGCTCGAGCCGCCGGGATCCAATGTGGCTTCGCGGATCGTCCCGACTACCTGAACGGATGTGACGCTACCGCCGGCGATCAGGCCGAGACTCGAACCGTTCGCCAAGCCAAGGTCCAACGCCAGCGCTTCCGGCACCAACACACTACCCGGCTCGACGATCAGGCGCGCGAGATCAACTCCGCGACCCGGCACGAACCCTGAGAAGCCCCGAAACCCCAACTCCTCCAGAGGATCCACTCCGAGTATCGTGAAGCGGCGAGCCGGGGATGCGGACAGACGTACCTGACCTTCGACGATCGGAGCGGCCACGACAGGCCCATGTTCTATGCGCAGCTCGCGGTAGACGGCGTTCGGCAGGCTTCCATCCAGTCCCACCAGTTGATGCGTCGTCCGGCCGAGCACGAGGTTTTCGGAGAGCTCGAATGCCCTGCGTGCGCTGTCATTGGCGAGATCGACGCCGACATAGACCGCTACGCCTAACGCGATGCCCGTCACGGCCAAGCACAGTTGCCACGGGTGCTTGAGATAGAAGCGGGCGCTGGCGGTGGGCAGCAACCCGATCAACGCTCAGCTTCCTGCAGGCGGGAGTCCCGGATCGTCAGTACCCTGTCGGCGAGGCCGATGACCTCGCGGCTATGGGTCGCCATGATCAGCGTCGTGCCTTGAGCCCGGCAGGTCTGGTCGAGGAGTTCGAGTACGTCTCTGGCCGTCTCCAGATCCAGATTGCCCGTCGGTTCATCCGCCAGCACGACGGCGGGCCTGTGCGCCATCGCTCGTGCGATCGCGATCCGTTGCTGTTCGCCACCGGAGAGTTCTTCCGGGAAACGCTGGCCACACTCTGCCATAGCCAAGTCGTGCAACAAGGTGTTGGTACGGCTCTTGGCTTCGTTCTTAGCGATGCCGTTCAACGCCATTGGCAGACGGATGTTCTCCGCCACGGTCAGCGTAGGGATCAGATTGAAGAACTGAAAAACGAATCCCAGACTGTGGCAGCGTACCTTGGCGCGCTGCTCCTCGGTGAGTTCGGTCAGTGAATGCCCGAGGAGCCGAATCTCACCGCTCGATGCGAAATCCAGGCCGGCGATCAGATTCAGCAGCGTTGATTTGCCAGATCCGCTCCGACCGACGATGACCACGAATTCACCAGGACTTACATCCAGGTCGATGTCGGCTAGGACGACGTGGGAGTCGTAGGCTTTGCTGACCTTCGCCAGCCGCACATGGGGTTCTTTAGCCTGCATAAACTCGCTCGATGATCCGAATGATCGAGCCGTCACTTCATTCGACGTCAGTATACGTGACGGTACCGGCGACCCTCCCTTCCGCTCGGTGCGGACCTCCTCCATAATATGCGCTCGTTCCCAGAGCATCCTGAGGCGCCATCCAATTACTCGCAATCAGTGCCCTTGATTCTCGTCCGGCAGCGGAGACGCTGATCGGACTCCGACGTATCGGTGTTGACACCTCGATACTCGCTCCGCTACACGGCCGGTACACGGAACTGGTCCGTGCCCAGGGCGCTGCCCTAGAACATTTGCCGCCGTCCCACGGCGTTGGCGTGCGCGCCGCCATGGCGGTCAAAGCGAAACTTGCAAGCTGGCCCGCCGACATCTTGTACCTCGATTCGGTCTCGTCGCCGTACGCGATGGTGCTGGCGACGGTGGCTGCGCCAGTCAAAGTCGTCGTACGGCTTTCTTATCTGGAGTGCTTTCCCCGCCCGAGTGTACTCGCCCGCGCCCTGTACCGATCACCGCGTATCGAACTGATCCTGTCCGATATCGCACCAGAACGCGCTCACGATCAGCTCACAAAGCGCTGGCTCGGCAACAAGATAACGGTCCTGCCTTCCGGTCACAGTACCGACTGGTACAAGACGGATGTCGACCTGCAAGCCTTCGGAATTCCGGACGGTGCTTTCACTGTAGCCATCATGTCTGAGCAGCCCGATGACGCGGGACTCAAATGGTTAGTCGCGTGCGCGCATTGGATTCCGATGGATCTGCCGATCCATTTTCTGCTGATTGCCCCCGAATCGAGTCATGAGCCGGTGCGCCGCTTAATTCGGAAGATGCCGTTCACCCAGCGTTTCCATCTCTGCACCGACGTCGAAGAGGCGCCTGGACTGCTCGCATCATCTAGTGTTGCCGTTATCACGGATTGGGGTGCCGAGCTGCAACGGCGAGCCTGTATGCAGTGCCTCGCGGTCGGAGTACCGGTGCTCGGTGTGGATGCCGCAGGCATCCGAGACGTGATTCAACCTGAAGTGAACGGCGAGCTGCTCGCAGCCGATGACCCGGAACCGCTAGCCCACAGCATCTTCGAGCTCTATGAAGATAAGGAGCGCCGCGCCATGCTCAGTGCGGGCGCGAGGCGGTCGGCACGGCAGTGGCCCTCGATGCACCAACAGCTCCTGCAAATGCGTAGCGCGTTCGAGCGGGTACTGGCCGCTAGCTCGGAACAATAGCTGCGCAGCGGGAAGTCTCGGCGCCTATAATCACGTGGCCCCGACTCGCGGCGATGCCGAGACGAGATCAATCAATTTTTTTGAGTAGTGCGTAGCGGAGAGGCTCGTATCCATGCAGTTCTATGATTTCAGGCTGGCACCCAGTCCAACGAAAGTACGTATTTTCCTCGCGGAGAAAAGTCTCGAGATTCCCACCGTAATTGTGAACCTGCGTAAGTTCGAGCAGCAGAGCGCCGAGTTCCTCGCGAAAGTGCCATCGGCGACTTTGCCGGCGTTGGAACTAGACGATGGCACGGTTCTCGTCGAAAGCCACGCGATCTGCCGTTACTTCGAAGAGCTCCACCCGGAGCCCAACCTGATGGGCGAGGGCGCCAAGGAGCAGGCGCTTGTCTTGATGTGGCACGATATGGCAACGCTGGAGGGTTATCTCGGTATTCAGGAAGTCTATCGAAACGGCCAAGAGTATTTTAAGGGGCGAGCGCTGGCGGGACCGCAAGGTTTTGAGCAGATCGAGGCGCTGGTCGATCGAGGGCGAAAACGAGTTGAAGTGTTCTTCGACAAGCTGGATCGACGTCTGGGCGAAAGCCCCTATGTAGCATTGGACCGGTTCACCTACGCAGACATCGCGGCCTATGTATACCAAGGGTTCGCGAAGCGCGCAGTCGGAACAGATCCAGCCGGCGGTCGTGACAACTTGACGCGCTGGAGCGAGATGATTGCCGCTCGTCCGGCCGTTAATGCCGCGACAAGCTAGCGTTCGCTACCCCATTGGCTGAGGAGAACGGGCCCTGATTCGCTATCGTTTGTGTCACGCTGACCTCAATCGGCATTACTACGAAGTAGAATGTCGATTGGAGAACCCGGCGGTGAAGCAGCGTTTCATGCTGCCGTCGTGGATCCCGGGGAGTTACCTTTTAAGAGAGTATGCACGCCACGTCGTCAGTATTCGCGCAGAGTCCGCCGGTCGCGCGCTCGCGGTGGAGAAGGTCGATAAAAGTACCTGGTGTTGCCGCAATGCCGGCGCGGAGCTCGTAGTTACGATCGAGGTTTACGCGTTGGATCTCTCCGTGCGTGGGGCGTATCTGGACGGCACGCGCAGTTTTTTTAACGGCACCTGCTTGTTCCTGAGTCCGCACGGTCAGGAACACGAGCCCACCGAGCTGCTACTCGAGCCGCCAAAAGATCCCCGCGGTGCGAAATGGCGCGTCGCGACTGCGATGACACCGGTCGATGTGGATGATAGAGGCTTCGGTCGTTATCAAGCCGGCGACTACGATGAACTCATCGATCACCCGTTCGAGATCAGTGACTATGCCGTGATGGACTTTCAGGCCGGCGGGATCCCGCATCAACTCATC
>JAZDDE010000445.1:0-11412 GCA_036679495.1 Gemmatimonadota bacterium | reverse complement strand
CCCTATCCAGGGTACCGCGGCGGACCTGATAAAGCTTGCGATGATACGCATCGACGATCGTCTCTCAGGATCAGGTGGCCGTCTACTGCTACAGGTCCACGATGAACTCCTGCTGGAGGTACCGGAGGCGGAGCTCAGCGCTGTGTCGACCGCGGTAAGGGAGGAAATGGAGGAAGCAATCGATCTCGACGTGCCGCTCCGGGTCGACATGGGCAGCGGAAAGACGTGGTATGACTGCAAGAGCGACCAGTAGCGCGCCTGGCGCGGAGTCTCTTGCTAGAGGACCTTCCGAAAGGCGTTATTGAGGGAGATCATCCATTCCCACTCGCCGAACTCACCGAGTCCCCGCATTGCGTCGATCCGCACCAGGTCATAGAACAGGGCGACCCCGCCTCCCAGAGAGGAGCGAAAACCGTTGGAATCTCCAACGCTGACCACGGCTCCGGCGGTTTGACCTACTGAGGAAAGATCAGACCAGCCCGTGGCGCCGAGCAGTCGCAGCCGCACCCACGGAAACCGCGTTTTCTGCGATATCGCAGCTCGAAGATAGAGTGCTTTGTCGCCCCCCCAGCCGCGGAATGGCCAGCCGGGAACCGTCCCCCGCCCCCCGATGAGGAGCGTCTGCTGGGGTGGAAGCACCCCCGTGGTGAGCGCCGTCTCCGCGTCCATCTCAAACGTCCACGGTGCCTCGGGCCCGCCCGGCGCGGCGTGAATTCCGAATACCCAGCGCGAGTATCCGAAGTCGCCGATCGCGACCAGTCTGCTTCGAGCACGCGCCCTCCACACGCTTCCAAGCCCGCTGCCTAGAAACTGCTCAGTACTCAGCGTGACGGCGAGCTCTTTACCCTCTTCGATCGGCCTGACGGGGCGCGCGACTACCCCTCCTATCGGACTCCCCAGAAGCGCTGCTTCCTTGTGCTCCTCGAAATTCAGACCGAGCTGTGTACGCCCACCCCACAGGGGGAGGTCGATAATCAGTTCGACGCCATCAGCGAAATATGAGTCCAGGAAATCGTCGCCCCGAACAGCGGCACCGATGCTTGAGACCAGACCAGACGAAGCCCGAAACGGGCCGATATCCTTCAGGCGATTGTAATAGGCGCCGACCGAGCCTCGGACGCGGACATCGTCGAACGCGATCCGCACTTCGGCTTCCGGCTCTAGCCGCTCGAACGGGAAGGCTGCCCAGGCGACGACATTCTGAGCTCCACTCAGCTCCGCGCGCATTCCAAGACCCATGACCAGTCCCTCGGCGCGCCTGAACCGGACACCATCGGACACCGTGGACAGAAAGGGCCGCACCCGGGAGTTCCCGCCCAGGTATCTGCGGGCGGCTACCGCTAGAGCCTGATGCCGCACGGCTGCGAGTCTAATCGAATCTTCCCGCATGTCCCTGGGCATGCCGTCGATCGCTCCGGACTCCCAGCCGGCGAACCGTTCCAGATCCCGCTTTGGCAATGTCACAATATGATCACCTGGCTGGACCTCCCGGTCGCCGGGTGGACTGAAGTCGTACTCGAGCACTCGAAGATTGGCGACGATCGTTCCGCCCAGTGGCAGATCGAAGTACTTGGTGCGGCGACGAACCTCGGTGCGTTGCTCGTACGGGAGCCACATCCGCTGGTTCATCCATTGGTTTTCCACCAGCAACGTGACGTACTCGACGTCCGGATCGACATACGTGCTTGGAGTGAACGTCAGAGAGAGCCGGGCGAGCGCCTTCGTATCGCGGTCCACGTCCACTGTGCCAACGACGCCCGGATCCTCCGGGCAACGCGGACGGACCTGCACGCGGTATACGTGCGTGACCTGTTCCTTGACCTTGATGCCGAGGGAGTCCGTCAAGCGATACTCGTAGAATTCAAACCCATGTGCGGTCATGGGATGCGGTACTTCTTTGACCTCGTCGCCCTCGCCGACGCTGATTCTATCGCCGTAGTTGTCTACGGCGAGAACCAGATGATCCATGTGGTATCGGATGCCAGTCGGAAAACTGGTGGTGTGGCGCCGGCCGACTATCGTCTGCAGGGCACGGCCGCGCCCCAGCCAGTCCAGTTCCAGAGCGACCTGGTCAGAACGGATCAGCCACCGTGGGGATTCATCCCCGAGGTCGGCATAGAAGAAGACATGGCCCTGAGCTTCCGCGCGAAATGGGCCGAGAGAAGGCTCGGCGTACGGTTGCTGGCGGGCCTCGATGGCAGATTCCACCACGCTCCGGGTCCGCGCGTCATTCCAGGTCGGCGTAAAGCCGCTCCGGCCCGGCTCGCACGCACCGACCGCCTCGCCCCACCCCAGGGCTACTTCCTGTGCCGAGAGTTCGGCGACGAGGAGGTGCCCCGCGAGGGCGACAGCGAACACGCTGACAAATCTCCGGACGAATTTGCGCACTGAGAGGCTTGAATTCACGGACAGTAGATACCGGTCACCTCACCGCGCGTTCCCATCCGAGGGAACTTGTCTTTATTGCGGCGCCGGCAGGCATCGGGCATCTTGACGCCCCTCAATAAAGGCTTCAGCGAACAACGGTGATGCGATGTTGACCATATCTGCCAAGAGTGTCCCTGGCTTCGAACGGACAATAGCGAATCCGGAACCGGATGAACTTCGTGATTTGGCCCGGCACCACGAGCGAACCACGCAGTTCGGCAGCGCCTCGTATGTGACCAAGTTCAGATCTCGCGGCGCGGCGGATACGCGGACTACGGTCGATGGTCAGGTTACGGACGCCGACTTGCAAACGATCGAAGAGGTCAAGGCCTACCTGCGGGACAAGGAAGTAATACAGCTCGACGGTCTCATGGGCATGTCCACCGGCATGGGGTCTCTCCATTGCCGCCTGTACGTGACCCGGGAATATGCCCGGCTCGCCTTGATGCTTCAATCGAGTCTGTACCCGACTTCTACACCGACAGATGAGCCGGACTTCATCACGATCGATGTGCCGGAATGGCCGGGCGGCCGGTCCATCATTGTGGATACGAATGAGGGTGTCACGTACGTGCTCGGCTCCGACTACTACGGCGAAATCAAAAAGTCCTTTCTGCGTCAGACGATGTACCGGGCCAAACAAGAGGGGCGGCTGGGGCTGCATGCGGGGAGCAAAGTCGTAGTAGCTAAGAGTGCGGTTGACGGCCAGTTGAAGGGGAGCGGCCTGTTATTCTTCGGGCTGTCCGGGACCGGAAAAACGAGTCTCACATGTCATAGCTTCGACCTTGACGAGTCAGCCGGAGAATATGTTCGGGTCAGACAGGACGACGTGGTAATCCTCGCACCGGATGGCTTCTGCAAAGGCACCGAGGGTGGGGGTTTCTATATCAAGACGGATGGCCTCAACCCTGAAGACCAGGGAGCGCTCTTCGGCTCAGCCGTGAGCCCGCGCGCGATCTTTGAGAACGTATGGGTGGGGGAAGACGGCACCGTCGACTTCTACAACGAGGAGCTCACCAGCAACGGCCGTGCTGTCGTTCCCATCGACGCGGTGCTCAACACAGACGACACGATCGACGTGGATCGCGTGACGCACATCTACTTCATCACGCGCAATCCGTTGATGCCCGCCGTTTGCCGGCTCAATTCCGGGCAGGCCGCTGTGGCGTTCATGCTCGGTGAGTCGATCAAAACGTCTGCGGCGGATCCGAGCGCCAAGGGCGAGCCGGTGCGCAGTGTGGGCACCAACCCGTTCATCGTCGGTCCCAAGGGTGAGGAGGGGAGCATCTTCCATGAGATCTTGGAAGCCAATCCGGGAATGCGCAGCTATATCCTCAACACCGGAAAGATAGGCGAAGGTGAAGACGCCCTGAAGATCAAGCTCTCAGACACGGTCGGCATTCTCCGGGCGATCGCCCGCGAAGAAATCGACTGGAAGCGCGACGACGCCTCGGGACTCGAAACCCCAGCCTCTGTTCCTGGAGTGGATGCCGCAAAATTCCGCCTGGCCGAGAACTTCGAGTCGGACGAATTGGCCGGGAGATTGGCTGAGCTTCGGCTGGAGCGTGTGGGCTGGCTCGCACGGTTCGACGACTTTCCGGCGGAACTTGCCGAAGCCGTTTACTAGCACGGTCATGCGGCCGCCTATGCGGGCACGCACTGTTCGGGATCCGGTGTGGCAGAATATCGACCTGGATCCCGCCGCTGCCGCGATCGTCGACGCGCCCGAGTTTCAGAGACTGAGACGCGTTAAACAGCTGGGATTCGCGCACCTGGTCTACCCCGGAGCCGTGCACACCCGCTTCCTCCATGCTCTGGGCGTGTATCACCTGACCCGGCGGGCGATCGCCAACCTTACAGGGCCTGACCATTTGGGCGCTAATCTGGCCCCGGAAGACCTGGCCACGGTGCCCCTGATCCCGCTCGCAGCTCTTCTTCACGATGTCGGGCACTACGCGTTTTCACACGCCATGGAGGAACTCGAACCGCGGGATATTCCCGGCCACCACGAGGAAATGGCCAGCCGGTTTCTAGACACCCCGGCCATTCGAGAGCCCCTGAAACGGGTTCACAATGACGCCGTACGGTTGGTTGGAGATTTGATTCGTGGCAGGTCTTCCCACCCCTTGCAGGGATTGATCTCTGGATCGCTGGATCTGGACAAGATCGACTATCTACGGCGTGACAGTTTCTTCTGCGGAGTGCCATACGGCGCGGTCGACGTGGAAAGACTTCTGCACTCGCTTACGCTGGCGGAAGAGCACGAGGGTGCGGGCCTCGAGGTCGCCGTGACCGAGAAGGGAATCAGCGCCCTGGAGTCGCTTCTCTTCGCCAAGTACCAGATGTTCCGAAATGTCTACTGGCACCATGGCGTGAGGGCCGCGACGGTCACGTTCCGCAGGTTGGTGGAGTCGGCGCTCGAGACCGGCGTCCTGGAGGCTGAAGAACTTCCCGGTCGAACAGATGAGGAACTACTCGGCCTCATCAGAAATCGCTCCCGGGATGAAACGGAGTCATCCCTGACCCGTGTGTTGCTCCGAGCCCTGGCCGATCGCAGGCTCCCGAAGCGGGCCATTGAGTTACTAGCGGACGAGATTCCCGCCCCAATGGCCAGCTGGATTCCAGGACGCCGAGACCTGGTCAGAAAAGTAGAGGACAGCCTGGCCGAGCAGTGGGGACAGGCTCCCGGCACCGTCTTTCTGGATTATCCGGCGAATCCGAACATGCTGGAACTGCGGATCCTGCTGGTGAGCCGGCACGGAGAGGTGCGGCGGCTCACGTCCGCCGGTGAGGAAGGGCTGATCGATCTTCCCAGGCTCAGCCGCTCCCTGCATCACACAACGCGGGGTCTGCGCGTATTTACGCTGGAGCGGCTGGACTCCATAGACGCCGGCCCGTTGCTGGACCTACTGGTGATGACCGAGGAAGAAGTGCTAGGCCGGCTGGAACGGGGAGAACCACTCCTGGCCGGCTAGGCGCCTGTCGTCTCCATTCGGACCAGGAGTACCGTGATATTGTCGCGGCCGCCGGCTCGGTTGGCGCGGTCGATGAGCGTCGACGCCAAACGATCCAGGTTGTCTTCCGCGCCGATGAACCCGGCGATCTCATCGTCGGTTAACATGTCGGTGAGTCCATCCGTTGTCATCAGAAACACATCGCCGGCCCGCGACTCACCCCGATACACGTCGGGGGAGCCGCTGCTGCTTGCTCCCAGCGCTCGCGTAATGATGTTGGACTGTGGATGTCCCCTGGCTTGCTCCGGAGAAATCAGGCCCTGCGAGACCTGCTCCTGGACCCAGGAGTGGTCCTGAGTCAGCTGGTCCAGGTCTCCTGCCCGAAACAGGTAGATGCGGCTGTCTCCGATGTGGCCGATGGCATAGCAGCCGTCCTCGTTCAGGACCAGGGCGCTGGCCGTCGTGCCCATGCCCCGCCGCTCCGAGTGTGCGTCGGCCTCTTCGGCGATGGATTTTTCAGCGTCAGCAAACGCATCTAGAAACCAGCTTTGCTCGGCTGCGCAGCCGTCGGAGTCGCCGGTGTGGGCACAGAGCCTGTCGCCGATCGTGCGTGCGGCGATCGCGCTGGCCACTTCGCCGGCGGCGTGCCCTCCCATGCCGTCTGCAACCAGGAAGACTCCTACTTCTGGAGAAGCAAACGCCGAGTCCTCATTCTCGGCCCGCACCTTTCCGGTGTCGCTCAGGGCTTTCCAGGTCCAAGTATAGTCAGCCATACGCCCCTATCTACGGCTCTGAACACGCTTGGACAAGCAAGATCAATAGCCGTTTGACGAGGTGAAACCCCCCTCCTAGCTTGAAGCTGCGACAACGCTATGCAGTTCCTGCGCCGCCTATCAAGAGGTACCGTGTGATGTCCGCTGATGCGGCACGGCAGCAGAGATGGACCCCTAGCCAGGACTATTCGTCCTCGATCGATCTGTATCTGGGCGATCTCAGCCGGCACCACCTGCTTGACTCTCAAGAAGAAGACCGCATCGCTCGCCTGGCTCGTGCGGGCGATCCGGCGGCCCTCGAGACTCTGATCCGATCCAACCTGCGTTTTGTAATTTCCGTGGCCAAGCGATATCAGAACCGCGGCATGGCGTTCGCCGATCTTGTCCAAGAGGGCAACGTCGGCCTGATCACGGCGGCCCGAAAATTCGACCCTGATCACGGCGTCAAATTCATCAGCTATGCCGTCTGGTGGATCCGTCAGGCAATCCTCGCCGCACTGGCGAAGCAAAGTCGCGCCGTTCGCCTTCCGCTGAACCGGGCCACAGAACTTTCGAAGATCGTCCGGGTTCGTAATGACCTGCGCCAGCGATTCGGCAGCGAACCGACTGCAGAGCAGATCGCCCAAGGCGCAGAACTCCGGCAATCAACCGTAGAGATGCTCCTGGCGCTAAACGTGACGGAAGTGCGGTTGGATGCACCGGTGGGCGACGACGCGGACAACCAGCTCATCGAGCGGTTTCTAACCGATGAAATCAGCCTCGAACAGAATTTCGAGAACCGCGTGACCCAGGAGAGTATCGCGGTGGCGCTGCAGTCCATCCGCCCACGAGACGCCCGGGTGGTACGGTTGTACTATGGTCTGCAGGGTGAATCTTCCCACACCCTGGAGCAGATTGGGCAGGTACTCGGTGTCACACGTGAGAGAGTGCGTCAGCTTCGTGATCGAGCTCTGCGCGAACTGCGCGACGGGGAATCCGGTTCTATCCTGAAGAGCCTGGCCGCAGCGAGCTGAACCCGGCGACTAGACTCCGCCAACGGAAGGTGCGGGAGCGGCCTGCCCGGATGAGTCCTGCGGAACCGTATCGGCCTGTTCGTCTGTCGAATCCACCCGTTCAGGTACGGGTGCCGGATCGGGCATAGGTTCGGGATCTGGGGTAGCCTCCGGATCCGGCGTAGGTTCGGGATCTGGCGTAGGCTGCTGTTGTACCTGACGCTCTTGCCGCCGGGGTCGGGCCGCGGGAGGCCGCGTTTCCACAGCCTCTGCCGACGCAGGCTCCTGGGCCACGGGCTCCGCTGGCGCCAGGCCGATCATCCGCAGCGGCTCACAGTTACCGGGATCCAGCCAGTCCAACTGCCGGTCGCGTTCCCGGGCGACGCCGGCGGCCAGCCGGCGTGACTGTCCATCGTTGCGCACCAGAACGTCCACCCGTCCGAATCCCGCCGCGAAAGACTCGAGGTAAGTAAACGATTCCTTCCCGCTGCCCTGGCCGTACCGTCGCACCTCACTCCAAACCGGTACGTACCCACGGCTGGGTTCGAACCGAGCCAGAAAGAACACGGACGAAGCCTCGCCGCGAGGCGCCGGACCCTCGAGTCGATCATTGACGATATACGTGGCCACCATCGCGTCGCGCTGATCGGCGCCGTACGCGATCGCTCCCATCGACGTTCGTTGGGCCAGGTAGGGACGGTTCTCACCCGCGCTCGTCAACAGCCGCTCCGCCAGCACCGGGCCCGAAGCGCGCATTCGGTTATCAACCCGACTCGCCCGGACCGGCTGAAGCTGTGAGTCGAATCGCACAGCGTGAGCGAAAGCAGCTTGCGGCGCCGCCGAACCAGGAAGCAGGAGTATGCTCACGGACATGGCTGCCGGGCACTCTCCAGCACCGCCGCCGATCAATGAGTCTACGACGAGTGAGCCAACCCGAGTTCCGCTGGCGTACAGCCCGAGCTCGGTTCCAGCCGCTTGAAGCGTCCCCTCGAAGCGTGGCCAAAACGTTTCATCGGCGCCGGCCGATGTGCCAAGGTCCGCCAGCCCTTCATCCACCAATCGGGCTACAGGTACGGCGCGCGCGCCGTCTGAATTCAACCCGACGGCAAAGAGCAGCGGCTCCAGGGGCAGGGACACTCGTTCGGGCTGGGCGGACGCTTCTTCGGCCACCTCGGTCTCCGGGGCCGGATCGACGAGAGCGATCTGTGCTCCGCCCCACTGGACGTCGCACGCCGCCAGTCCAAAGCCCAGGGCCGCGCACAGAGCGAATCCCGCCCAGGCTGGTAGATCTTCAGGCATGCTAGTGTAGATTGTCACGCTCTCGAATTTCGGTGTAGGCGTCATCCGGTCGAGCCAAAGCTAGACTGAGTCGCGTCTCCTTTCAACAAGTGGGTGACTGGAGCGGAATGGGTAGGGTCGCTTTCGTACATCACGAAGCATGCAGCCTCCACGACACAGGCTGGCAGCATCCGGAGCATCAGGGTCGGCTGCGGGCGGTGATGCAGTCCCTGTCCGCGGCCCTGCCCGAGCTCCACGAGTTGGTCGAGCCGATCGAAGGCGCGCCGGCCGACCCGGCTGACCTCACCCTCGCACATTCGTCCGATCACGTCGACCGGATCCGAGCCGCCTGCGATCGGGCGGCGGAGACCGGGCAGCTCGTCCATCTGGAACCAGACACGGTTGTCTGCGGGCAAAGCTGGGAGGCTGCCTTGGCCGCCACGGGATCAGCGCTCACCGCTGTCCGATCTGTGATGGACGGTTCGTTCAAGTCCGCCTTCTGTGCCATCCGTCCCCCGGGTCATCACGCGACGCGGGATCGGGCGATGGGGTTCTGCTTGTTCAATCATGTGGCGCTCGCCGCCCGTGTGGCGATAAGTACGGGCCTGGCAGAGAAAGTCCTCATCGTGGACTGGGACGTGCACCACGGAAACGGAACTCAGGACATTTTCTATGAAGACCCTGATGTGTTCTACCTCTCGTTGCATCAGTGGCCGCACTTTCCCGGCACCGGCGCGGCCGGAGAGGTCGGCGGCGGGCTCGGTGAAGGGACAACGATGAACTGTCCCCTCGGGCCCGGTCTGGACCCCGCCGTGTACGTTGGGACGCTCTTGAGGGCGGCCGACACGGCTCTTTCATCATTCAAGCCGGACCTGCTGCTCATTTCCGCCGGATTCGACGCGGCTGTGGATGATCCCCTGGGCGGCTTTACGCTGCGAGCCGAACACTTTCGCGAGCTGACCCTCGGCCTGGCCGAGAGAACGAACACCACAGTCGAAGGTCGGATCGTCTCGCTTCTGGAGGGCGGGTACAATTCGGCCGAACTGGGTGTCAACGTTCTGGCTCACCTGCGGGCACTGACCGAACTTTGCCACACTTAGGAGGACGTGTTGATAGCCAAACTGGACCCGGACTTTATTCAAGCCGCTGAACGCGAAATCGCCGCGGCTGGACTCGACGGTTGGTTGCTGTACGACCTGGAGGCCCGCAACCGTGTTACAGCCGAGCTGACCGGGCTCCCAGACGGAATCTCTCGCCGATACTTCGTACTACTCAAACCCGGAGAGCCGCCAAGGGCGCTGGCCCACCGAATCGAGCTGATGCACTTCGATGGATGGCTTGGAGAGCTGAGCAGCTATGTCAGTTGGCAGGAGTTGGAAAAAACGCTCGGCGACATGTTGAACGGCTGCGGGACCATCGCAATGGAAACATCCGAGATGGATGCGGTTCCGTTCATCGACAACGTGCCCGCAGGTGTACTGCAAATGATACAAGGACTCGGGGTTCGGGTAGTGAGCAGCGCCGACCTCCTGTCGCGCACGTATTCGCAGTGGAGCGAGCGGGGGCGATCCCTTCACTTGACGGCAGCCGAAGTGTTGGCCGAGACCGCGGAGGCCGCGTTCAGGAAGGCCGCAGACACGGTGGTCGCGGGAGAGAGGATCGGTGAGTATGAGGTCGCTTCCTGGATACTGGCAGAGCTGGATCGCCGAAACGTGTGCGCCGAAGGAGTGATCGTGGGCACCGGTCCCAACAGCGCGAATCCACATTACTTTCCCAGTGAGACGGTTACATCGGATCTGACACCCGGGTCCGTTCTGCTGATTGATCTGTGGGGTCGGGTCAAAGATGAACCGGAGGCGGTGTTCGCCGATCAGACCTGGATGGGCTTCCTGGGCGCCGACCCGCCTGAAGGCTTCATGGAGGCGTGGCAGGCCGTCCGCTCCGCGCGCGATGGTGCCGTAGCGTTCATCGCGGATCACTATGACGGCGAACTTGGCCCCACCGGAGCGCAGGTCGATGCCGAGGCCCGCCGAATCCTGATCGAGTCAGGTTTCGAGGACGTCCTCTTCCACCGGACCGGCCACGCTATGGACCGGGTGAATCACGGGTATGGTCCCAATCTCGATTCCGTGGAAACCCGAGATGATCGCCGCCTTGTACGTGGAATCGGCTTCTCCGTTGAGCCGGGTGTGTACTTCGAGGGCCGGTGGGGGATCCGGTCGGAGATCAACGTACACATGGGTGTCGATGGCCCCGAGGTCTCGCCGCACCGAATCCAACTGGAACCGTGGACCGCTTGAAGGTCGCTGCCGTGAGGACCCGCGGATGAAGCTCGAATGGGAGATCATCACGGTCGAGCCCGCGTCTCCGTTTCGAATCAGCCGCGAGACGCAGACGGAGGCTCGAGTGGTCTGGGTGCGTATCGGGCTGGACGGCACGGAAGGGTGGGGCGAAGCCGACCCGGCATCGTACTACGGTGAGAGCGCGGAGACGGTAGGCCGAGCCATTGAAACCATGCGGCCGGTGATCGAAGCCGCGCAGGCTCCCGAAGCGATGCAAAAGATAGAGGCGGATCTGCGAGCCGCTGTGGCCGGGAATCCCTCTGCGCACGCCGCGGTCACATCGGCGCTCTACGACCTGATCGGCAAGCGTGCAGGTATGCCGACCTGGCAGGCGCTCGGTCTCGACAGCACGGCTTCTCCGATCAGTTCGTTCACGATCGGGCTGGGCCCACCGGATGAGATGGCGAGAAAAGCGGAGGCCGCTACGGAATATCCCGTCCTCAAGATCAAAGTCGGGACGCCGGATGATACTGAGATTCTAGCCGCCATCCGCGAAGCCGTGCCCCACAAAACGCTACGTGTCGACGCCAACGCTGGGTGGGAGGCAGCCGAAGCAGAAACTCGGATTCGCCAGCTCGCCGATTTCGGAGTCGAATTCGTGGAGCAACCGCTCCCTCCGGATGACGTGGAGGGGTACAGGTATCTA
>JAZDDE010000444.1:0-8957 GCA_036679495.1 Gemmatimonadota bacterium | reverse complement strand
ACGAGCAAGCGACGGGCCGCAATAGCGCTGGCGATGGTCTTTGCCGGCATTCAGAGCTTGGCGTGCGCGGGAGAGCCCGGGCCTTCGGCGGAGCGGGGGAGCGCCGCTAGCGGTTCCGCACCGGAGCGCACGGCCACCGCGGAGTCGCACCAGGCCGGAGGGAACTCCCCGGAGGGGGAGTCTGCCCTCGCCAGCAAGATGCGAGCCTTGATCGAAGAGAGCGACGACGCGGCGCAAGCCAACGTGGCGTTGATGACCTTCTACTCAGAGGGTCTCAGCGAGTATGAGGTGGACGAATCCGACGTCATCGCCCTGGGGCGCGAGTACCTGGCGGCGGGCAACGACACGCTGGCGGAGGTCGTCTTCTCGTTCCTCCAGATGGCGGCCTCCCAGGTGACCGGCGAAGTCAGCGCCGACCTCTGGGCCGCGCATGGCGACATCGCCCTCGCACGGGACGACGCCTCGAAAGCGAAGAGCATGTACGAGGTAGCCCTGAACACGGACCCTGAGCACGCCTACTCGAAGGAAAAACTGGCGTCGCTTTCTGGGGGCCAGGTGCTGAAGGCGTCGCCCGGTGCTTCGAGCCCTCGGGTTGCGCGGCGCGACGACCTGGCGCGCTTCAGGTTCCAGTTCGCCGAGGTCGGCGGCTCCGATCGCACGCTCATGATCTCGGAGACTTGCAACAAGAGCGGCGTCCTGCGGGCAGTCGCCCAGTGGGACGACATGGCGCCCTGGGTGTTCACCAGCGTCTCGGACACGGTCTTTGAGCAGATCAATGCACCAGCTGGGACGAAGCCTGTGCAGCTCGAGTTCGAGCTCGACCCTGGCACCGCGGCCGAGGCCGTCGTCGTGAGTGGCGGATCGAAGGGCCGTTTCGAGTGGGGAGGCTATCTACCCGATGGCTTCGAGCCCGAGATGGGCACCTGCGACTGACGGCCGCTGAGGGACAGGTTGTTCCATTTCCATCTTGGATTGCCTAGCCCATCTCGGACGACCCCGCAGCGTGGGCGCCGACTTGCGGCTGAGCTTTTCCCGGCCAGACAGTGCTCGACGACGATTCCGCTGAAGCTCTAACAGACCTTCCCGGGGGGCGGCAGTCTTGATTGGCGAACCTGCTCCGTGTTCGACGAATCCTGGATATCGAGCCGCTAGGACCTATTCCAGCGGGCATGCAGCGTCGAGGCCGATGTGCGTGAGAGGGTGTGGACACCTGCGAGTCCGTACCGAGGAGCTAGAATCTAACGCCGCTCGTGGAGGTGCCGCCTCTCAGAGAAAGCAAGTGGGCGGGGTCCTGAGTCGATGACAAATGGGGGACAGACGATGCAGTTGCTAGTCCGTAACAAAGTGAAGGACTTCGAGCACTGGAAGAGCATCTTCGACCAGGGTTCGGAGCCAGCTCAGGCAGCAGGACTGACTTTGGCTACCGTGTGGCAGTCGATCGACGAGCCGACCGAGGTGTTTTTTCTGTTCGAGGTCGAAGACCGCGGCAGGGCGGAGGCCTTCATGCAGGCGCCGGAAGCGGTGGCCACCGGGGTCGAGGCGGGGGTTATCGAGGGCGAGGCCCATTTCGTAACGCGGGTCGGGTAAATAACGCCACTCAGACAGCGACCACTTGAAGACTTCCGGCTACGATGATCCGTCGGTCCAGAGCCAACAACTCGCCGCTTCAAATGCAAGATCGGCCTCTGCTGCAGCCTGAATCTCGGCATGTCGTCGTTCCTTGCCGGCACTGCTGTCCTGAATCGCCACAGCGACCATGACCACAACGACGGCCAACACGGCCAAACATCCGAGAGCTTCCACTTAGCTCTTCTGCAACGCCTGCCAATTCTTGTAGGCCAGATACGGGGCCACGAAAAAACCCACGAAACCCGAGACTGCTAGCGTCGCTATCAGTGCGATGTACAGACCGAGACGACCCAGGAGGGAACAACCCTTCGACAGCTTCTTCGTGTGCGGCCAAAGAAGTACGAAGCCCCACGTCCACGCAAATCCGATGTAAAGCCCAAACACCAGTTGGAAGAGGGCAAAGCCCATTCCCATCCGATCTCCCATGCCGCCGAGGAACAGCCCGACACCAACGGCGATCGCTACGACAACCGCGATTATCCATCTGCGTTTCGCATCTGGTTTTGCGATGAAGTGAGGATTGGTGAACTCCGGAGTAAAAAGTGGCATCCTCTAGCTTCCCTTGACCTTGAACACGTCCCGAGCATTCACCTGTGCTGTCGCTATTTCGTACTGCTCGCCGACGAACTGGTCAAGAGCCTCCTGCACGGCTCTCGCGATCGTCGTGTAGATAACGGTGGCCTGAATGAAGAACAGCTCCGCTGCTTTCGTCGGTGACGTCTTCTCCCATGCCTCATAGTGATCAACAAAGAGGCTGTTGCCATACTGGTAGGCAATAGGGCTTCGGAGGCAGGCCCAGCCCTCGGCTCCAGGGAACCCTGCGGCTACCGTTGTCGGACGCGCCGGCGGGAGGTCCGGTGCGGTAGGCTTGGGCTCGGTTCGAGGGGGTAACGTGAGGATGGAGCGAAGACACATCGTGTGCGCCTTGGCGGGTTGGTGCACCGCCAGCGCCGCCGCCTTCGCAGGTGTTTGTGATCCGGGGGAGATCGCTGCTCCGGCGAGTTTCGACGGCGTGGTGCGGCCGGCCTTGGCCGCGGACGTGAACCCGGATCCCAAAGTGGTCGAGATATTTCTCACCGCGCGCGAAGCGCTGTGGGACTTCAATACCGGCAACGACACCGAGGTCTTTACCTACAATGGCGTTCTCCCGGGGCCGATGATCGAGGCCAACGTCGGCGACACGCTGATCGTTCACTTGTGCAACGACCTGCCGGTCGAAACTACGATCCATTGGCACGGGCTCGAACCCCCGGCCAATATGGACGGCAGCAACATCTCGCAGGGTGCGGTCCCCCCCGGCGGCACGTTCCGCTACGAGTTTCCGCTTCTCTTCGCGGGCACGTTCTGGTACCACCCGCACATCCAGACCCACGTGCAGGTGGAGAAGGGGCTCTATGGCGCGCTGATCGTTCACGACCCCGTCCAGGACGCTATTCTGAAACTGCCAGAGGATGAGCATGTGCTGATGCTCGACGACATCTGGCTCGACGACGACGGCCAGGTCGTCGAGCCCTTCCTCGGTACTCGTGAGGAAGTGGCGATCGAACAGCTCAACGGGAGGGAGGGCAATGCCTTCCTGCTCAACGGGGTCCGGTTTCCCGTGATGACGCTGCAACAGGGTGTGCCGCACCGGTTGCGAGTCTTCAACGTTGCCAACGCCCGCTTCATGCGAGTGTCGATCCCCCACGTCCCAATGTGGCGGATCGGTGGCGATCAGGGCCTGATCGAGCACGCCATTCTGGTTCCGCCCTCAGGCTTCGGCACGCCTCCGGTCGGGGGGCCGGTGTCGGAACACAAGTCCGACCCGGATCCGACCACCGGGCTTCTGCTGAGTCCCGCTGAGCGCGCCGACGTAGTGTTGATCTTGGAAGGTGACGAGGGTCCCTTCACCTGGGCCTGGCACGACACTCAACGGGGCCGCCACAGCGTGGATTTTCTGCCGGATGGCACGGTGGTCCTGGCCCACAACATTCCGGATGGCTCGAACGAGGTGATCCACTTTGGCTTGGTTGTTACCGATGGACCTCCGGGGCCAACCGAGTGGATACCGCCGGATCCATTGACCAGCCTGACCCAGATCGACACTACGGATGCACCGAAACTGCCGCTGGTCATGGGGCACACGATTCCCAACTGGGACACCGGCGAGACCGTCTTCTTTGTTCAAGCGCCCGGCAAGCCGTTCCAAGCCTTGACGCCGCGCGATGTGCACTCGGTGCTGACCAACGGGACCTACATCTGGGAGGTGAAGAACCTCACGGGCTCCCACCACAACTTTCATACCCATGGCTGGGGCTTCCAGCACATCGAGACGGAGTTCGTCGATCTGGATTTCCCCGACGATCCCGACCGCAACTACATCGAGCCCGCGACGCACCTCGAGAACAAGGACACCTTCCTGATCAAGCGCCGGCCGGGCACGGTACGGCTGCGTAGTTGGAGCATTGCGCGTTTCGCCGTCAATTTCCGCGACCAGGGCCGGGTAGGCCAGATCGCCGCAGCCGGCAAGGTTCCCGGCGAGAACACCTCGGGCGGCTGGCTGGCGCACTGCCATATCCTGGAGCACTCGGCGCTGGGGATGATGACCTTCTTCCAGATAGCCGATGTCTTCATGGATGGGTTCGAATCCGGGGACACCTCGGCCTGGTCAACAACCGTGCCGTAGCCGACTCACTCTCGAAGCGTTAGTGTCGGCTAAGGTAGCGCGACGCTCGACGTAGTTCCCCTTCGGAGGTCACCCCACATGAATTTACGAATCGTTCTGACTGCAAGCTCGCTGTCGCTTCTCCTCGCCGGCGGCGTCTCGGCTCAAGCGGTACCCTGTGAAGGCGGCATGGCGGGGATCTATCCCTGCAGCAATGTCACGCTGATGTCGCATCTATCGTCGGCTCAGCTGGGCACCGCCGCGGCGTCTGATAACTGGGGCTGGGAGGATCCGCAGACCGGCGTCGAGTACGCTCTTATCGCGGCTGTCGAAGGCACGATTTTTGTCAGCCTCGAGGATCCTGAGACTCCCGTCGTGATCGGCACTCTTCCGGCGCACAACGGCCTCGAGACCTTCATCCGGGACGTCAAGGTGTACGCCGACCATGCGTTCGTCATCGGGGACACCTCGAACCACGGCATGCAGATCTTCGACCTGACCGAGCTGCGCGACGTCGTGGCGCCGCCGGTGGTCTTCGCCGAGACGGCCCACTACGCGGGTATTTCTGATGCCCACAACATCGCTATCAACCCTGACACCGGCTTTGCCTATCCGGTCTCGGATGACACCTGCAGCGGCGGGCCTCACATGCTCGATATCAGCACCCCGACCGTCCCGGTTTTCGTCGGCTGCTACTCGGATGCAGGCAACGTCCACGATGCGGTCTGCCTGGTCTACAACGGGCCGGATGTCGCTCACCAGGGGCAGGAGATCTGCATCCTCGCCGACCTCACAGGTCTCGTCGGTATCGTCGATGTCACCGACAAGAGCAACCCGGTGACCCTGTCGTCGACTCCCTACGGTGGGGCTTCGATCTCGCATCAAGGCTGGATGACCGAAGACCATCGCTACTACATCCACGGTGACGAGGGTGACGAACAGAACGGCAGCAACACCAAGACCTACGTGTTCGACATCCAAGATCTCGACAACCCGTCACTCGCCGGCACCTACACGGCAACGACCGGAGCCACCGATCACAACCAATACGTGCGCGGCAACCACGTCTTCCAGGGTAACTACCGGGCGGGTTTCAGAGTCCTCGAGATGGGCGATCTGTCGGTGGGCGAACTGACTGAGGTGGCGTTTCTCGACACCCGGCCTTCGAGCGACTCGAACAGCTTCAGCGGTGCTTGGACCACCTATCCGTTCTTCGACAGCGGTCTGGTGATCGTCACCGACACCGGGGAGGGGCTCTTCGTCATCCGACCCGAGCTGGGTATTTTCGCCGACGGTTTCGAAAGCGGCGATACCTCGGCCTGGTCCTCGACCGTGCCCTGATGGCTCCGCCGTCCATGACCGATGGCCACCGCCTTCGTACCGAGGACGACCAAAGCCGATAGGGCGCTAGCGGGCTTGGCAAAGGCCCGAGCGGGCCGTCACCTCGTCACGCTGCCATCGCCGTCTGTGCGATAGAGGTGCGTCAGGCCCGCGCTGGTGCAGATGTACATCAAGGCGTCGGCATCCTCAGAGCCCGCGGGTTTCCCAGCGCCTTAGGAAGGCCGACCCGTACATTTTGCTAACCTCGTCCCATGCCTTCAACTTCGCCGCCGGCCACGGTGCTCCCCGGCGAGTTTGTCGAGTCGTTGGAGACCTTGTTGGGCGATCGCTTCACTCGGGCGCAGTCGGTGCTCGATCTGCACGGACGCGACGAGTCCTATCTGCCGCCGGCGCCGCCGCAAGGAGTGGTCTTCCCGGACAGCTCCGGGGAGGTCCAAGCCATCGTCCGCTTGTGCGCCAAGCACGCCGTGCCGATCGTCCCCTTTGGCGCGGGCTCTTCCCTCGAGGGGCACGTGCTGCCGATTCATGGTGGTCTTTCGCTCGATCTGACCCGGATGAACAAGATCCTGGCAGTTCACGCGGAGGACTTCGACGTCACGCTGCAGGCGGGCGTGACGCGCCTTCAGCTGGAGAAGGCGCTGGCCGAGCGTGGTCTCTTCTTTCCGGTCGATCCGGGAGCCGACGCGACGCTGGGAGGAATGGTCGCGACCGGTGCGTCGGGCACCACGACGGTGCGCTACGGCACGATGAGAGAGAACGTGCTCAGCCTGGAGGTCGTGATGGCCGACGGCCGGTTGATCCGCACCGGAGGTCGGGCGAAGAAGTCTTCGGCCGGCTACGACCTGACCCGGCTGCTGATCGGTTCGGAGGGGACCCTCGGCGTCGTCACCGAGATCACCCTCCAGGTCCGGGGCATTCCCGAGGCCATTTCGGCTGCGGTCTGCGGTTTCTCGGAGTTGGCGAGCGCGATCCGTACCGCAGTTGAAGTGATTCAGTGGGGTATCCCGATCGCTCGCGTCGAGTTACTCGATGAGGTCGGAGTCGCGGCAGTCAACCGGCACTCCGGCCTCGAACTCGCCGAGGTGCCGACTCTCTTCTTCGAGTTTCACGGTACTCCGGCAGGGGTCGAGGAGCAGGCCCGTGCGACCGCCGAGATTGCCGGCGGCAACGGGGGGCGAAAGTTTCGCTGGGCGACGGAGGCGGGGGAGCGGCACACTCTCTGGCACGCGAGGCACGAGGTCTATTTCGCCGCGCTGGGGCTCCGCCCGGGCGCCCGGGTGATGTCGACCGACGTCTGCGTACCGATCTCGCGGCTGGTCGAGTGCATCAGCGAGACCCAAGCTGAGGTCGCGCAAGCCTCATTCCCAGTACCCCTCGTGGGTCACGTGGGCGACGGCAACTTCCACCTCTTGTTGGTGATTGATCCCGAGTCCGAGACGGAACTGGAAGAGGCCAAGGCGCTCAATCAAGCCTTGGTCGAGAGAGCCCTGTCGATGGGAGGTACCTGTACCGGGGAGCATGGCGTGGGTGTCGGGAAGCTGCGCTGGATGGAGCAGCAGCACGGCCCGGCGCTTGAGGTGATGAGGGCGGTCAAGCGCGCCCTCGACCCGCAGGGGCTGCTGAATCCGGGCAAGGTGTTGCCGCCACAGTAGTCGCCGGGCGTGTCCGGTGGATTCAGGCAAGAAAGCCCTTTTCTTCGGGCTGGCCATGCCCGACCTAACCCCATCCCGAAGAAAACCCCTTTCTCGCCTCGATGGTTGCGAGCCTACAGCTTTTCCGGCGAGCGCTAGCTCGGTCGAGAGAAGCTGTGGCTTTAGCTACCGTCAGATGATGAGCCGAACGCCGCCGAGATCGGCGAGCCCGTAGAGGAAGTGGTCGCCCGGCGAGCCGATGAACATGAAGTTGATCGGCACGTTCCAGTCCTTCGAGAGCTGTTTGATCAACTCGGGGGTGAACTCTCCGGGGACGAAGACGAACTCGATGTCGACTGCCGGGTACGCCTCGTCGAGGAACTCCAAGTCGGTCTTCAAGCGCTCGGGAACGACACTCTCGTCCTTGCCGATGGTGACAACCTTGATGCGGTTGGTGTGCTCGTTGCGGCGGACATACAGGATCGCGCTGTTGAGCGCCGAGAGGTTGTCGCCGCGGGTAAAGAAGACCATCTGCTGCCCGCTGATGCCGGAGATTCTGGAGCGAATGCTCTCGGAGAGGTTAGAGGTCATCCCGGACACCGCTTCGCTCATCATGCGCAGGAAGTAGAGGACGGCTTTGAGGATTCCAATGCGCCCGAGCATGATCAGCACCGCCACCACAGTGGGAATGAAGTAGGCGAGGAAGACCCGGAAGTAGTCCGGATTGAGCATGACGTTGCCGATGAGGGCGAGGATGACCGCCGCCATCGCCACGATGATCGCCGGCCACCGCGCGGACTCCGGGCGGGGTAGCCGCTCCCGCTTGACCTTGAGCAGGATGTTGCCCAGGCCGAAGAGCACCATCACGGCAAGAAACGAGATCGTGTAGACGCCGGCCAGCGCCAACAGGTCGCCCTTGGTGATCAGCAGGACCGAGACGCTCAAGAGGAAGAAGCCGATGATGATCCGGTGGTTGGTGCCACGGCGGTTGGTCTTCAGGAAGAACTGCGGCAGGCAGCGGTCGAGCGTCATGCGGCGCACCAGACCGGTGACGCCGATATACGAGGTCAGGACGGCGCCGCTCAGGACCAGGGACGCATCGACCGAGATCAGCGTCGAGAGCCAGCCGCCGCCGGCGATCGACCCCATGTGAGAGAGCAGCGCCTCCTGATGAACCTCGACGTCGGGAATTCGGACCAGAGTGAGAGCGAGAAGCGCGATCAGGGGGTTGAAGACTGTGACCGCGATCCACATGTTGCGTAAGGTCTTGGGGAAAACGCCTTCGGCCTGCTCCTCGACGAAGTTGGCCGAGCTCTCGAAGCCCGAGATACCGAGCATCGAGGCGGCGAAACCGAAGAAGAGGGCCCGGGTGAGACCGCCTTCAACCGGCAGAGCGAAGTTGAATTTGGCAACGTCCAAGCCGTGAGTCGCCAGATACAGACCTCCCGCGAGCAGCAGCACGGTCAGCGAAATGAGATGAAAAACAAAGATCCCGACTGCGACCTTGGACGACTCGCCGATTCCGATGATGGTCAGGATCATGAAGACGGCCAGCAGCGCTATGGTCGCCTCCGTGACCGGCAGTCCGTGCCACAAGGAGTGTGTGTAGTGCATCCCCTCGATGGCCGAGATGACTGCGGTCGCCATGTAGGAGAGCAGCGTCAGCGAGGCGGCCAGGGACGCCATGCGCTTGCTCGTCGTGTTCAACAGCG
>JAZDDE010000443.1:0-3944 GCA_036679495.1 Gemmatimonadota bacterium | reverse complement strand
CGCAACGCCGCGGACCACATTCGTCTCTATCATGCAGAGACTCTCTCAAGTCGATCAGAATCCGGAGCCCATCGCCCTGGGCGACCGAGCCATAGACGATTTGCGCTTCATCCGCCGGACCATGGAGCAGGGCGCCGCCTTCACGGCGGTTCCGGGATGGGGTGGTGTCGGGATGGGACTCACCGCTCTGGCCGCCTCGGCGCTCGCTTCGGGCCAGCCGACTGTTGAGGGATGGCTTCTGGTTTGGACGCTCGAGGCTTTGCTCGCTGTGGCGATCGGGGCGGTCGCAATGCGCCGGAAGGCGCGCCGGGCGGGTCTTTCCGTCCTATCCGGAGCGGGTCGCAAATTCCTTCTGAGCTTCCTGCCTCCTGTCCTCGCTGGAGCCGTACTTACGGTAGCGCTTTGGCAGGCCGGAGCTGACTCGCTTCTTCCGGGGGCATGGCTTCTCCTCTACGGCGCCGCCGTCGTCACGGCCGGCACCTTCTCGGTCAAGACCGTCCCCGTGATGGGGATCTGTTTCATGGCACTCGGAGTGTTTGCGCTTCTCGCGATGCCTGCTGCGGGTGATCTCTTGATGGCCGTGGGATTCGGGGGGCTGCACATCCTCTTCGGGACGACTATTGCGAGGAGGCACGGTGGCTGAGGGTGCGCGAGCCCGCCGCAAGGCCCCGAACCTGGCCCCGGTCAAGGGATCGACCGCGAGCATCGATGTACAAGCCGGGAAGACCAATCCTGTCGCACTCGACCCGATCATCCATGTGCGTGTCCGCCTTGGGATCGTAAGCGCACTCGCGGTGGAGGTATCTCTCACGTTCAACGAGCTCAAGGAGCGTCTCGACACCTCGGACGGGAACCTGAGCGTTCATGCTAGGCGGCTGGAGGAAGCTGGCTACGTGGAGATACGAAAGTCTTTCGAGGGGCGGATTCCGCGGACGGAGTATCGCCTCACAAAGACCGGACGACAGGCGCTCCAGCGATATCTGGACCACATGGAGGCGTTGATCGAGCGCGTACGAGAATGAAGAAGTGGCTGAGACGCATCCGCGGTGCATTAGGGGTCGGCGTGACCTGGGCCCTCG
Organism: Gemmatimonadota bacterium; assembly: GCA_036679495.1. Classification (GTDB taxonomy): domain Bacteria; phylum Gemmatimonadota; class Gemmatimonadetes; order Palauibacterales; family Palauibacteraceae; genus JAZDDE01. Next base: position 2,865 of record JAZDDE010000443.1, on the reverse strand, counting down.
GGAAACTGCTGGGTGGCAGAGGCTGAAGGCCGCGAGCGAGGACTAACTTTTTTTTGGGAGCGACTTTATGACACGAAGTACTTTGACCCTGCCAGGCGCATCTGCTAGGCCGAGACCAATCTCGACGCGAGACCTCCGCTGTTCAGAGAGCATGTAGATGCGCCGGATCTCCAGGCCACGCACGCGGGCAATACTGCTCGGAGCGGCGGCCGCTCTTGCTGTGGTCACCTTTACTCAGTGGCGCGCGGCGATCACACGGAACCGCTCGATACCCGATGAGCCGTTCCACATCGTTGACAACCTCTACTACGTGGGCGCCACCGGCGTAACCGCGTTTCTGCTCACCAGTCCCGAGGGCCACATCTTGATCGACGGCGGCTATCCCGAGAATGCTCCGTTGATCATCGCCAGCATAGCCGAGCTCGGCTTCGACATCGCCGACGTCAAGGTCTTGCTCAACTCGCACCCGCACTCCGACCACGCGGGCGGACTTCGCGCCCTGCAGGAGGCGTCCGGCGCCGAACTGTGGGTCAGCGAAGGCGATGCCGATGTCATGGAGGCCGGCGGCGCGCGTGACCCCTCTTTAGGCGGGCCGCTAAGGGTTCTCAACTTCCTCGGGATGAGTAGATTTCCGGCCCCGCGTGTCGACCACCGGTTTAGAGACGGTGAGACGATCCGCGTCGGTCCGCTCGAACTCACTGCGCATGTCACCGCCGGCCACACGCGCGGCTGCACGTCGTGGTCGTTCCCCGTCCGCGACGGCGATCGCGAGCTGCTTGCCGTCAGCATCTGCAGCCTCAAGCTGTTTCCGTTCGTATCGCTGGTCGAGCGGGAGACCTATCCGGGAATCCGGTCCGACTTCGAGCGTAGCTTCAAAACGCTCCGAAGCCTGCCCGCAGACATCTTCCTTGGGTCGCACGCGAGCTGGTTCAACTTGCACAGTAAGCGGCGTGAACGCGCGGACGCGGAGGACCCTGCGGCGCCATTTATCGATCGAGCTGGCTACCACAACTACATCGACAGATCCGAAGAGAGGTTTCGCGAAGTGCTCTCGAAGCAGCAGCGACGCTAGCCGTCTCTGATAGAGGAATTAATTAAGCGGCGGAAGCCTGAACAACCGGAACCAGCCTCACTTGGGAACTTCGAGCTGATGAGTGGAGGCCAGGACGGTTTCCATGTCGCGATCATCATGGATGGGAACGGCCGCTGGGCTCACGAACGAGGTCGATCCAGGGCGGCGGGCCATGTTGCCGGATCTGCGGCGGTCCGGCGAACGGTGGATTCCGCGCCGGAGTTGGGGATCACCACTCTTACGCTCTACGCTTTCTCCTCGGACAATTGGCGCCGTCCGCGAGGCGAAGTGGGTCACCTGATGCTTCTGTTCGAGAAGCACCTGGACTCCGAGTGCGCCCGCCTGACGGACCGCGGTGTGCGGTTGAGCGTGATAGGGCGTCGAGACCGGATCCCGGATCCTCTCAAACGCAGGATCGCGCACGTCGAGGAGCGAACGAGCGAAGGAACCTCTCTCCACGTCCGGGTCGCGATCGACTATTCGGCCCGCGACGCGCTGTTGGCGGCGGCCGGCCGTGTCGCCGAAGGGATACCCCCCACCCGCCAGGCCTTCGAGCGGTCCCTGTTTGAGGCCATCCACGCCCCGTGCCGTACGCGCGACGTGGACTTGCTCATCCGCACGGGCGGAGAACAACGATTGAGTGACTTCTTGCTTTGGGAGTCGGCCTACGCTGAGCTCTTCTTCACCGACGTCCTGTGGCCGGACTTCTGCGAGGCTGATCTCGCTTCCGCCGTTCAGGCTTTTGCCGCTCGTGATCGACGATACGGAGAACTCTCTCGAGGACCAGGTCGAGCTACTGAATCGTCGCTCGGCGAACGGAGGGCCGCACCATCATCGACCGCGCCTTGCCTGTGACCGCCATCCTCGCCGCAGTTTGGCGGGTACGGGAGAGTGCGGTTGAGCCCGTGGCGGCGTGAGCATCGCGTTGGCCGTAGACCGCGCCGCGAAGGTCTGCAGTAGAGGGTTCTCGATGGGACGCTCAACTCGTGAAGTAGGACAGGATCAGCGCGGGCTCGATTACGAGATTGATCAGACCGTGCGCGACGACCACCGGTAGTAGTCGGTAGCCGGACAGTTGGAATGCGCGAGCTAGCAACGCGCCCAAGGCGAACGTCCCGAGCACCGGCGAGAGGACCTGAACGAGGCCTGCCCCATTCTGAGTGGCGGACCAGGACGCGTGCACCAAACCGAAGAGTGCGCCAGATACCAACACCTGAGTAGCCGACGAGAATCCGCCGGCTTTCAGCCGAGTTACAATGTATCCGCGAAACAGGAGCTCCTCGCCTACACCTCCGCCGACTGCCGTTGCGAGGCTCATATACAAGTTGAAGAGGGACAGCTCCCAAACGATCGACAAGTCTCGGATGAAGAAGCTCGCCAGGATCGCAATCTGAATCGCAGCCGTGATGAGCGCGAAGATCCACCCGGCGCGAGCTGCAGGTGACAGCAGAGCGGTGAACAAGCCGCGGACGATTCGATTGCGGAACAAGAGCGCCAAAGCGCCGAGGTAGATGACGAATACGACCACGGACCTTGCGACAGCCGACGCAAGAACCTGACGCTCTCCGTCGAATATCCAGCCAAACAAGGCGACATCGCTCAGGCCAATCGTTACGGCCCTCGTCAGGGCGTAAAGTCCCACCGAGGCGATCAGGATCACCTCGGCTAAAGCTATTGGCTTTCTGAACCTGCGGGCGTCGACGATCAAGACATCTGCCTTAACGAAGCGTCTTGCTCGAGTAGCGCGCGGTCCGTTCCAGGGCTCGCTGCTCCGCGGACATCACCTCTATGTA
>JAZDDE010000442.1:0-11104 GCA_036679495.1 Gemmatimonadota bacterium | reverse complement strand
TGAAGGTGAAGACCGTTCCCAGGGCAATGACCGCAAAACCCGCGATCACGGCCCCGACACTGCGCAGACCCGAGCGAATCGTGGACGTCATGAGCGAACTCCCTAGGCGACCGCTACCCGGAGGAGTTCGGCCGCGTAACCAGGTTTCTCTAGCTACTACGGTCTCGGCGGCGGCAGGTTGCGTGGCAGACACGGATAGGCAAGCCGCTCAAGGCAATCCGAGCTTGAGTGCTGACCGCCCTGGAGGCGACCTCGGGAGACTTACCGAGACGGGAGCGACCTGCGTTCAGACGACCGGCGTGCCACCGAATTGCAGCGCTGAGGGGCCAAGCAGGAACGTCCGCTAAGCGCGGCGTATCGTACTGACAAGGCCCAGCGACGCTGAGTTCGCGCGGTTCGTGAAGTCGTGTCCGAGAAGGGCGACTTCTCGGAACTAGTCCATGGTCGGCTCAAGCGAATCGTCGACAACCTTCTGTCCTGGCGTGTTGGCCCAGGGACCTCTAGAGTCTGCGGGAGTTGAGGGGACGGGATCCTATGGAGCCGGCTTGGCTCGGTTCCTGAGCGACCAAGGCGTCGAGGCGTTTGAGGTCAGGCGTCCAAGACGCCAGTACAAGGGGAAGTCCGATTCGATAGATGCCGAGGCGGCAGCTCGTTCGGTGCTCGCCAAGGAAACGACTGGACTGCCCAAGCACAAGACAGGAATCGTGGAGTCGATCCGAATTCTGCGCCTGCTGAGATCCAGTGCTGTCAAAGCCAGGACTCAAACGGGCAACCAGATGAGGGCTCTGGTCGTCTCAGCACCCGAAGAGGTACGGAAGCTCCTACGACCCCTCAAGAGTCTGGATCGGATCCAGCGTTGTGCCCGGTTTCGGCCCGCCAAGGACTGGCGCCCGGAGGCGGTTCTAAAGAAAGCCCTTCGTGCTCTGGCGCGCCGCTGGCTGCAACTCGACGCGGAAGCCCACGAGCGCGAGCGCGAACTCAGCTATCTGATCCAGGCTGCCGCCCCAAGGCTCCTGTCTCAGCCGGGAATTGGCCCCGAGTCCGCCGCAAAGCTGTTGGTACTTGCCGGAGACAATGGGGATCGACTCCGAAGCGACGCCGCGCTCGCCGCCCTCTGCGGTGCAAGTCCCTTAGAGGCTTCTTCGGGCAAGCGCAAGAGACATCGTCTGAACCGGGGCGGAGACCGCCAAGGCAACAACGCCCTGTGGACGATTGCCATGAATCGGCACACCATCACCCCGAAACACGCGCCTACGCACGTCGACGAAGGACAGAAGGTTTGAGTGACAAGGAAATCCTGCGCTGCCTCAAGCGCTATCTCGCGAGGCGCCCGTATCCTTTGCTACTGGCCCATCTCAACAACGCTAACTCGCTTCTCTTGACATAGGAGCATCAACGCGGCCCGCGGCAAGCGGCGCAAGGCCGCACTGGCGCGCGATACCCCCCCAACATCGGGCCGCCAGGATGACGACGAGTTCACCCTCGGACTGCGACGGGGACTCTGACGATGACTCGGATTCCGATTGACGATGGGACCCGGGTGACAAACGGCACCTGACGCCGACCAGCGCCCGATAGCCACCGGCCCCTATCGGGAGCACCGGTCCTGTGTCCCGCGGTCAGTCGTCGGCTTCGACATTGATCTGTCCGTTGATCACTGGATGGGTCCGCTCGTTGTCGTCCGGCCAGATCTGCAGCGCGCAGTACTCCTCAGAGGTGATGATTCCGCCCGCACCTTCGAATCCGAGAAACGTGATCCGGTCCGGCTCGCTCTGGGTATCGCTGTCGCTATCGGAGTCGCTGTCGGAGTCGCTGTCGGAGTCGCTATCGGAATCGCTGTCGCTGTCAAGGACGCGAAACCAGACGTCTTTGCCCGGTTGATGGATCTCGGTAGTGAAGTTGGGGTGGGCGGAAAAGTTCTCCCGCACGACGGCACCGATCCAGGCCCGGCCGTTGACGGGGTCGACCGCCAGGCAAGTTACATCGCCGTGGAAGTCGATCGGCAGGTCTTGGAACGTCAGCGACTGCCGAAAGTTGCCGATGATCGTGCCGTCGGCTCGCTGCTCTGCGTAAAGGGTGAAGTCGATTTCCAGAAAGCCGCTCAGAAGGTACTGTCCACCGCCCGTCGCACGATCGAACCAATCGCTGTCGTCGTCGGCGAGCGCGCCCGTTGCGACCAGACCCAAGCACAGGACAAGGACCAAGATGGGCGGCCCGAATCTGAATGAGAGAGTCCTTTTCGTCTTCCGGCCAAGCGCGTGCAGCATGTTGAGGCTCCTTTCCCAGTCGGTGGATGATCGATTTCGAGAGGCACATCAGACCGCCGGTGCGGGAAAAAGTCCTGAGGGTCGGCAAATCTTTGCCAAACGAAACGACATCCGGCCCTTTGGATCGGTCCACTAGACTGAACGAATCGAGAGCCTCCCGGCCGAGTGCAACCGGCTACGTGCCGTTGGGAAGCTGAGTCCACAGGTAACGTTGGCGGGGCCCGTTGACGGTACGAGACTTGCTTTAATAGTGCCCGTCGGACTTCATCGGCCACGCTGCCGTTCGAGGGGCTATCGCTTGCGCGCTGTTCGAGTAGGTTCTTGCCTTGTACAACCCGAGCTAAACCTCATTGTGAGAGGAGAGGCCAGGGTGCGCGTGGCCCCGAGGGTCATGGCGGTCCTGGTCTTCCTGCTGGATCAGGAGGGGGAAGTGGCGTCGAAGGACCGCATTCTCGCGACGGTCTGGGGCGGCCGGGCCGTCAGCGACGAAGTCCTCACCAACGCGATCTGTGAGCTGCGAAAGGCGTTTCACGACCAGCCGCGGGAGCCGCGCTTCATCCAAACGGTCTCCAAGAAGGGCTATCGGATCGTCGCGCCGGTCTCCCGGTGCAGTCCCGCCGTAGCGGTGGCCGAGCCACATCCGGCGCTGCAACAGAGCCCGGCAAGCGGCGTCCGGAAACCCATCTCTCAGTTCAGCGGCGTTGAGAGGCCCTGGGGAAGAGAGATGCAGCCCGAGAAGACTTCCGCCGGGAGGTGGCCAGCGGCGCTCGCCGCGGGTGTGCTGGCGGCGGTGCTGACCGCGAGTTTCCTGAGCGTGAGAAGCAACCCCGCCCCCGCCCCGCCGGACACCATCCCGTCGATGGTGGTTCTGCCCTTCGACAACCTGACCGACGATCGAGAGCTCGATTGGTTGCGAATCGGTCTGGCAGAGCTGATGACCACAGGACTCTCGCGCTCGCCGCGGCTCCGGCTGGCGAGCCGCGAAAGAGTCGATGAGACCTTGCTAGAGGCCGAGCGCTCCGCAAGGCCGAAACTCTCGCCCAGCGCACGGCGAGCAGTGGCGCTCCGTTCCAAAGCGGATCTCCTGCTGTTGGGCGACTTCGCGAAAGCCGGCGACAGGATCCGCATCAGCGTGCGGATCCAGTCTTCACCAGCGGACGAGATCCTACTTACCGAGCAGGTAGAGGGGTCAGGGGAGAAAGCGATCTTCCAGATGGTGGACCAGCTCACCACTCGCGTGCTGACGCGCTGGAACCTCCTGCGGCGCGGCGACAAGTTCCTGGACCGGGAGCTCGCCGCCGTCACCACCTCGTCCATAGAGGCCTATCGGAATTACGCGGAAGGGCTGGAGAAGTACTACTACAACTTCGACAGCAAGGGAGCAGCCGAGCGCTATGAAAGGGCGATCGCAGTCGATCCAGGTTTCGCCCTCGCTCTCAGCAAGCTCGTCGTCGTGCACCTCACTCTCGGCCAGTTCGAGAAGGCCGATGCCTACGCACGTCGGGCACTCGAGCACGTCGACCGGCTTGCCGAGCCCGAGCGTCACTACGTGACGGGGAACTACTACGTCTTGCGAGAGAGGACCTTCGACCGCGCCCTCGAGGCCTACCATCGAGCCCTGGCTTTCGACCCCTACCTCTCCTCCGCCCGGCACAACATCGGCTTCATCTACTTTCAACTGGAGCGGTATCAGGAGGCCATCGAATACCTGGAGGAGCTGGTGGCTGACGGCATGAGCTTTCCCGGCACCTACCGCGTACTCGCCCTCTCGTATGCAGCGTTGGGGGAGCCTGGCAAGGAGCGCCAAGTGCTCCAACGCTACGTCCGCCTGCGTCCGGAGAAATGGATTGGCCATCGAAATTTGGCCCACCACTTCTTGCGCTGGGGAAGGTTGGAGGAGGCACGCACAGCGCTGCTCGAAGCGGACGCTCTTCGCGCCGGAAGGCTGGAGCCCTACGACTGTTGGCAGCTCCAGGTGCTCCAGGAAGAGTGGGGAACAGCCGGCGCCGACGAGGAATCGCTAACGACTCAGCCCTGTCCCCTTCGTAGCTCCGCCGTGAAGCTGCTCTACCAGGGCCGCGCCAGCGAGGCTCTCTCGTGGCTGGACCAGATCCCGCTGAGCAGCTCGGCCGCAGGAGATTGGACAGGCGCGTCCAGAAGCCTTTCGGCGCACATTCTCCTGGAAGCAGGGTTTCTGGAACAGTCCCTTGTGCAATCCAAGCGAGCTCAGCTTGAGAGTGGCGGCAACCCTGCCGAGTGGGAGAGCCACTTCTACGCCTCCATTGTTCACGCCCTGGGAGGAGACTGGGGTGAAGCCGAGGAGAGCGCGGACGCACTCAAGCGACTCACGGAAGGGCTCCCAACCCGCAAGGAGAGGAGACGGTGGCATCATTTGCGGGGCAATCTGGCTCTCGTGCACGGCGACCCGCTAACCGCGCTGGACCACCTGCGGCGGGCCGCAGCATCGCTTCCGCCTCGCGGCTTTCCGGTCGTCACCCAGCTGCCCCAGCACGTGCCTATCTGGTACTCGATGGCGATGGTCCACCTGGCGTTGGGAGATGACGCGAGCGCCGCTCGCTGGCTGGAGCGGATCGTCGAAAGCACTACCGAACGGGTGGCCTGGCCGATACCCTACGTGCGCAGCCTCTACTTCCTGGCGCGAATTCATGATCGGCGAGGAGAGACGGAAAGAGCGGTGCTCCACTATCGACGGTTCGTGGAGCTTTGGGGCGACGGCGAGCTCGACCGCAACAGAGTTGTCGAAGCCAAGGGAAGAATGATCGCGCTGGCGGCACCTGCCTCGACATGACCGAGTGGCGGGTGAGAATCGGCCAGTCCGGCCCCCACGGCCCCAATACAAGAAAAGAGAAAAAACACCAGCGCCTCGGCGAGCCTCTCATTGGTCACACCAGCGATGTATTCAGCGTTTCGTTCAGTCCGGACGGACACGGTCTCGTATCGGTGAGGTAATCCTCTGGGACGTAGATTTCGAGTCATGGCGCCATCGTGCCTGCAGCATTGTGAACCGCAATCTTTCACCGCTCGAATGGCGGGAGTACGTGGGTGGCGACTGCAAGGCAACCTGCCCCGAGCTGCCCACGCCGGTATGTGACGGATAAAAACTAGACACATTCACGTATCGGCTGAACAGCCCGGGAGGCATTGACCAACGGCCTCACTTCAGTGCGGGGAGATCACTGATGGGTAGCGATCTTGATCGGACATTATGATCCTCGAGCTGGAGTTCGCGGGCGCCGGCTTTGGGACAGTCTTGGGACACTGAGGGGCAACTATCAACCCAAACCGACGTGAACCCACCACGCGACCGCTCTGCTTAAGTCTCTGATGAGAAGGCTGTTGCGTGTTGTGACCCATTGTGCATTGCAGTGAACTCGCCGACTTAAAATCCCCCGGCCGCAAGGTCATCCGGGTTCGAGTCCCGGCTCCGGCACTACAGCCTTCGGGCTGGGTCAAAGGCGCTGCCCTCGTAGCTGGCTGGCTGACGCCTGCCAGCTACGACCAGTCAAAGGCTGGCGCCGCCAAGCAACCTTAACCGACGCCATTGACGCCGGTGCCGATATTCCTGATAAGCTGTTTCTACATATTTGATTCGAGAAGCAGTTACATGTCGAAGGAGAGGCCCAATGCGCAATCTCTTTTCAGTCCGCTGCCGCTCTCTCGCTCCCCAATCGCGAATCGGTGCCATGCGCTCCTCGGGCCGCCCGGCGAACGGGCAGGTTGCGGCCTGTAAGCGAAGTTCGCCGAGGCGAGCGACTGTGGTTGTTGCTTGCGTCCTTCTAGCCCTGGCCGCGGATCTCTCGGCTCAGCCGGAGTCCGAAGTCAGCAGCCGGGGGTTCAAGGCCGACAAGGTCTACAGCGTAACCGACCTGGATTCGGTGAATCTGCTCAACGGCAACCTCACGATCAGCATTCCCTTGGGGATCACGTATCCGATAAGCGAGTCGTTCTCCTACGGGTTTCATCTCGTGTACAACTCCTACGCGTGGGAGTACCGCAGCATCCAGTTGTCGGACGGTCAGTACTACCTAAGCGGCGAGCCGAGTCCCCTCTCAAATGCCGGCCTGGGCTGGTCTGTCAGTTTGGGTCGGCTGATCCCTCCGGGGACTATCCCTATCAACATCACCAGCAAGTTCATGTACGTCAGCCCGGACGGAAGCCGGCACAAGTTTTACGACGTGCTGCACAGCGGTGACCCTCCAGAAGTCGGCGTTTTCTACTCCCGAGACAACAGCTACCTTCGCCTCAAGGAGGTGAGTTCAACAGAGGTCACCGTCGAGCACGGCGATGGCGCTGTTCATACCTTCACGGATCATGGCGCCTCGGGATGGCTGCTCGACTCCATCCACGACCAGTACGTCGATGCAAATGGGGATCCGGTGAACGTCCTCTCCATTGCATACAGCCCAGACCTCTGGACCATCACTGATTCGCAGGGCCGAATCCACAAGGTCTACCTCCAGACCTTCTCGGGCGATCTGGCGACGCCACAGATCGACTCCATCGAGCTCGAAGGCTTCGGCGGGAGCGCCGCTGGCTTCCGCTTCCAGTACGAAGATCAGGTCCTGATCGACCGCGGCTGCCGCGACAACGTCCCGACAGGTTCAGGACCTCCCGAATCGGTGACTGTTCCGCTGCTTCAACAACTCTCGTTGCCTTCCGGCGAGAGGTACACGATTCCGGACTCTGGCGGGATCGCGTACACCAACTCCTGCGACAACGATTCCGCGAGCGGCACCCTGACCCGGTTGGTCCTGCCCACCTTGGGTGAAATCGCCTGGACCTATCAGCCCTACTTCATGGGGGGCGAGTGCGCGACGGGACCGCAGAACCCAAACCCACCCTTCGCCGTCTCCCCATCGGGCGTGGCGACCCGCACCCTCATCAAGAAGGACGGAAGCCCCCACGGCGTCTGGACCTACGACAACGCTGTGGAGCCAAGCCCGCCCTGGCAATGCAACGTCCCTCCCAACCCCGATGTTGTCCCCAGAATCTCGAAGACCGTGGTCGTGCGGCCTGACGGGAGCTGCACCAAGTCGTTCTTCGATACAGAAGCGCTGACCACAAACTTCGGACTCCCGGTACATCCAGATATTGAGTGGGCAGGCGTCCCGGGCCTCAACCTTTCGAGCGAGACCTGGGCCGACTTCACGGATGCCGGCCCGGGTACGCCCCAGAGGGAGCTGCGCTTCGACTGTTCGGGAGAACACTTGCGCTCAACCTACCTTGACCACGAGACCGACGGAGCAGGAGGTCTTGAGGTCGAGGTCAACCGACGAGTGAAAGAGTCGCGAACGCGTTTCGAGGACGACTTAGACGGTGCTAGCCCACGCTACAGCAAGATTGTGAAGTTGGACTTCGATGGACTCGGGCACTACCGGGTGCGGCATGTCCGCCGCGATTGGGACGGCCCACGCAAGACTCTCACCACAGAGTTCCCGGACCGAGGCACCCCTGGCCAAAGTGACTGGGACATGTCCGCTACCGAACCGTGGGTGCTCAACACCTACTCCCTGGACGAGGTATATTTCGAAGGCCTCAGCTCGGTCCAGAGGGCCTGTTTCAGCCCCGAAGGTCGGCTGCAACGCCGGCGCATGCTGAAGAACAATGGCAACAGCGCCGGCTCCACCGATTTCCTCGCGGTCTTCGAATACGAGGACGGTAACCGGGTCCTCGAGAGCTACTACGGAGGGGATCGCGATGGGTTCGATCTTCTTATTGGCAACTCGAGCGGCCTTCTGTGCGCCAAACCTCCTCCGACTAGAGCGCCACAGTACGTGATCGCCCATGAGTACGAACACGGCAGCCGAAGCCGCTCTTACTACGTCAAGGCGAACGGGAGCCCGATGGAGTTCAACTCCCTCGAGCTGGACATCGACGCCTTCACCGGACTCCCGGAGGCAAGCTACGATGTCTCCGGCATCCGAACGGACCTTTCTTACGATGACCTTGGGCGGTTGATCCTGGCGAGCCCGGAACCAGGGCACGGCGCGGAGACTGAGTACAAATACCTCCCAGCAGCCGGAGGGTTCGCAAGAGTCGAAGTGAGCCAGCAAGGCGGAGGTAACCTTCTAGCCCGAACGGACTATGAGTACGACGGCTTCGGCCGCCTAGTCCAAGAAAGCCGGCGCATGCCAGGGGCGGGTGCCTTCGCGCGCCGCTCAACGAGCTACAACGCTCTCGGCTGGACCCTCTCCCAGTCCGCCTGGGGGCTTGGGGCACCTTCGCCCAAGGTAACCCTGTTCAGCGACCACGATACGTTCGGGCGCCCGGCCACGATCACCAGTCCTGACGGCCGTGACACCACCTTTTCCTATGTCGGCGCGAGGGAAGTCACTCGAACATCCCAGGTCTACCGCGGGGGGTTCGTAGCGTATTGGGCTGCTGTTACGCGCGAGGAATACGACATCCTCGGCAATCTGGAGAGGATTACCGAGCAAGCCGGGAAGGTTGACGCACAGCACACCACGACAGAGCGCACCATGAGCTACACCTACGACGAGATGGATCGGCTATCCAGGGCAGCTGGCGAGGACTACCAAGTCAGAGAATGGAACTACGACGGCCGGGGAATGCTGACGTGGCAGGACATTGCAGAGGCCAGTAGGAAAGTGCACTACCCGGAAATCGATGCCCGAGGGAACGCTCGCATCACAGGGGCCATCACGGCGGTTATCCCCCCCCCGACCTACACCTATGGGAGGACAGTCGTCTACGACCGCGCAGAGCGCGTCAGCGAGGTCTACGAACTGGACGGGCAAGCACGGTTGCTAAACAAGTTCCTCTATGGGACCAGCAACAGCGGCCAAGGCACCAACAAGCGGCTCGGTAAGATGTACTCTTCCACCCGCTACAACTACCTCGACGGCGCACCCGATATCGCGGTAGAGCAGGTCTTTCACTACAAGGGCCTGGGCGGGCGCGTGTCCAAGCGGCGCACCAAGATCGGAACCAACGGTGCAACACCTACTCAGCGCTTCGTCGTCAATTTCACCTGGAACGACCTCGGACAGCCCGCCTCGCTTTCGTACCCGTCGTGTAGCGGCTGTGGCGGCGCAGGAGCCCCGGCCCGCGTCTTGGACTATGACTACGAGATGGGCTGGCTGCGAGAGATCCCCAACCAGGTCACCAACATCACGTACCACCCGAGCGGGACTCTGGCTAGCGCTCAGCACTCGAATGGCGTGAGCGACATATGGGACGTCGATCCGTCGGCGATGCCGCGGCCAAGGAGAATCAGGACATCCGGTGCCTCGGTCGAGTTCGATACCGGAATCTACTACTACGACGGAGAAGGCAATATCGAGAGCATCGGCAGCGACTACTTTCGGTACGACCCAGTCAGTCGCCTCGTCCATGCGACCCTACAGCAGGGGACGATAGTTCAACAGTATGAGTACGACGAATTCGGCAACATCCTGAACGAGAGAACAAACGGAGTGGACCGCGAGTTCTACATCGATCCTTGGAGCAACCGCATTGTCGGCGGCAATTATTCAAAGAACGGACACTACCTCCTATGGGGCAGTGCGGGCGAGAAGAATGAGCTTACTTACGACAAACTCGACGCCTTGATTCAGGCTGCGCCGGTGGACGAACCGCGCCTCTACGCCCACCGATTCCTCTACGACTCGGACAACGAACGGGTGGCGAGAATCACGGGCGTGCATCCTGACACCGAGGACACCCAATGGACCGTCCGTGACCTCAATGGCAAGATGATCCGCACCTTCGAGCACGCGGACTCAGACTGGCAGTGGAAGAAGGACTTCATCTACCGCGGCAACCATCTCAACTCACAGCGCGGGAGCTCCCAGTTTGGAAACCCCGGGCTCGAGCACGTCCACGTCGATCATCTAGGAACAGTCCGAGCGGTCACGAACTCCGCCGCTCAAATGGAAGTCAACTACGCCTACTACCCGTATGGCGCGCCAATCGGCCTAACCCCGACCCAAGCGCCGGCGTTCACCGGACATGAACGAAACGCCACCGACGCCGATGAGCCGACCGGTGCCGGCCTGGACTACATGCATGCGCGGTACTACGCGGCGGATCTGGTGCGCTTTACCCAGCGAGATCTGATCGAGAGTGGGGATCCGGCGAGGCCTCAGAGTTGGAATCGGTTTGCTTATGCGCAGGGGAATCCGTTGAAGTTTGTGGATCCGGATGGGCGCGTCTCCGTACGTGCTAGCAAGTGGAACGGCCAGCTTCAGTACACCGTCGCTTTCCAAACCAGTAAACTAGAGCTATTTCTCTTTAAGCAAGAGAAGTGGATCAAGGCATTCACTCGTGGGAATGCGATATCCAGGTTTGGAAACAGCCTCGAGGCCATGAACGACGAGTTCAAGGGCCAGGAGGCCTTCTCGCATGACGGGGACTTCGACCTTATTCGGGGAGATCTCATGTTCGAGAAGGCGTTCTCGGATCTAGTGAGTGTGCCAAATGGAAGCTCGTTGTTGCCGAGCGGTCTTAAGGCCTTGCAGGTAGAAATCAATGCCGCCATCGACGACCTCGCGGATAGCGGCGAAATCTCGAGGCCTCAGCAAGTGCGCTTGAAGAATCGGTATGATCTCCAACGGCTCGCTGAGAGAAGCCGGAAGGACCTTGAGAGGAAGGAGCAGAGGCGAAAGAGACTCGCCCTCGAGAACCTCAAGCAGTGAACTGTGGCTTGATAAGGAGGAGGCATGGACGTGGCAAACACACATAGGGTGCGACGAGCAGTCTGGGCCAGCCTCCGCGAAGGACTTTACGTTGTTGCTGTGTGCTCCTTTGTGAGGCTCTTCTGGCAGGTAGGCCAACACACGGTGCTGTGGTCCGAT
>JAZDDE010000441.1:0-3159 GCA_036679495.1 Gemmatimonadota bacterium | reverse complement strand
GTCTGAACACTATCTTTCTGTAATCACGAGATGTCATCGTCACGGAGTGCAACTGAAAGAGAAATGGTTCGCTGCCTAACGGTTGAGCTCAGCTGCGGGCCGGCGACGCCGGTCCGACGACACCAAACATTGTATGTCCTGCTCAAGACGTCGGTCGCGCAGCGGGCGGCCCGTCAGCTGCAGCGAGTGGTTAGCTGCCCTTGGCAGGTGCGCCCCACTTGGCGTACCAATTCGGTTCCGCGACTCTCTCCAAGCGCCTCTCAAGCTTTGAAATGAGCCCGTCCACGAACTCGCGATTCAGTTCCGCGTCAAGCGTAGACAACTCGTCTGCAGACTGCAGGACAGAAAGAACCTCCTTGGACACAAGTTTCGCTTCGCCGAGTTGGCTCCAGAAGATCGGCCGTCCGAGAGTCCAGATGCCGACGTCCGGACTGAGGGTGCCGTCGCGGATCGATCTAAGGGTTCCCAAGGCGAGGCATATGACGAACGACTCGAGCCCGTCTTTCGCAACGTTCAGAGATATCGTTTCTTCGTACACGGAGGGCGCCCGACAGTGCAGCTAACAGAACAGGGTTCTATCGGAAGTCCGCGTGAGGGTATCTGGCGTCAGCACAACGGTGATCCTGCTTAGATTCCGCCGGAGCGGGGCGAAAGCGGATTTCGGATAGAAACGTGTTGAACGAAGCCGCGGCCCAAGCGGCGAGGTCGGCTATGGAGACTGAATCGGTGGGCGGATGGCAAGCGGTCGCCGTTCAGAGGCCGAGGCAGCCGCCGATGTGCGTTTTGGGGCGCCTCACAGCTGGTGACGGTGGGCCTGCTCGGCGCGTGGATGGCTTCGCTTGGTCTCATCGCGGCCCGAGTATACCGCGAATCGCCGGCAGGAGGCAGACGGATCCTCAGGCCGCGCTTTGGGCGGCTGGAAGGACCGAGGACTGAAGCCGGACAAGGCACGTTCGTCATGGCGGTGCTCGCGTTGAAAGACTCCATGACCCGGGTCGCGGGAACTCCCGAGAGTGCTTCAGGCGTCCCTGGCCACACTTCGGGCAGCGGTTGGGGTCGACGCCGGTAACGCGCTCGAGCATCTCCCGGCGGGTCTCGCCCTCAGGTGCGATCGCCTTCGGCGGCTCGGCCTCCAGCAGCGTGCGAGCACGTTGAAGGTTCTCTTCTCGGCAGCGATTGCCCAGCAGCCCGAAGTACCGGATGCGCACGAAGCGCAAGGGCAGCACGTGCTGAAGGAAGCGGCGGATGAACTCCGGCGGTTCAAGGGCCATCGTTCGCCAAGCGCCGCCCTGGGCGTAGTCTTTGTAGCGGAAGACGATATGGTCGTCGTCGATGGCGAGCAGGCGATCGTTGGAGATGGCGACGCGGTGGGTGTAGCGGGCCAGGTACTGGAGCACCTTCTCCGGACTAGCGAAGGGCGCCTTGGAGTAGACCACCCAATCGTGCCGGTAGAGCTGGTCGATCAGATCCTCGAAGAGGATCGGGTGCCGGAGCTGCTCCAGCGGACCGTTGAGCTCCAGTTTCCGTTGGCGGTACGCCTGCTCGAGGAAGTCGACAAACTTGCCGCGGAAGACCTTGGAGAGGATCTTGACGGGCAGCAGGAATCGCGCTGGACTATCAATCCATCGATCTCCGTCTGGCGACAAACCGCCGGCGGGTACCACGTAGTGGGTGTGAGGATGGAACACGAGGGTCGAGCCCCAGGTATGCAGAATGCCGGTGAAGCCGATCCGTGCTCCGAGATGCTGAGGATCCGCGGCGATCTGCGCCAGCGTTTCGCTCGACGCCTTGAACAGCAAGCCGTAGAGCAGGCGGGGATTGCCGCGGAATAGGGCGTGCAGCGTGTCCGGCACGGTGAAGACCACGTGGAAGTAGCCCACCGGCAAGACGTCGCGTGCACGCGCCTCGAGCCACCGCTCCTTATCCAGGCTCTGACACTTTGGGCAGTGGCGATTGCCGCAGGAGTTGTACAGCGGGACCCCGGCCCCGCATTGGTCGCAGATCCAGAGGTGGCCGCCCAGCGCTTCGGTACGACACAGCTTGATGGCACGCATGACGCGCCGCTGCTGATACGTCAGATCGTGGGTTTCCTGATAGTCGTCGCCAAAGCGACGGAAGATCTCGGCCACCTCGAGGGAGGTGGTATCCATCGTCGGATGGCCTCAGTACCGTCGTGGCGGCGGCAAGGGCGGCAGCTGATCCAGTGGGCTGCTCACCGCCTTGGCGCCCTCGGGCGCGAGCTTGAGATAGATCAGCGTCGACTGAATCGAGGAATGGCCGAGGAGCTCCTGGATATACTTGAGGTTGACACCGGCCTCGAGGAGATGGACAGCGAAGCTGTGGCGCAGCGAATGCGGCGTCGCGGGCTTATTGATTCCGGCCGCATCTCGGGCACGTTTGAAAACGCGTTGAATCGTCTTGGGGCCGATCGGCTGGCTGCGATCCTGGCCAGGGAACAGCCAGACTCCCGGATGATAGGCGTGCCAGTACTTGCGAAGATCTTCCACCAGCCTGGGCGACAGCATGACGTAACGATCCTTCTCGCCCTTGCCGTGGACCAGGATGCGCATCGCTTTACTGTCGATGTCGCGGCACTTCAGCTGGGTCAGCTCGCTCACCCGCAGCCCCGCCGAGTACGCAGTCATGATCATCGTTCGATGTTTCAGATTGCCAATCTCGGCCAGGATCTTAAAGATTTCTTCGAGAGAGAGGGCAACCGGGAGCTTACGGGGTCGTTTGTGGCATCGAAAACGACCTGATTCCCATGGCCTGTGAACGACTTGGGTAAACAGAAACCGTATGGCAAACAGCGTCTGATTGATCGTGGAGCCTGAGAGCCTCTTCACGTCCTTCAGATGGACCAGGTATTCATGGGCGAGATCCTGATCGATCTGATCGATAGGATATGGAGAGAAATGCAAGAATGCTCTGGCTCGATAGACGTATGCCTTTACCGTTTTCGGGCTGTAGCCCCGGATTCTGAGTACCTCACCCATCCGTTTGAGCACCTCATCGATTCGCGTGAGAATCTTCTGCATAGCGATCTCCTTTCCAGAAGTTAAAGGTTCTGAAAAGATATCGCGTGTGAAGAGGCTACCGCAGAGCCATCTTCCGACGCGCAGCGACGGCGGCCTGGCCGCCGAGCTTTCGCGATCCAGG
>JAZDDE010000440.1:0-2254 GCA_036679495.1 Gemmatimonadota bacterium | reverse complement strand
AGTGGACAGGCGTGATCAAACCCGGGGCGACCGATCAGAGGATGAGAGTGGAAGATATCTTCGCCACCCTGGAAGGCGTCGCGAAGTTGGAGAGGAGAGCCCCCGCTCCCAGCCAGAACCTCTGGTCGGGCCTTCTCGAGGGGGAGATTGTTGCTCGCGAACCTTTCTACATTGCGAATGTCCCGGAGCACCTGGCCGAGCTGAACCAGGCGTGCCCCAGCTGCATTCGAGTCAGCAAGCGAAGAACCGCCCTGATCGCGGACGAATGGAAACTCGTCACGGTCCAGCAGCTCAACGTAGAGAGGAGCCGGTACAGCCGGGCACGCAGCGCGTTTTTGTATCACCTCTCGGTAGATCCCTACGAGGAGAAGAATGTGGCGGAAAGCGAGACCGACATCCTTCGCAAGATGAGCGAGCAACTTCGAGTCGCAGAAGCTGCCCAGCGCAAGCGAGATCAGCTACCGCCTTCGTCAGAACCCGTCGCTCGCTGACACGACACTCCTTGACCGCCGCCCCACACGACCTGCGCGTGTCGTTTCCGCTTCACAATTGTATGATCGGATCGTGAAACATTCCGAGTCGCTGAATCGCTCGTCACGTCGCGGCATGGCTGCGGCGCTCGCGTTGGGGAGTTTTCTCGCATCGCTCTTGGCCAGCGAGATCGTGCTCCGAGGCCTCGGGAGAGAGCCCAAGCACTTCACTTCCGGCACTCAATTCGGTGCAGGGGACGACTTCACTCAGGATCCCGTACTCGGTTGGGTCAACAAACCCGGAACTCATCGCTCCTTTGAACCGGGGCAAAGGGCCTTTACCGTCACCCGAGATGGCATGCGCGGAACACGCAGCCGCGTGTCCCCCAACGAACAGGAGATCCTCGTCGTCGGGGGGAGCTTCACGTTCGGCTACGGCGTCGAAGACGACGAGACTTTCGCTCATGTCCTGAGCACGGCCCATCCCCACATTGGGTTCCCGAACATCGCGAGCCCGGGCTATGGAACGGTCCAGTCGCTCCTGTCGTTGAAGCGATTTCTCTCTGGCCTCGAAGAGCGGCCCGCACCAGCTTTGGTGACCTACGGCTTCATCGGCCACCACGTCTGGCGGAACGTAGCCAGCTACGAATGGATCCGAAGCGTGCTCAGCCGCTCGGGGCATTACCATGCGCCGCCCTATGTCCGGATCGAGGGAAACGAACTCACCCTTCGCGCAGGCGGCAGGATCGAAGCGTGGCCACTTGAAACTCGCTTCGCGCTCGTCTCCGCTGTCCACGATCTCTACTTGAAGGCTCTCTTTTTCGTGTCGATCGAGAACGCCGTCGACACCACGGTGATGGTGTTGGCCGAGATGGCGAGGGTGGCCGCCGACAGCGGATCGATGTTGCTCGTAGTCCTGCTTGCCGACTCACAGCCGGAACTGCAGGCCGGGTTGCGCGAGAGGGACGTGAACGTGTTGAGCTGTGAGCATCCGGAGTACGGAGCCAACCCACAGCTGAAAGTCGGGACGCACCCTAGCGCGATTCTGCACGCCTACTGGGCGCGCTGTATCGGCTCCTGGCTCGAACAAAACGATCGAGAATAGGGTTAATCCACTGCGTTTTCGGAGTCACGTCCGATAGTGAGACCCCGGCGGCGCGATTCGGTCAGGGAGCCTGCCAACTCTCAGCCGAGCGAGGTGGCGGCGGCCGCGGCCCCCGAATCTCGTTGGCGCAGACCGCTAGCAGCCACGAACAACACGACGAGCAACAGACTCGCGAACCAGAACGGCGCACCCATCTTCGTGTCGTAGAGCAGGCCGGCCACCACCGGCCCGATCACTCGGCCAAGGGATGCCGCCGACTGGAACGTTCCAAGAACCACGCCTCGATGTTCGGGCCGCGCCTCCACGGAGACGAGACTCATGAGCGACGGCTGCAGCACCGCGCGCCCGATGGCCGAGAAGGCGAGCGGTAGCAACAACACGGCGATCGTCGGCGAGAACGGAACCATCGCGATCGCGGCTGCGAGCAATAACGAGCCGCCACGCGCAAGGGTTCGCTCGCTGAATCGCGCAGCCAGCGCCTTCATCCCGCCACCTTGGATGCCGCCCATGAGGACGGCCATGCCAATGAAGATCCAGGCCACATCCATGGCGTCGTAGCCGAAGCGATCCGCCATGAAGAAGGCGAAGACGGTCTCGAGGTGCACGACCGCGGTGCTGAAGGCGAGGTTCAGCAGGCAGATGAGGCGCACCGCGGGGTTGGCGAGAGTTTCGCGACGCG
>JAZDDE010000044.1:0-5595 GCA_036679495.1 Gemmatimonadota bacterium | reverse complement strand
TCCGACATATTCTTTGGAGGGTGGCTGGTTCAAATCCCAGGACACCTCCAACGAATTCGTAGCCATCCCCGGTCGGTCTTCGGCGGGTGCCACACTCTCGACGGACTTGTTCGGTTTTTATCCCGGTTTCGGCCCTCTGGCCCGAATTCGCCACAAAATCTCTCCGAGTTTCCGCTGGTCGTACGTTCCTGAGGTGGCGGTAGACTCGGCTCAGCTAGCGATTCCTAATTTTCCAGTGACCAGTGGAGATGCCCGCAACCTGCTTCGGATCTCGCTGCGGCAGACCTTTGAGGCGAAGATCCGTGCTGCCGCAGCTGACAGCACAGAGGAGATTGACGCTGAAGAAACGCCGGAGCCCATCGCGGAGCTCGCCCCTCAAGGCGGGCCGCAGGACGGGCCGCCCCGCCGCCGGGAGGTCGAGAGAAGCCTGACTCTGCTGGCGATCAACTCCAGTGGGATCGAGTTTGACTTCGAGCGCGCCAAGCGTGGCGAGCCGGCGCTGATCACCGAGCAGCTCACCAATAGTGTCTCATCGGATTTGCTCCGGGGTTTGTCGGTCAACATGACCCACGACCTGTTCGAGGGCACAGGGACAACGCGCGATTTCAGCCCCTTCCTGAGTCGTCTGTCCGCCAGCTTCAGCCTGCGTGGTTCGGGAGGCGGTGGCTTCGCGTCTGACAACCGGGACGCGGGCCGAGATCCTTTCCTAGATCAGCGGCTTGATTCCCGCGAGGATCTATCTCGATTCGGCTCATCGGCCACTCGATCGCTGGGCGCCAGCCGTGACCAGAGCTGGTCTCTTTCGCTGAGTTACTCGCTGCTCCGGGTTCGTCCTACCGAGCCGGGAGACAAGAGACAGACAGTCGAAGGGAACCTCTCCTTCCACCCAAGCCCACATTGGTCGGCTCGCTGGTCGACGCAATACGATTTCACGACGAAGGAATTCGGCCAGCAGTTCATCACGCTGGACCGGGATCTACACAGGTGGCTGGCCTCTTTTCAATTCGCACGATCTCCCAACGGCAACGTGCTGTTTCAGGTGATTCTTCAGCTCCGAGACGCACCAGAACTGAAGATCGACTACGATCAGCGGACGGATCCTCCCATCCGCTGACCCACGTCTGCGCTACTGGCCGGGTTCTTGAAGTAGATTTTTGCGCTGGTAGGCACATTTTTCAGCGGATTTCCAAGCGCTCACGGGCCTCAGGCGGATCGCGAAGGCATCCTTCGCTTACTCCGACTCCTTGGCCAAAGCGCCAAACGCTGACAAAAGCTTGCGCTCAAGTGTACAGATTGCGGGTGCACAGAACCTTTGTAAGGGCGGGAATAGCGGGATGGCTCACTTTCAGAAGCTCAAGAATCAGGCAAGACGCGAAGAGCAACGGGGTCGGTGGGTTCAGGCCATTGAGCTTTACAAGCAGGCGATTCGGCTCGAAGAGGACGGCGGAGCCAGCACCGTAGATTTCGGTCTCTACAATCGCGTCGGCGATCTCTACCTTAGACAGGGCGACACAGCGACGGCGGTCGACTACTACGAAACTGCGGTGGACAGCTACGCCGGCCACGATCTTCATACCAGCGCGATCGCCCTTTGCAATAAGATCCTGCGAATCGCCCCCGGGCGTACAGGAGTGTATCGCAAACTGGGCAGGCTCCACGCACAGGCCGGGCTCCTCGCGGAGGCACGAAGCAATTTCCTGGAATACGCCAGCCGGACACAGGAGAGCGGTCAGCTTAGTGAAGCGTTGGAGGCTCTCCAGGAATTCGTCGATATGGTCGAGGACGACGAGATTCGATGCACGTTCGCCGAGGAACTCGTTCAGCAAGGGCTGATCACCGAAGCGGTAGCGCAGCTTCGTCTCGTCTGGAGGTCGCGAATCCAGAGAGGAGCCGATGCGGAGCCCATAAAAACACGCATCCTGGAACTCGATCCGTCCACCGATCTAGTACCCCCGACGGTTGAGACCGACGGCACTCCAGACACTACGGCTTCCGCCGATGAGTCCGTATCCGCCGTTCTCCCCGGAACCGTCAAGCTCGGAGAGTTGGTGTTGAACGGATCCAGCAACGCCGGAGCGCTGGTCGCTCTGGACCAGGCGGCCGTTGCGGCTCCTGCCAGCGGTCTCGGTCCCGCGAGTTCCGAGCTGCGTGAGACCATCGAACAGTTCAGGGCCGCTGCCCATGACACGGTAGACGATGCCGGTCCCGCGGTGCACTACGATCTCGGGATCGCCTATCATCAGATGGGTCTATTCGAAGAAGCGGTGTCAGAGCTCCAGAAGGCGATCCAGAGCCCGACCTACTTGCAAGCAGCGTATGAAATGCTGGGAAGGTGCATGGCCGATCAGGCTCGAATGGAAAACGAGACCTCCACGCCCAACTCGGAGGCCGAGGCTTCTTCGACTACGGAAGAAATTCCCGAAACAGACGCCGATATCCCCGAAATAGATGAGCTGCTTGCCGATCGACCCCTGGAAGATCTGCTGTCCGACGCTGCAGAAGTAATACCGGACGGTGACGAGGAAACTGGCGATCCACGCATCGTAGAAATCTCCGAGTTGGATGTAGACAGTCTCGCGGACGTCGAAGAGGTCGATGCCGAGGGCGCGCACCCCGAATCCAGCGACGATCAGTCCAGCGCGGGTGACGACTACGCCGGACTCCTGTTCGAAGCCCGGCTGGCACAGTTCCGAGCGCGCGAGGCGAAGGACAAGCATGAGACCGACTATCAGGCGCACTATGATCTGGGAGAGGCGTACCGGGGAATGGGCCTGATCGAGGAGGCTTTTACGGAGTTCCGCGTGGCATGTGGCGGAACGGCGGGTGTGGAAGCCAGGGCGCTGACGAAACTTGACGCCATGCTATCCACGCAGGATCTGGCCGAGGGACAGCGCCTGGAAATCCTCGAGATACTCAAGAGCAAGGGCCGAGCGGAGAGCGCTCTCGCTGGCTACCGTACTTTGATCGAGGAACGGACCGCCGCTGGCCGAAGCGCAGGCGATCTTCTCGCCATCATAGACGGCCTAGACCCGGCTACGAGCACGATGACCGCCGACGCACTCCCTCAATTGGACGAAATGCTCGCAGAGCTGGACGCGGTGTCGGATACACCGGACTCTCAGGCTCCGCCGCAGGCGCCCAGCGCCGATGTCGCTCCGGACGTCGCACCGCCGAGCGCTGATGTCGCTCCGGACGTCGCACCGCCGAGCGCTCCGCCGGATTCAGAAGCCTATGCCGTGATCAGTGCAGCCCGAGACATGGTAGAACAGGGCCGCCAGGATCTGGCGATCGAGTCCTTGTCCGAAGCCTTCCAGGAGTTCGAAACCATGCGGCAGCCCGAGCCCGCAGCGGAGGTTCTCGACGTGCTCCTTGGACTCAGTCCCAACGATGTGGTGCTGCATCACTCGAGGGTAGAGCTGGCCATAACCCTGAACGACCGCGAATCCCTCATTCGGTCGTACCTGCTCCTGGGCGCGGCACTGCGCCGGCAACATGCTTCAACGAGTGCGAGAAGTGTGTTTGGACGGCTACTTGATATCGATCCCGACAACGAGGAAGCGCGTCAGGCTATCGTGGAGATTGACGAGGTAGACGTCCTGCTCGAGGGTATGCTGGCTCATGGCGAAGACGGTGACCCGGAGGCCGCTACCGATCTCGAGCCCGGCGAGTCCGAGTCGTCGGAACCCGCCGCTGGCGACGCCAAACTGGCGGGAGCGGCGCACTCTGAACCCGCGGACGAAGAAGCAGCCGAGAAGCACGCTCCCGAGCCGGTGGCCTCAATACATAACGCCAGGGAAACCGAGTTCGACGAGCTACTGGGCGACATCCGGGCCGCTTCAACAAAGCCGCTAGCCGGCGACTACGATGCGCACTACGACCTGGGCCTGGCCTATCTGGATATGGATATGCCCGAGCAGGCGATCCGAGAGTTCCAGATCGCGGTCCAGGGCCAGTCGAAGCCGTTGCCTGCCTACCAGCGATTGGGCGAGAGCTTCCTGGCTACGGAGCAGCCCCGCTTGGCCATCAAGGCGCTTCTACCGGCCGACGAAATCGACCAGTGCAGTGAAACTGAGAAGAAGGGAGTGCTCTACGTACTTGCCCTGGCCCACGAAGGCGCGGGCGACGATGAAAAAGCGATCGAGTACTACGAGAGGGTCTGCGCGGCGGATGTAAACCACGGGGATGCCGCCGAGCGGTTGCAGAGCCTGACCAATTCGTCTCTCTGAGGTACGCTCCACGGCCCTTTGACGGCCTTTCCAGCGCTCTCTAGATTGCGCGCCACCGCGCATGGAGCTTCTCCACCCTCGGAGAGATAATGTTGGAGGCTGTCTTACCATCCCTGCAGTCCGTCCGTGAGCCGATAGCGGCACGGCTGGAAGAGGTCCACGGTGAGCTAGCGGACATGGTACGGGCTGACTACAACCGCGTGGACGAAGTCGCGGAGTATGTGGCCGAGTCCGGCGGCAAGCTCCTTCGACCAACCCTGTTGCTGCTGGCCAACGAAATCGGCGGCAGGTCGACTCCGCTCGCGGTTCGGCTCGCAGCGATCGTCGAGTTGATGCACGTGGCCACACTCGTTCACGATGATTCTGTCGATCATTCTCCGACCCGGCGCGGAAAACCCACAGTAAACGCGCGGTGGAGCCACCAGGTGGCCGTGATCATGGGGGACTACCTGTATTCTCGGGCGCTCGTGGAAATCAGCCGGTTTGGAGATGTGGATGCTATCCAATTGCTTGCCTCCGCATCCAACCGGATGTCCGTCGGAGAAATGCGCCAGCTAGCCGCCCATGACGCCTTGTCGGCGACTGAGGACGACTACAACCGATTATGTCAGGACAAGACGGCCTCACTCATCTCAGCGGCCTGCGAGCTAGGTGCCATGTTCGGCGAGCCGGCACACAGAGGAACGCTGCGTCGGTTCGGCCACCAGATCGGAATGACCTTTCAAATCATCGATGATACTCTAGACTACACGGTGGGCGAGGAAATAACCGGAAAGCCAAGTGGCCTGGATTTGCGAGAGCACAAGGTCACACTTCCGCTTATCCTGGCGTTGCCGAGATTATCGGCCGTCGGCCGACAAACGGTGGAGATGTTATTCGCGCACCCACGGCCTTCGGACGAACAGGTGAATGGCGTCATCGACCTGGTGACGGCAGCAGGTGGCGTCGAAAGAGCGCGGGGACGAGCCCAGACCTTCGCCGAGCGCGCGAGAGCTGAGCTGGCATCGCTTCCAGCTGAACCGGCGGTCCAGGGTTTGGAACTGGCGATCGGATTTATCCTGCAACGGCAGAGGTAGCAGATGGTGGAGTTTGGCGGGCGCCGAAAGCTGACGGGTCGGCGTGTGGTTCTGATTTTCGCGGGGGGAATGCTACTCGGATCGCTTCTCACGGAGCTCTTCGTTCTGGCTTTACCTCATAGTGCGACGCGCGAGTTTTTCGTCACGACGGTAGCGGCCACCCTCGGACCGCTTACTGTAGACTTGCTCGTCGTGGCCATCACTCTAGGGCCTCTGGTACTGAGGTTGAACGTGTTGAGTGTGGTAGGCGTGTTGATCTTGGCCTGGTTCGCCAGGTCGCTGTTATAGACTCT
>JAZDDE010000439.1:0-5678 GCA_036679495.1 Gemmatimonadota bacterium | reverse complement strand
GGTGCGGAGCCGGAATCCAGAAGCGATGAAGTCTCGATCGAACTGGCACCCGGGGAGGGGAGGGAGGTCAAACTCGTCATGAATGCGGGCGACCAGGCCGACTTCTACTGGACGGCTAACGGGGGTCTTCTGAACTATGACCAGCACGGCGACGGAAGCGGCCGAAAGATCAGCTACGAGAAGGGCCGCGGCGTGCCTGAGGGCAACGGCGTGATGCAGGCAGCGTTTGACGGCAACCATGGTTGGTTCTGGCGCAACAGAACCGAGACCGTTGTGCACTTGACACTGCGAACAAGCGGCGCTTATCTCGAGCTCGTAGGCATCCCTTAGTTGTAGGCTTGCGGCACACTCTGGGCGCGGAGCGCACCCCAGGCAGGGATCCAGTGTCCACGGGATACTCCTAGCGGCGTGCGTTCAGGGAAATAGGGGCGCCTCGTTGACAGCGATGGCTTCGGTAGCGGCTCCAACGAGACGCCTCTGAGCTTAAAGTCTTGGGTTAAAGTGGCAGTGTGTCGATGACGAGAGACGAAGCGCTAGTCGAAGCCTCAAAGGCCTTCACCGGGATCGTGGTTGAAAGGTCGCTCGGTCGGTTTCTGGCGAGGCTGCCTCCGACAAGTAGGGTTCTGAGGTTCACTACATTCGGAGCAGGGGGAGGCCAGTGATCAACAGCCGACAGTTCGTCTCAGCGCTGCTACTCGCACTGGTCGCCGCTCCAAACCTCGCTCATGGACAAGGCTCACCGGTGGGCCAGGAGTTCCAAGTCAACTCCTACACGACGGGGGATCAGGATTGGGCGCGGGTAGGGATGGCCGAGGATGGAGAGTTTGTGGTGGTCTGGCACGACTATGGCCAGCCCGAATACCAAACCCCCAGTCTTGGCATTCAAGCCCAGCGGTATGCCCCTGACGGAAACCCTCTGGGCGGTCAGTTCCAAGTCAACGCATTCACCACGTCAGGGCACCGCAGTTCCCCTGTGTGAGTGTGGCCCTCAGTGGCGACTTCGTGGTGACCTGGCGGGGGTATAGCTCGTTTGGCAACGACAACGACGTCACCAGCATCCAGGCGCAGCGCTACTCCTCTGACGGTTCTGCCGTTGGGAGTCAGTTTCAAGTGAACACCTACACTTCGAACAGTCAGTGGGGCTCTGAGGTAGGCCTGGCATCCGATGGCAGCTTCGTCGTTGTCTGGACCAGTGCGGGCTCCTTCGGTACCGACCCGGAAAGGAGCATCGAGGGCCAACGCTTTGCCGCCAACGGCGTGCCAGTCGGAAGCCAGTTTCAGGTCAACACCTACACCCCGGGCCACCAACAAGGCGGCGCGCTTGCTGTAGTCCCCGATGGCAGCTTTGTGGTGGTCTGGCAAAGCGACGGCTCTCCGGGAAGCGATACCAGCCAAGCCAGCATTCAGGGCCGACGCTACTCCTCTGCGGGAAGCCCCTTAGGTGATCAGTTTCAGGTCAACACCTACACGACCACAAAGCAGTGGGGGCCAGCCGTTGCTGCAGGTCCGGACGGCAGCTTCGTCGTCGCGTGGAACAGCAAAGAGTCTGACGGCCCCGACAACGTCGACAGCGTCCAAGCCCAACGCTTCGACTCCGATGGCTTGCCGGTGGGCGAGCAGTTCGAGGTGAATACATACACCTCGGGCTTGCAGCAGTGGCCGCGAGTCGCCATCGACGGCAACCGCGGTTTCCTGGTGGTCTGGGACAGCACAGGATCGCTCGGCTCGGATCAGGAGGGCGACAGCGTACAGGCCCAGTTTTTCGGACCCGACGGCACACGGATGGGTGGCGAGTTTCAGGTGAATACCTACACCTCGGGCACTCAGTTCTTTCCCGGCGTGGCTGTCGCGCCGACGGGCGACTTCGTGGTCGTCTGGCAGAGCTCCGGTTCCTCGGGCTCAGACACCAGCTACTCGAGCATTCAGGGGCAGCGCGTCACCTACGGGGTCTTCGCCGACGGCTTCGAGTCCGGCGACACCAGCGCCTGGTCGACGGTCGTGCCCTGAGGCGGTTCGCCCCGATCGCTGGCGCCCGTCTAGAGGTGCTGCCCGGCTTAGAGGTGCCGCCCTTTTCGCTGAGAGGGACCCAGGCAGGGCCTGAGGCTCGCCGGTGCCTGTCTAGAGGTGCCGGGCGACATGGTCCTCCGCCTCGAAGAGGAGGCGTCGCCTTACACGTGTAGAATACGTGTATGACCAAGAAGCTGACCATCACCATCGCCGACGAGGTCTACGAGGGCTTGTACCGCCGAGTAGGCCGGCGACGGATCAGTCGCTTTCTGGAAGCGCTGGCCCGGCCGCACGTGATCGACGCCGATCTGGAGGCGGGCTACCGCGCTATGGCGGCGGACGAAGTGCGGGAGGCCGAGGCGGACGAGTGGGCAGAGAACTTGGTGGGCGATGTCGCCAATGAAACGCGCTGAGGTCTGGTGGGTCAGCTTCGATCCGTCGATCGGTGGCGAGGTCCGCAAGACGCGCCCTGCCGTGATTGTCAGCAACGATGCCTCGAACAAGAGCCTCAACCGTGTCCAGGTGGTGCCACTGACGAGCAACGTCGAACGCCTGTACCCGAGCGAAGCCTACGTGGCCCTCGAAGGGCGGCAGGGCAAGGCGATGGCCGATCAGATCGCCACAGTGTCGAAGAAACGATTGCAGGCTCGTCTCGGGCAACTCTCGCCACCGGACCTGACCGCGGTCGAGCGCGCGATCAAGGTTCAGCTGGGTCTCTAGCCCTCTACAGAGGTGGCCCTCTACAGAGGTGTTCTACAGAGGTGCCAGCCTGTAGCGCAACCCCCCGTCCCAACTGAACTCGGTCCCGTCGAACTTGTCGATCGTACGAGCCCTTTGATCTCTTGCCTCGCGAAGGTCCGCCCTGTAGTGCGCTGCCTGCCTCAGACCTGCCCGGTAGACTCCAAGCATCGACGGCGAGTCTATCCCTCGGGAAATCTAGTGAGGGATAGACTGCCCAAATGGAACCGATCGTGACGAGGAGATCCGCTATGAGGACGACCTTCAGTGTGTTTGCCGCCCTCTTGATCGTTGGTGCCACGAGTGTCGCGGGGCAGACCGCCGAGGATCGCTCGGAAGTGGAACGGGCCGTCCTCGACTACGTCGAGGGCGTCTACGAGGTCAGGCCCGAACTGATCGAGCGCAGCGTCCACCCGGAGCTGAAGAAGTTCGGCTTCGCCCGGCGCTCGCCGGAGGACGACTGGCGGGTGATCCCGATGACCTACGAGCAGCTCGTCGCGTTGGCCGGCGAGTACTACCAGCAACAGGGCGGAGCTCCAACGGATGCGCCTAAGCAGGTGGAG
Source organism: Gemmatimonadota bacterium (assembly GCA_036679495.1). Taxonomy (GTDB): domain Bacteria; phylum Gemmatimonadota; class Gemmatimonadetes; order Palauibacterales; family Palauibacteraceae; genus JAZDDE01. The sequence goes on along the minus strand of JAZDDE010000439.1, from coordinate 2,370 downwards.
ATCCTCGACGTGCTGAACCAGACGGCAAGCGCGAAGCTGACCGCTTCTTGGGGAGTCGACTACTTCCACCTCGCCAAGTACGAGGGCAAGTGGAAAATCGTGCACGTGCTGTGGCAGAGCCTCGACGAGTAGTCTTGAGCAATGACCTCGACCCCTGCGAGCCCCATTCTCGAGACGAAACGCCTGTTGCTCCGCCTACCGCAGGAGCAAGACATCGACGCTTGGGCCGCTTTCATGGCGGACCCCGAGGCGAGCCGGTTCGTTGGCGGGGTGCAGAGCCGAGCCACCGCGTGGCGAGGCATGGCTTCGGTTGTCGGGTGTTGGGTGTTGCGCGGCTGTGGCTTTTAGTCGCCGAGTCAATGAACTGGAGGGCCCTGGATGAGACGCGTGAAGGACATTGCGATCTGCGTTCTGGTGGTGGGCGCGGTGTGCGTCGGTGCGGGCCGGGCAGAAGAGTCTGCCACGCAGTCGTTGGCGGAGCCCTTTGTATTCGTCGAGGAACTGATGAAACAGGAAGGTCTGCCGTCGTTGTCGGTCGCAATAGGCCGTCCAGGAGAGCCTATCTACGCACTGGCAGTCGGGCTTGCCGACCTGGAACTCGGAACCCCGGCTACAGCCGAGTCTGTCTTCCGGGTGGGTTCAACAGCGAAGACAATCACGGCCACGGCAGTTCTGCAGCTCGCCGAGAAGGGGCTCATCGACCTGGACGCTGCGGTCGAGCAGTACTGCCCAGGATTTCCGGCGCGGGAAGAGAGCCCGACGCCCCGGCTCTTGCTTTCCCATCTGGGAGGCATCCGGCACTACAACTACCGGCGTTTTCGAGAAGAATTCTTGAGCGCCAGGCGTCATGAATCGCTGGATGACGCGCTGAGCGTTTTCAAAGGCGATCCGCTGGTCGCAAAGCCAGGGGAGGAGTATCAGTACAGCAGTTACGGGTACGTCTTACTAGGTTGCGCGCTGGAAGGGGCAAGCGGCGACTCGTTCGCCGAGTATCTAGAGGCGAACATCTTCGAGCCTGCCGGCATGACGCAGGCCAGACTGGACGTTCCCGAGGAGATCGTCCCCAACAGAACTCGAACCTACACGAGAGCGAGCGACGGCTCCTTGATGAACTCGCCGTTTGTCGATTTAAGTGATCGCTATCCTGCCGGTGGACTCCTGGCGACTCCTTCGGATCTGGTGTCTTTCGGTAGGGCCCTGGTCGAGGGCAAGCTGGTCAGCAAGGAGTCGTGGGCTGCGATGCGGCAGCCCCAGACGACGTCTTCGGGGGAAGACACCGGCTATGGCCTGGGGTGGAGACTGTCGGACGAGCCCGGAGAGATATTCCACGGCAGGTCGAGCGTCGGCGGCTCTGCGTACCTGCTTATCCGCGTTGATTCCGGCACGGTCGTGGCCCTTGCCACCAACGTAGGGCGTTGGACAGAGCCGCGGCACGAGCTCGCCCGAAGGCTTGCCGACTGGGCTGAGTCTCGGTAGGACGGCGCCTCTGATGGGGGCCCCTTAAGCGGTACCACCCGTTTCCCGCAGATAGCCTTCGGCTAGCCCCCTCGACGGCAGTGACATGCAGCCTACGGCGGTGAGCTGCGGGTTTTCGAGGTTGAGTTGCTTCTGCTGACCCCGGGGGTCCGGATTCTTGGCCTACAGAAAGATTCGTTAGCTCCTAAGGGGCTGCTAGACTCCTAGTCGCAGGCAACGGGGCAGCCGGCCGTTGGCCCCTGTACCGTTTCAACCTAACCGAGCCTGAGGAGGGCAAGCTGATGATCCGTGCGTTCGTGGCAGCCGTTTCATGCGTGGCCGTTCTGGGGTCGGGTGATCCGGTCCGGGCGACAGAAGACCGCTCGGTCACGGCACGGGAATGGTACGAGCAGGCGAGAGAGCTCACCCGAACCAAACAGCGGCAGCAGGCGGCCGATGCTTTCGACCGCTCCGTGGCGCTCGATCCCGAGCGCGCCTTGGTCTGGGCCAACCGGGGGACGAATCTGCTCAACATGGGTCGCTACGAGGCGGCGCTCGAGAGCTACGAGCGGGCGCTGGCCCTCGATCCCGACGATCCGTACATCTATTGCAGCCAGGCGACGGTGTACAACCGTACCGCTCAGCCGGACAGGGCCCTGGCATCGAGCCGGGAGGCGATCGCAGTCGATCCGGACCACGTCGGGGCGCTGTTCAACATGGCGACGGCCCTGCGTGAGCTCGGCCGAGACGACGAAGCCGACTCGGTTCTCGAGCGCGCCTTCGAGATGAGACCGGATCTCAGGACACCACCCGTTTCCCGCAGATAGCCTTCGGCTAGCCCGTCGACGGCAGTGACATGCAGCCCACGGCGGTGAGCTGCGGGTTTTCTGGGGTGACGTGCGGGTTTTCGGGGTT
>JAZDDE010000438.1:0-5240 GCA_036679495.1 Gemmatimonadota bacterium | reverse complement strand
CCGTTGGTGGCTTTGAAGATCAGCGGATCGAGCGGCGATGCGATGTGCCGGACCACCCACGTAGCCACCGGTGTGGTCGAGAGCCAGATGATGAAACGGGAGTCCATGGTGTTCTCTCCGGACGGTCCCAGAACGAGAAGCATATACCCAGTGGACCGCGAAAATCTCCCCTATTCAGCAGCTGCCCCCGGAGGGAGTTGCGATGCTGCCCAGGACTGGGTGTGAAACCGTCGCAGCAGCCTGTCGTCCGACTGCCGCTGGCGACGTGACGAGTGGCCAGAGAGCCGCCGCTCATCACTCCAACACAGGGAGACACGAGCTTGATGAAGCGGTCCATCAGCGGAGCACGGGATGACATGCTCTCAGCAACTTGAACTGAAGGCTACACCAGGCGGTACGGACTCTAGACCGGAAGCTCGGAGACGTGACTCGAGTTGAAGGTGATGAGATGTCCGGAGGGGGAGCGCACCGTAAACGAGTTGTGGAACTGCTTCTTCGCGATCGAGGAGGGCTCGAGTCCTTTCGCCTCGAGGTCGCGGTGTGTGGCATCGAGATCTTCGACCATCAGATCGAAGGGCGCCGGACCTGATCCAGCGTCCTCCGAAGGCAGAAGGACGAGATGCGTCCCACCGCGCAGCTCCAACACCGCGACATGATCGCCGTGCTGGATCTCGCGCATGCCCAGCTCGAGCATGAACCTGCGCGTGCCCTCCAGATCGGGGGTCCCGAGCGCGATGTGGCCCACCCAGACCGGCGGTCGAAGATTCTCTTCCGACATGGTTCCCTCGCCGCCCGGAACTTCCGCGGCCACACCCCCGCGCCGCTTACCCCGGGCACCCGTTCGCCCCCAATTCTAGCCCAACCCCTGTGTAACCGGGACGTTGGTTAAGTAGTTAAGTTCGCAACTGCCCCCGGGGGGGGTAGGGGTCGCCGGATTAGATGTAAATGCGGCTTAGAGCAGCGGATCGCTCTGGCTCGCGGGTGTGGGTGGGATGGGAACGGGGTTACGCTTTGGACTCGAGCTGTCGATAAAGCGCACGGTGGAATGGTGTAGGCCGAAGAGGATGCGCTCCGGTCCTGAGTGAGGTTCCGATCAAGTCTCCTACTGGATTCAGGTAGCCGCAGGTGAGGAGCAAGGGAAGACATGAATACCGGTAGCAATAAGGGTTTTACGATCCTCGAGCTGATAATGGTTATGGCCATCGTCGGTCTGCTGGCTGCCGTGGCAATGCCCAAGTTCGCCAGCCTGGAACAGGATGCACGGACCGCTTCTTATGACGGCGTCCGCGCTGGTTTTACGGCTGCAATCCAGATCGCCCACTCCAAGTGGCTGGCCGAGGGCGGTGCGGGCACGACCGTGGCGCTGGATGGCGCAACCGTCATCGTGAACACCACTGGTTGGCCCACGCTCGACTCTGCCAACGCTGTCCAGGACGACGCGACCAAGCTCTACGCTCTGATTATGTCGGGCTCCGTGCCGCCCGGCTGGGGCACAGATGAGACCCCCGCCCTTGATGCGGGAACCGCAGAGTATTGTCTGGCTGGCGCGGGCGGTGGCAACTTCACGTACAATGGCCTCGATGGCACCGTGACGCCGGTCGGCGCCTGTCCATAACCTCGGGTCGGGACTGTAATATTTAGACACCTGGTCTTCCGCCACTTGGACCGGACCCCTCGTTATCAACGACAGCTCAGGTCACTTCTTGGGTCAATGTGGCACCAGTTGCCAGGTGGTAAGTCCGTAACCTACCGCAATCACCAGCGCCGGCCGCCCCTTGTGGCCCTGGAGGTCGGGGGTTCGAGTCCCCTCACTCACCCCAGTCGGATCAGCAGGTTCGAGACTCCTGACGATCGGGACCCTGCGGCACCCGGGCCAGGGGCTCTCTCCCTCAAGCTACGGGGTGGGGGATTCCGATGCTGGCAGTGGGAGGTCCTTAGCATGAGCGTTCCTGAGAGCCAAGACGGGCCCAAACACCCGAGGAAACGGGATCGGCGCAGGTCGTATCGGATCGATCCCAAGTTCCAAAACCGGTTCCGCGCGGCGATGTTGGCCTTCGCGATCGCGGTCCTGCTGCTTGCAAAAATAACCTCGCTTGGTGTCGCCTACACGGCCGCGCATCCCATCGAGTACCTCCGGACGCTCTGGCTGCCCATCGGGTGGGCGTTACTCAGTGTCCCAGGAGCGATTTTCATCCTCTACCTGAGTGACAGACTCTCTCACCGCCTCTGCGGCCCCGTCTTTATCATGACGCGGACCCTTGAGGCCGTCCGGCGCGGGGAGCGCCCGAAGCCGATCCAGCTAAGGCGAAAGGACGAGTTCGGCGACCTGGCGAACGCGCTGAACGCCACACTCGTTGGGCTGGACGCGATGGACGACAAGGCCGAGAAGGCTTTGCCCCGGTCATAGGAGCGCTCGTCGCCATCGACGACGCCTGGTTCGAGCACCACCCCGAGATCGATCGAACGCAGCCCGGCCGGGCCGCAGATCTATGGATGCTCGGCGTGCCCCACGCTTCTCCGCCGCATCAACAGGGGCCTGCTCGACTAGATACCGTCTAGGACGGAGCCAGGCAGCCAACCGCAACCTCATAGTTAACCGGGACGTTGGTTAAGTAGTTAAGTTCGCAACTACCCCCGGGGGGAGTTCGGGGTCGCATGACATGGTGCCCAGGACCGGGTGTGAAACCGAAGCAGCATTCCGTCGTCCGGCTGCCGCTGGCGGCGTGAGGGGTGGCGGGAGAGCAGCCGCTCATCACCAAACGAGTAGATGAAATTGGCTGTTTTCGTCTACCCCTGAGGGGCTCTCTGGGGGTGCCGGGAGTAGATGAAATTGGCTGATTACGGAAGCCGAGTGCTGCCGCTCCCTCCGGCGCTACGGGTAGATGTAATTGCGGCATTACATCAACTCGTCACGGTAGATGAAAATGTGGCATTACATCAAGAAGCTCCGCCGCTACGGCATGCAGTAGATCCTCAAGGGCTGAGCCGGTATGCGAACACGCTTCGCGAGGTCCTTCTCGTGTGGAGAAAATGGGGTAGACTGGACGTCCGTCCACCGGCTCGGGAGGCCGAGAAATGCCGCGCATGCAGGACGTCGAGTGGGAACCCTGTCTGATTCCTCCGCGCAAGGATGCCGAGCTGGAGCGGGAGGTTCGCAAGACTTGGGGCATCGTCCTTCCGGTGATTCGTTTCCTCTCTTACTCTCCGTGGCTCGCACGTTCTTTCGCTCGAGGCAACTTCCACCACGGCAAGCTCGTTCACATCCCCATCCGCCTCGCGGACGTCGTGTATCTGGCCGTCAGTCAGGACAACTCCTGTCGCTACTGTTTCGCGGGGCAGCGCGCGTTGCTCCGGATCCAGGGCTTCGACAAGGAACGGATCGCTCGCATCGAGCAGGCCTTTGCCAGCGCCGAGGACGACCCACGCGAGAGTCTGGTGCTCGACTATGCCCGCAAAATCTCTCAGTCGAACCCACCGCCCACGGCGACCGACCGGGACGCCCTGCGCCAGGCGGGGTACAGCGATGAGGCCATCAAGGAGATCGTCTGCGTTGCCACTTACACCGTAGTGGGGAACCGGCTGGCGACACTGCCCGCCCTGCCCGTCGATGATGTCGAAGGGTTCGAGGATCGCTGGCACGTGCGTCTATTGCGGCCACTCATCGCGCGCATGCAGCACTCGAAGGAGCGACAAGGGCAGCCCGAGTTCCTGCCGCCGGAGCTGAGGACGGGTCCCTTTGCCTACGTGGACCTCGAGTGCGATGGCCTACCCATTGCTCGCGTGTCGCGTGAGACCATCCAGTCGGCCTGGAGCTCTCCGGTTCTTACACAGCGCGCCAAGGGCCTCGTCTTCGCGGTGGTGGCTCGGGGACTCGACAGCAAGCGCTCCGAGCAGGAGGCGAGGAGGCTGCTCGCTCCGCACGGTCTCGATGATGGAGACGTGGACGAGATTCTCTCGCATCTCGCCTCGCCGAAGCTTGACCCGATCGAGGCGGCCATCGTGCCCTTCGCACGCGAAACCATCCGCTATCGTCCGGCCGACATCCAGCGCCGGGCCCGTAAGCTGCTGGAGCAGCTCAGTGTCGAGCGGTTCATGGAGTTCGCGGGGGTAGTTGGGATCGCCAACGGGATCTGCCGACGCTCCCTGGCCCTCTGCGAGAACTGACGAGCGCACTCGCGGTCTGCTCCCATCGCGCGACAAAGAGGGCTTCTCATCAGTAGATGTAATTGGCTGTTTTCGTCAGGTAGTTTGCGAGGCCGATCGGTGACTGCCGGTGGGCCGGGACCGGCCCGCCCCGAGCTTCAAAACCAAACGGGGTAAGCCGTGAACCGGGAGCTGGGATTTCTTGTCCAACGCTCTGGTAGCATGGCTGAATGGACTCGCGGAAGGGGAAGAATTCGCCCGGTCAGGGCCGAACGGGCGGAGGCGGGCGTAAGCGGAGTCAGCGGCGGCGACGAGGAGGACCCAGGACTCCCGACAGCGCGGCGCAGGTGCTCTCGAAAAAGCCGAAGCCGGTCGACCTAAGAACACAGGATGTAGGCGATCCGCTCACGCCCCAGGAGGTGGCTGCGCTTCGCGCGCACTTCCGCTTCTTGCGCGAGAATCGCAAGGAGCTGCGGCTCAAGGTCAATGCCGCCGAAGACCTGCTGCTGAATGACGTTAGGGAGCCGACGCATCGGGGCGTGTGCCAGCACTTGCTGGGCAAGGTCGAACGGGGGGCGGTTCTCTCCGCGGCGGAACGGCTCGAGCCGGCGGCTGCGGCAAAGCTGCTCGCGGGGGTGATCCGCTTCTCTGCAGACATCGAGTATGTGTTGCTCTTTTTGGAGAAGATCAAGCTCTCCTCCTCTCCCGCCGAGGCGACGGCAGCGCTCTCGCAGGGCTTGCAACGCATCGACTTCGACAAGGTCTCGGCCACCCAGATGCGACGCGTATTGAATTTGTTTACGGAGCTCTTTGACGAGCGACAGCGGCCCGCCCTTCTCTTGGGCATGCTCGAAAGCCACAGCTTTCGCCATGCCTTCGACAGTTCGATTTCTGACCTCCCGGAATCACTCGCTCACCTCGTACTCCCGTTGCGGGCGGCGCAGGCGGTCATCCTGCATGGGAAGACGAATCCGTTTGACTCCGAGACGCTTCGCGAGGGCGTACATCTACTACTGGATCTCGAAGACAAGATCCTATTTCGCCACTCGCTTGAGGTACGCCAAAGACTCTTTCACTTTGGCCTCGAGGCGTGTTGT
>JAZDDE010000437.1:0-2426 GCA_036679495.1 Gemmatimonadota bacterium | reverse complement strand
GCGTTTCACGATCGCCTTCAGCTTGGCCGCCACCTCGATCGTGGTGATCTTCGGCCAGGAGATCCTCGGCCTCTTCGGGCCCGACTTCCGCGGAGTCTACGTGCCCCTCCTGATCCTCGCGGCGGGGCAGTTCTTGAACAGCCTGACCGGCCCAGCCGGCTACCTGCTGACGATGACGGGCAACCAGGCCTTGTCGGCTCGCATCGAGACATCAACAGCGGTCGTGGCGATCGCAGTGTGCCTCGTTCTCGTGCCCCGCCACGGCCTGATGGGCGCCGCCCTGGCGGACGCCAGCGCGAACGTGCTGCGCAACGCCCTCCTCTTCGTCGCTGTCTGGAAGCGCTTAGGGGTCCGGTCCGCGATTTTCTGAGCCCGCTAACCGCGTCGACCGAAGCGGTCCCGAGCCCAATCGTAGATTTGGATGTCCACGGCGCAGATCGAGCGAATCTGCTCCGCGACAGCCGGTGTCAACGCTTCGTGCTTCTGCGTTTCTGGGACCTTGCCCCGGCGCAGATGACGTAACTTCACTCGAAGACCGAACAGGCGATCCCTACCGGTTTCTGGCTGATAGCTGTAGCGAAACGCCTCGAAGATCTCATCCACGCGCATGGGCGGTTGTTCGAGCGCCACCCCGACCCAAAGAAACGAGCTGATCTCGGCTCTCCTCGTCACGTGTGCAGATTGCCTCCGCGCCGTTCGCAACCGTCCGAAACTGCGAGATCGCCGCAGGAGTGATGAAGGGACCCACGCCGATCCCTGCTACGACGTACGGAACTCGACGTGCCTGCCAGATCCGCGCCGGGATCGAGTACCCGAGGCTGCGTCGAAAATAGTCGCAGAAGTACCCGCCACCGCCGAAGAAGCCGGCGCCACTTCGAACAGGTCGCGGTACCTGTTTCCGACGTCGGCCTGCACGAAGGGGAGACTCTCTTCGCGCATGCGGAGACAGAAGGGAGCGACACCGAGGACGCGCTCCGCATGTTTCGCCATTTCATCCAGGATCAGGAGATCCCCGAAGTTGCCGTTGTTCTAGCAACCATGGATGGCGAAACGCGAGCTGGGCGCTGATCTCACCGACACGTCTACTGACCCGGCAAGACAGCCCGAGAGGGAGCGGCCTCCACCTGGGCCTCGAGAGACTCGCGTTGCAGCCGACGGCGCGCGCTGCGCTCCGCGTTCCACATCCGTTCTACCGCGACTGCATAGCCGAAACAGACCCACAGATACCGCTCCCAGGGGTAACTGTTGAAGACGTTGTGGACGAGGAACGCCACGAACGCGGCAAGCACGAAGGGGCGCCAGTATTCGATCTCTTGATGATCTGGCCCCAGCTTGCGGGTAAGGGCGCGAGTGGCGAATGCGAGTATGGCCATGAATGGGATGAACCCGAGAAGCCCGGACTCGGCCAGGAACTGGATATACAAGTTGTGGGTGGAGTCTCCGCTCGCGCTGACCAGGTGGATGATGTCGCTCCCGACGCCATAGAGGGGCGAGGAGAGAAACAGCGCGAATGCCGTGGTCCAGACCTCGATCCGGGTGCTCCCGGCAGCTGCCGTCACCTCCCCAGCGAACCGATAGGAGACCAGATCTCCGACGTTTGCCCCGAGCATGAGGAAGTAGAGGCCGACGACTGTGACCGCGCCGCCTACGGCGAGGCCCCAGGCCTGGCCGGTTCTCCGAAGCATGTGCGGAAGCAGTACCAGTGCTCCCACACTGAATGCGAGGATCCCGGCGCGGCTGACAGTCCCGAGGAGGCCCCCCACGAGCAACACGAAGGCGCCGATCGCCGTGGCGCGTCCCGACACGGACAACTTGCCGCGCATCCACCAGCCGAGGGAGAGGAAGGTCGGCAGGATCAGCCAGTTGGCAGTGCGGTTGATCGGCAGACCGAGTCCGCGGAAACGGAGTCGGCCGACGTTGGTCATGTCGGTATCAGCACCAGTTGCGCCCCAGAGTGATGCGGCCTCGATCGCGCCCGGGAAGAGTCCCATTCCGAGGTAGAAATCGAGCATCGAGATCACCGTGAACACCACCGTCGCCAGGGCCAGCGCCTTCATGCACGTGCCCACCCAGCGGTTCGAGCTGAACGTCCAGCCGAACAGACCCAGGACCAGGAACAGTGCGAGCTTGCGCCCGAAGGCCAGCAACGGCGTCGTGGCGCCAACCAACTGGCTGGCCAAGACGTGCGGAATGATCAGCCCGAATAGGAGGATCAGAACAGCGACCTGGAGACGGGAACCGAGAAAGATGGTGGGCCAGGTCGCGGGGGAAGTGTGGACCAGGAAGATCGCGAGCAGTACTGGTGTGAAGACGGTGCCCACCAGCCCCAGGTAGAAGCTGGCCAGACCCTCGAAGGGCGTGAGACCGAGCAGAACAAGCGCGGCCCCTGCTGGCATCGCGAACGTGACGACGAGAAGAATCATCCC
>JAZDDE010000436.1:0-10470 GCA_036679495.1 Gemmatimonadota bacterium | reverse complement strand
TTCGGACGGATCCCCTGTTCACGTTTGAGTCGCGTGAGGCCATCGAATCCTATGCTCAGTCGGCTGTGGACCGCGCACACACGGCCTTGCCCCGATGGTTCGGAGTCGTCCCGGACGCGCAAGTCATGATCCGGCCCTACCCGGAGTATCAAGAGCAGACGGCTCCCGGTGGGTTCTACAGCGCCGGCTCGGGGGATGGCCCCGGTACCTACTGGATTAACACTTACGATCCGCGGAGTCGCAGCGGTACGGTGCCCCCAATCCTCAAGTATTTCTACAACGCCGGATTCGATGAGGGCTGGGCGCTGTATACAGAGCGGCTCGCGGATGAGATGGGCCTCTACTCATCGGATGTAGACCGTGTCGGCCTGCTGTCAAACGAAGCGCTAAGAGCGGCACGGCTCGTGGTCGATCCCGGGATGCATGCGCTGGGCTGGACGCGCCAGCAGGCGATTGACTACCTGCTGGAGAACACGGCTAGTTCCCCGGAACGCGCGGCCTCCGAGATCGATCGCTACATTGCGGTTCCCGGCCAGGCCACGTCGTATATGATTGGGAGCTTGGAAATTCGGCGCCTTCGCGACGAAGCCGAGCAGCGCCTGGGAGACGACTTCGATGTGCGGGCGTTTCACGACCAGGTGCTGTCAGACGGCTCGATTGCGCTCACGATGCTGCGGGCGAAAATCGAAGCCTGGCTGACCCTACAGGTTCAGCGCCAGTCCCAGGGTAAAGACTGAATCGAGTTTGTCGAGCGGCACGAAAACAGTGGAACCGGTCGGCGTTCCTGCAGGGAATTCCAGAGACAAGGCCTGCAGCGCGGGCTCGTTATCCCACAGCAGCTGGAGGCTTGCCTTCAGGGCGAGCAGGTCACTCATCTGCACCGCAAGAGCGTTGAGCAGGTCAAATCTCACATCCGAAGACGTGCTCAGATTCTCGTCCAACGCCAGCTTGCTGGTGAAGGACGTCGTGGGTGTCAGAACATGGCTCAGGTCCCAGCCGAACCGTACACCGCCAAATTTCTCGGCGTTCCCGAACTGAATAACGTCGTTCTGTATGACGTATGTGGTACCGACGTCTATTTTAAACCGGGTGTTTTCAGTATCGACGAGTTTGAGCCCGACACCGCCCACGAAAGTCCAGCGGCTGTCCGTACCCGCGAACGTGTTTCGATCCCAGCCGATGCCGGTGAATACGAAAACCAACGGCGCCACCTGCCGCTCGTAGCGAGACTGGGCGAAGTAACTTTCGGCCGTCAGTTCGGTATCTGTCGTTTCCTCAATCATGAAACTTCCCGGCGATGGACCCACCGCGGAGATCATGCGCGTGGACGCTTCCGACCGAATCGCGCCTCCGCTCAGGATCAGCGTCGAGGGCCCTGATTCCAGCCTCAGCTCGTCACTCAGTCCAAGCGTTCGCGTTGTGGAATTGCCGCCCGTCGCTACCCAGGTCAGGAGTGCCGTGTTGCTCCAGGCTTTCTCATCGCCCTCTTCGCTTTCCTGGGCCAGGGCCGGGGCGGAGACAGTCGCCGTGAGGACGAAAGCGAGCGCAGCGATAGGTGATAGACGTCCGTAGGCCTCAGACATCCAATAGCCTCTTTGTGCTTAGGTTCCAGTCAGGACGGCTTCGATCTGGCGCTTCGCTTCGACGCGCCAGGTCACTACATCGTCGAGATCCGCAGCCAGCGTTGTCAAGTGGTCTGCTGCCTGGCCCGGAGAGGAGGCACTTGTGGCTCGGGAGCGGCCCATGACGGCCAGTGCCTCCAGAAGCTTCTGCACCAACTTGTCTCGAGTCCGTGAAGCCTGGCTGAGCGCATCCAACCAAGTGCCCGCCGTGCCGTGGTCGCGCTGACTCTCCAGGATTGCCAGGCTGTCGTCGAGGCTAGCCAAATCCTCCGCCGCTTCACAGGCGTGATCGAGCAGGGCCACCACCGGACCTTCCAGATCTTCGTTGTGGGTGCCGGCCGCGTATAGCCCCCTGGCCATGCGAACGAAATCGCCGAGCAGCCGGCGAGCCGGGCCGTCGGGTAAGGCGACGAGGGTCTGACGAGCACGCTGTTCGGATCCGGCCGGAAGGGCGGAGACGGCGTCTGATCGGAGCAGGGGGTTTCGCTGTCTCCTGAAGGCGAACCACACCATAGCCGCGGCGTACGCGGGCGTGGCGAGCAACATGACCGGGGCCACCCGCAGGCCGGCCAGCATGCCCATCCCGATCACGAGGCCCAGCACTGCCCCGAAAACAGGCGTCACGCGGCTTCCGATTCGGGCCGGATGCGCAACCCGCACCGAGAGTCCTTCTTGCCGCAGCCGCCGGGCTGCCTGCTCGGCCACATCTGCGGGAACACGCGCGACTGGAAGCTCGCCCCGGGCCGTCGCTTCAATCTCAGAATCGAGGCGGACCCCGTCCACGAGATCCCGCAGGGCTTCCTCAGCGTCGACCCTCTCCCGCCTGCTGTGGGGTCGTTCAACGAAAATCAGCCGCCTCGCGGTGCCGGCGCCGCCGGGCCCGCCAGCTTTGCCAGCCGGCCCGGCGCACTCCGGACACAAGCCCAAACTGAGCAGGTCCGGTCCTCCGCATAGCAGGCAACGTCCGGAGAGAGTTCCGCGGCTGGCCCGCACGTCCATGCTACCGTAGCTCAGCGTCGCACCCGTCGCGCCTCCGCCTCCGAGTCCGTCGGTCAATGCGTCGAGCAGAGCACCGGCTGTCGGGTACCTCAGGCCAGGGTCCGTGCGGGTGAGGTCGGCCACCACATCGTCCAGCCAGGTCGGTACGTCAGACTGAACGGAGCGCGGCCGATGTCCGCCCGGTGCGGGAGTCGGGGGCAGGTGTGGGGATGAGCGGGGCGGCAGATCCCCAGTCAGCGCAAAGTACGTCAGCATGCCAAGCGCGTAGAGATCCGAGCGAGCGTCGCCTCTGTGACCCGCCATCACCTCAGGCGCTGTATAGGCGATGGTTCCGACGAGTCCGCCGGTGCGCGTAACGGTCTCCATGTCGGTGATCCGCGCCGAGCCAAAATCTGTGAGTCGGCCGCGACCGTCTGACCCGAGCAGCACATTCTGTGGTTTCACATCCCTGTGCAGAACTCCACTGGAGTGGGCCACGCTCAGACCCCCTGCAACATCCCGGGCGATCTCTGCGGCTCTTGGCGGAGCGAGAACCCCGCGTTCGCGCACTCTCTCGGCGAGGTTCGGGCCGTCCACAAACTCCATGACTAGAAAGCTATGGCCGGCGGACTCAACGAATTCGTGCAGGGTCACGATGTTCGGGTGGCTGAGCCCTCGCGCAGCCAGAGCTTCTCTTCACCGATCTCCGCGTCGATTCGGTAGCGCTCTGCCAGAAGGGTACCGAGCGCCAGATAGCCGGCTGAGACCGGCTCGTCAGACGGCCCGGCCGGGCCGCTCACTCGATCTCGCGAAGCACGGCCAGCGCATTGCTGCGCCAGCCATCATCAGCGCTGTATTCCTCCAGAAAGGCCTTCAGATGGGGTACGGCGAGATCATGCTCTCCGAGCATGTAGCGGGCCATGCCTGCGTGATAGAGGGCCATGTAATGATTTGGCCAGAATTCAACGACCAACTCCATGATCGGTCCGGCGGATAGGTCATCCCCGGCATCGGCTATAGAGTGGCCGGCGCCAAACACGATACCGGCAGCACGCCACCGGTCAGCAGGAGCGACGTCGAGAACTAGACTTCGCGCCCGGTCGATCTTCCCGGCCAGCGCATAGCACGCGGCGCTGTATCCGTTACCCTCGAGTGAAGCCGGGGGGGGATTCCATTGGTGCCGTGTCTGGACTTCTACCGAATTACAGTATGGCTTCATGGCCTGAAACCACTCGGCCGCTGATCCACTCGCAGGTGCGGCTTCCGTGCCTTCTGCGTGCACATACTGAATCGGCGTGTGGGAGCCACTTCGCAGCAGCACAAATCCGCTCAACGCTGCATACAGCCCGCCAAGGATAATCAGCTTTCTCACGGAACACCTCTCGAAACGCGCAATGGACGGCACCAGCTGTCTCGGGCCATCCGGATCTTTCTCTCTGAATGTACTACGTCTGACGTTTGTACCGAGATTCCTTGCACAGGATCCACTTCCCGTCTTTGACGGCGCCGGTACCCCGCAGGTACTGTTGCATTGGCACAACCCTCAACCTGCGGAGCGGACGCTGGTCACTCTCAATATCCACCTGCAAATCCCCGGCCAGGCAGTCCATCCGTGAGAGAGCGGGCGTGTCGGTCGACTCGGTTTGCGGCAGCCGCGGTGGCCGCACTCTTGGGGCTCGCGGCCTGTGACGGTCCCGACGACGATAGCGCAGAGGAAATAGCCGACGGTGGCTCCGCGCAGGCGTCTCAGGATTTGCACGCTTCTCTCGCCGACGAACTCTATGTGAATCCGGAAGATTTTGACTTTGCCGCCAATCCGCAGGTGCTGGAGAGGCTAGTGGGGTCGGCGCACGGATACTTCCGGTTCATCAACATTCCGTTCAGCCAGGCGGTGTGCCGGCGGTGGGCGGCCGAGTGGGCCGATAGCGCTTCAATCGCCTTCACGCTCCGTCTGAACCTTCATGGCGACGCACACATCGAGCAGTATGCCGTGACAGAACTCGGCCGAGGCCTGACCGACTTTGACGACTCCTCAACCGGACCAGCCGCGCTCGACGCACTCCGCTTTTCGGTCTCGCTCCATCTCGCCAGCCGTGCCAACGGCTGGGAAGATCGGGTCGAGGAGAGCTTGAGCGCGTTCGCGAGCGGGTATCGCGCCGCTCTGGAGGATCCCGATGCCGAGGCGCCTGAACCGCAGATCGCGCGGCGGAAGGCGGCTTCGTTTCGGCCGGATCGTGAGGCGTATTTGGAATTCGTGTCCTCGCAGATGGTACCCGTCGCCGACTCTGAGCGGGATCGAATACTGCAGTCACTGCTCCCCTACGTGGAGCGCCTGCGGATGGAAGACCCGGGTCTTCGAGACGAATTCTTCGACGTGGTTGGAATCGGCGGACTTAAGCTGGGGATCGGCAGTGCGCTGGATCGCAAATATCTCGTGCGCGTGATGGGCGAAACGGACGATCCCTTGGATGACGAGGTGCTGGAGATCAAAGAAGTCCGCAGCCTGGCGGGAATCGAGTGCATTGAGGCGACTGAGGACGATCCCTTCAGGGTGCTACTCAGCCAGGCCAGGATCGCGTATCGCCCGTTCAATCACCTGGGGTACCTGCGACTGGACGGCCGGAATTTCTGGGTCCACGCGTGGGTTCAGAACTATGACGAAGTTGACATAGGGGAGTCCTTCCGAACGCCCGAAGAGCTGGCCGAGGTGGCGTACGATGCCGGGGTCCAGTTGGGACGGGGCCATCACAAGATGATCGCCGCGCCGTTCGATACGCAGCTCAAACAGGCGCAGCTTGAGTTCCTGGACACGCACTCCGGCGAAGTCGCGGCGGCTTCGCGGGAGCTCGCCGACGCAGTCGTGGTGGCGTGGGATAGATTTCGCGACGCGGTCGCCGCTGAGCCGACTACCTCAGACTAGGGTCTGCGTCCTCAGGCGGCTGACCCTGACAAGCCCACCGGAACCGTGAACCAGAAGCGGGCGCCTTCACCGGGCCGACTCTCCACCCCAATCCTACCGCCGTGCGCCTCGACAACATGCCTGGCGATGGCCAGTCCGAGGCCTGATCCCAGGGCTCGTGCGTGGGAGCGAGGCTGGTAATACTTGTCGAAAATATGCTCCAGTTGGTCGGCCGGAATGCCCTCGCCCGTGTCCTGCACTTCGATACGCAGCTCGGCGACGGATCCGAGCGCCTTAATCGCAATCCGTCCTCCGGCGGTTGTGAACTTGAAGGCGTTCGATATCAGGTTTCCAAGCACTTCGTTTCGCAGCCGGTCCACATCTCCCAGGATTGCGTCGGGAGCGGTGGCCTCCACGTCGGTGATCAGTTCGATCTGCTGCTGCCGCGCCAAGGCTTCGAACGAGCTCCGGGTGCCTGAGACCAGATCATCCACAGAGACCCTCTCCGGCTGCAGGTCGAAGGCTCCCGCCTCAAACCGACTCAGGTTGAGAAGTTGATTGACGTGGCCGGTCAGTATGTTTACCTGATCTCCCACCGTCGCCAGGGCCCCCAGCTGCTCCTTCGCCAGGTCTCCGTACACCCCTTCCTGGAGAATCTCGACGTTGCCGCCGATCACATTTAGTGGCGTCTTCAATTCGTGGCTAGCCATGCTGACGAACTCGGCCCGCACGCGTTGGAATTCGGCGAGCTGCGCCGTCATCATGCGAAATGATCGACTGAGACCACCCAGCTCGTCGGCGCGGTCGTAGGGAAGGTCGGACGGGGCCTGGAACTCGCCCTGGGCCACCCGCGCCATGCCTCTCTGCAAGCGACCGAGTGGCTCCGTGAGTGAGTGCGTGATCCGTAGTCCAATCAGGCCAGCTATCAGTATCGCCAGGGCTACGACCAACACAATCCCCTGTCCGGCCCGGCTGGCGATGACTTGAGCGCGTCCCGCCGAGGCCGCTGTTCCGCGGTCGATGGAGATCGCTATGGGCTCCAAAGCGGCGATAGCTCCTGCGAGCCGCGGCTTTACTTGTTCGAAGAATTCCGTCGCCTCCATTTCCCGGCCAGACTCCATGAGTTCCTCGATCCGTCCCGTAGCCTGGCCCAACCACGTCAGCTCGGCCATCACGGGAGCGGCGTCTAGGGCATATCCGGCCTCATTCAAAGTGCCCACGTCGGCAACCGCCTGATCCAGTGCGTCACGCATCCCTACACGGAAGGCTTGGTCAGGGACGATGATATAGCGGCGTTGGACCTGGTCGAAGCGAGTGAGGCTGGCCTGCAGGCTGCCAATGGCCATCGTGGCCGCCGCCTGACGGTCCCGAAGATCTACCGCAATGTTGCGGAGTTCGGACAGACGGCCGAGACCTACGAGAGCAGGCAGAATGAGGATAAGGCCCATGGTGCCCAGCGATGCGATGAGTCTCGTGCGAACGGTCATGGGCGTAGAGTCTTCCTGATGCGTTCCAACTCGTCTTCGAGCTCCGCCAACTTCGAACGCAGTCTGGCTCGGTCGCGCTCAAGACGCCGCAGTCGGCCTGGTACCGTCGAGCCGTTGAACGAGGGAAGCTCGCCCAGCGTAGCCCTCTCCGAATTCGCTCCCTCAGCGTCGCACTGCATCTGAACCTCGGCGGGCAGGTCGCGGAGGCCACCCGAGCGGGCGGCGAGGCGCACCCGCTCCTCAAGCAATGTGGCCGGATAGTCTGCCGGGAGCGCCATTAGCCCGAGTCCGCGGCCCGGGACCCACTGGTCGCTGTCGCTAAGCCACGTGCCTCCCACGCCAACGCCGAAACTATCCGTACCATCTCGTGTTCCCGAGTCGGCACGAGAAAGCGACGGGACAGTGGCGCCCAGTTCCAGCGCCAGGACATACACACCTTCGGCGATCGGGCTGGTCCACGGGAAGATGGCTGAGAGAGCCAAGTACGTGGCCGAGAGCTCGGCAGCCAGACTCGCGTTGCGGTTCGCGTTGCGCCCGTCCAGTTGCATCACCGACATGAGTAGCAGCGCCTGTCGGCCGAGAGGCGAGTCCCCACACACCTCTCGCACTTCCACCAACCTCTCCGTGGCGGCAATCAGGTCACCCTGGTCAGCCAGAGCGAGCCCACCGTCAAACTGTTCGGCTGGTCGGGCCCCCGGCGAGAGCTCGATCCCGGACTGTCCCGACGTGCTCATGCACCCCGTCGTGAGCCACGCGACTCCGGCTAGAGCCGCCAGGATTCGAACGCTCATCCCGTCACACCAGGGTCTGCGTGTTCGCGCGGCGCCTCGGAGCGGATTTCCGCGATCGAGCTCCGCAGCGTGTTCGCGCTGGATCCCTGTACCTCGAAGAATGCATCCACTACCCGAGTGTCGAACTTCGAGCCCCTGAGGCTCGAGATCTCCGCCTCTGCCTCTTCGCGAGACCACGCACCCTTGTACGGCCGTTCGTGAGTCAGAGAATCATACACATCAGCGACGGAAACGATGCGAGCCTCGAGCGGGATGTTCGTGCCGGCCAGGCCGTTCGGATACCCCGTCCCGTCCCAGCATTCGTGGTGTGACAGGGCAATCGAGGCGGCTAGCATCAGCAGCGGGTTCCTGCTTCCGGATAGAATCTCGTGTCCGATCACAGTGTGGGTCTTTATCGTTTCCCACTCATCCGGTGTGAGCTTGCCAGGCTTCAGCAGAATCCCGTGCTCGATCCCGATCTTGCCGACATCGTGAAGGGGTGCCGCCTGCCGGACGAGTTCGACACGGTCGAGATCGAGACCGAGCTGCTCGGCTATGGCAGCCGACAGATTGCCGACTCGCTTCGTGTGCTCTCCCGTTTCGAAGTCGTGATACTCGGCCGCCGTGGCGAGCCGTTCCAGAATCTCGAGGCGCGCCGCCTCCAGCTCAGCGGTGCGCTCCTGCACCACGTCCTCGAGTCCCCCCATCTGTCGTTCGAGAGCTTTGTACAGAAGACGGTTCTCAATCAGGTTGGCGGTACGAAGACGCAACTCCGAAGGACTCAGTGGTTTGGTGAGGAAATCTCGAGCTCCGCTCGATAATGCTTGCTGTTTCGCCTCGCGGCTGCCGTCGGACGTAAGAACGAGTATCGGAATAAACTGATCGGGGAACTCAGACCGGATTTGCCGGATCACTTCAAACCCATCCAGGTGGGGCATCTTGAGATCCAGAATGAGAATATCTGGTTGATTAATGCGGCAAAGTGCCAGAACTTCACGCGGATCCGTAAGGCCGTGAAGATTCGTGAATCCAGCCGGTTCCAGCACGCTATGCACGAGTTCCACGTTCGCCGGCTCGTCGTCTACGACGAGTATGCGGGCACCTCTAACTTCTTCTAACGTCGGACGATAGATCACGGCGCCTGTCTTCCTTAGCCCGGTACGTTGACCATCCCGATGGCGCGGACGGATTCGCGAGTTATTGGCCAGAAAGACCCTGAGCAAGCGGGCTTTCGTGGATCCGAGGTCGGATTACTGGAAGATTCGCGCCACAATGCCCGTTGCGCTGACTCCCGTCAGGCTCTCGATTGCCAATGTGCTATACGCGTTCGTGTTCGCCGTCCTGGCTGCCACGGCGGCAGCCAACTTCGGACTGGCCTGGTGGCTGGGCGTTCGCCGGCTGGCCTGGTGGCTGGGCGTTCGCCGGCTGTCCGGGCTCTTGCTTTCGTCCGTGCTGGGCGGAGGGATTCCCGGAGCGTGGCTGTTTTCGGCTTCCTCCGCCCTGGGGACTGGGGCCAGTGGCAGGGCCCAGCGCATACTTACCGGGGCCTCAACAGGAGCGGCCGTCGGCCTGTTGGTCGGGGCTGCCGTGCTATGGGGTGTCCGGCGGGCCGCTCGCCGCTGATACCTCCGACCAGATGTTGTTGCTTCGGTCAGTGTCGATCAGCAGCCTCCCGGGATCGAGTTCCAGCGTCTGAGGCTTTTCACTTGTCATGAATTCGACCGTCTGAACGCTGTCCCGGCCGGCTAGAGTCTGCCGCTGATCTCCGGCCTGCACGACCACTGGCATCCAGGCCGGCCCGTAGTTCGTCGACTGGTCCGACGGCGTCCGTGAATCACTCCGTAGGGGGCAGGCCGGAAGGTATGCCGCGCTCCCTCTCCTCTCAAACAAATCGTATATTATTCGCCATGACCCGACCCATGATTATCGACACTGATACCGCATCCGATGACGCGGTAGCGCTGCTCATGGCCCTTCGCTGGCCGGACGTCGAGGTCAAAGCCATCACGACAGTAGCCGGAAACGTGCCCCTGGAGCAGGGAACCCGAAACGCTCTATACACGGTGGAGCTGTGCGGTTCCGAGGTACCCGTGTACAAGGGGGCAGCCCAGCCCCTCAAGAGAGAGCTGGTGGTGGCGGAGTATTTCCACGGACGGGACGGACTCGGCGACCAGGGTTATCCGCCGCCCACACGAGGTCCTGCGGAGGGCGACGCGGTAGACGTTCTCATCGATACAATTCGCCAGCACCCGGGCCTGATTCTGGTCACTCTCGGTCCGCTGACCAATGTTGCCCTCGCCATCGAACGGGCCCCCGACATCGCGCAACTGGTAGGCAGGTGCGTTGTAATGGGTGGGGCGGCCTGCACGGTAGGAAATGTGAGCCCGGCGGCCGAATACAACATGTGGGTCGATCCGGATGCGGCGCAGACTGTGTTTACGTCTGGGATGCCAGTCGAGATGGTGGGCTGGGAGCTTTGTCGGGGAGAAGCGAACCTTACGGATGCTGAGATGGATTCGATGCGTGCTTTCGGGAACGAGCTGGCCCTGTTTGCGATCGACTGTAATGAGACGGCCGTGGAGGCTAACCGGACGCTGCTTGGCGACCCCGGCCTGGCCCTTCCGGACCCGGTCGCCATGGGCATTGCGCTCGATCCGGATTTATGCACACGCAGGTCACTTCATCATGTCCAGGTGGAGACGGCCAGCGATCTG
>JAZDDE010000435.1:0-4379 GCA_036679495.1 Gemmatimonadota bacterium | reverse complement strand
TGGAGAATCCCGCCGCCCGTCTCGAGGGGGCGGTCGACTTCATGCGAAATCACGACCGGACAGAGGGACCCAACCTCGGTCTGAAGGCGCTCAAGATAGGCCCGGATCTGATCGGCATGGTGATGGACGTTGACGACGATCCTGCTGGCCCCTGCTTCAGACAACCGGCTCACGATCCGGCCCAGCATCGGCCGGCCGGCCACGTCGATGAGTGCCTTGGGTGTGTCGTCTGTGTAGGGGCGAAGCCGCCGGCCAAGTCCTGCTGCCAGGACCATGGCGTCGAACCTCACCAGGTGGACTCCTCGCGGTGAAACAGATCCACGTGGACATCAGGGAACTGTCTGCCGAGGTGCTCCGCGAGCCGCTCAGCCAGAAACACAGATCGGTGCTGCCCACCTGTGCACCCGAACGCGATGCTCAAGCTTGAGAAACCACGGCGCTGGTATTCCCTTACCTGATCGTCCGTGAGACCCAGGATGCCCGTCAAGAAAACGTCGAACTCCGGGCGCTGACGAATGTAGTCGAGTACGGGTTCGTCGAGGCCTGTCAGACCCGCGTACTCCGGCTCGCGGCCCGGATTCGGCAGACCCCGGCAGTCGAACACATGACCGCCGCCATGGCCGCCGCGGTCTTCAGGGTATCCGCGCTTGAAACTGAAACTGGTCACGTGGACGGTGAGCCCATCGCGCACTCCCTCCGGACCCTGCGCACCCCAACGTTCGACGATACGCCGAAGTGTCCCTTCCAACTCCTCCAGCTGAACAGGAAGACCGGACATCAGCAGGCTGTTCACGTTGCGGGCGGCGAGCGGGACGCTTTGCAGGAAACGCGGTTTCCGCTCAAAAAAGCCCCGATATCCGTAGGCGCCGAGGGCCTGCAGAATCCTGACCAGAACGTAGCCGCGATATTGCTCCATGAAGCCCGACCGATCCACCGCCGTATGAGACTCCAGGGCGTCCAGGTAGTGCTCCAGGAGATCGGCCCGCACTGCGTCGGGAATATCTGCTTTGGCGTCGTACAGAAGAGAGGCGATGTCGTATTGAAGCGCGCCCCGGCGCCCACCCTGATAGTCGATGAACCATGGATCGCCAGCCGCCAGCATGATATTTCGGGATTGAAAATCGCGGTATAGGAAGTGATCCGTTTCCGTCTCGAGCAGGAAGCCGGTCAGAGCGTCAAAGTCGCGCTCGAGCCGGGCTTCGTTGAAGGGGACGTGAGCCAGTTTGAGAAAATGGTACTTGAAGTAGTTCAGGTCCCACAGAATGGATTGTCGGTCGAACGCCTCTCGCGGGTAAGCGGCTTTGAAGTCGATGTGGCGACCGCCTTCTACTTGGAATCGGGGCAGCCACTCCACAACCCGGCGATACGTAGCGAGCATCTCGGCTGGGAACGCGTCCGCAGAGCCCGATTCATCATCCCGACGGGCCGTTCTGAGCGCGTCGAACAGGGTGATGTCTCCGAGATCCTGGAGCAGCCAAACACCCATTTCCTCGTCCGCCACGTAGACCTCGGGTACCGGCAAGTCGAGTCCGCGGAACGTCTCTGAATAGGAGAGGAAGGCGCGATTTTCCTCGCGATCGGGACCAATCGCGCCGATAGCTGTGCGATTGTCGGGCCCGACGAGCCTGTGATACCGACGCGCTGATCCATCGCCAGCCAGGGCCAGCGCCGCCTCGGCCGAAACCCCGAAGTGCTGCGCAAACAGTGTGCGGAGACGTTCGTGCATGGACCTAGGATACGGTGGCTAAGAGCCGGGGCACAGGCAGCCGATCAGCCAGTACGGACGCGGCCTGTAATCTCGTTCGGGATCACCCGGATCACCCGGGCGGCAGCCATTCGGGCCAAATCTTTCGGATCTACGTTGCGAGCGGTTATTCCCGCCTGCCTGCGTAGCGCCTGAATCGCGGCTAGGTGACCCTTGGGGTCTTTCACCATTTTCGCACTACCGATAACCAGAACCGACGTCCAGTGATCGCCTGGCTTCGAGACCTCGACGATATTGAGGCATACTCCAGGGCGTGCCTCGATGTTCTCGACTTTTTGGCCGTCCCGGCTCGCGATGTAGAAATGCTTCCCGTCATATCCATACACGACCGGGACCGCGTACGGGTGACCGTCTCCGAGAGTCGAGAGCACGCCCCACCAGTTGCGCTCGAGAAGCTCCTGCACCTCGCTCTCACCTATCGGACGGGAATCGCCAAAGCGCACCCGGCCCTTCGTCGCTGGCGCCTCATCGATCATGGCCGCGCCGTTGTCGTTGGTTTCACTGTCTCCTCATGGCCTTTGTGTCCATCCACACTCGCGGAGCCCGCGGGCGAGCTGAGGTCCCAATCCTATCATCACCCGCCGCGGCTGGCCCCGGCCTGATTCGGGAGGACGGGAGCGCGTCTGAAACTCGTTCTGACTATTGTGGCGCGCAGGCTCGGACGAGCGGCCGTATATTCAGGGTCGGAGGGAGTATCATGCCACCGAATCCACGATACGTTAAGCAATGCCTGAAGCAGTACCTTGAGCAGGGCCCGAGAGGGTCGGGCTACCGATCGGCGTTCGCACTTGTGCTCGTAATCGCGGCGGCAAACTACGATCTTCCAGCCGCGCATGCGGCTCAGTCGAGTCCCGCGAGTTCCGCGAGTCCTGCCGAGATCGGAGTCGTACGATTCACGGAGTACTTCGAGCCTACGACTGACTCGCGGATTCGTAGGGCTGCCGATGTACTCACGCCGGCTGAAATCGAGCGCGTGCAAGAGGCACTCAGTACCCGTGGACATCTAGTTTTGGCACCGTCCGGGATTCTCGACACTCGGACCGAATCGGCTCTGACGCGATTTCAGAACGCCGCCGATCTACCTGCCTGCGGATGCCTGTCATACTCGACCGTCTTGGCCCTGGGCCTGAGGCCGGTGATCACACAGGTGATCATCGCCGAACCGGGAACCGAGCCTGGCAGCGCCGGGGACGGGGCGGCCCATGGCGTAGAGGTCCTGTACTCCGCGGGCATTGAGAGGCCTGTCCATGAGCCCGCCGCCAAGGTGATGGATTCGGACCCCGACGAAGCGTTGGAAACCGAGTCCGCAAACGAACCGGATGAGCCGGTAATTCGCCTTTTCTTTCCATTTTTCGGCCGGCCAGATTTCGTCCCGTTTTTCGGCCGGCCAGGTTTCGTCGGAGGGGTCTGCGACTAGGCGCCGAAGTGGCGGCAAGAGAAGAGCGGCCAGGGTCGGCCGAACGAGGAAGGTGACTGCCCAAGAGAACCGAACCTCGCCGGTCGCCCTGGACCGCTCGTTGGTCGGATACTCGCGAGTCTGCCTCATGTTTCGCCGCAGCCTTTTTGCCCATCGTTAGAGAACGTGTCGTTTCAGCCAAGCGGCAGTTTCGTCTCCGATATTCTCCAGTATTTCGGCATCGGTTCGCCCGGAGCGCTTCAGGACGTGGAAGCCGTGGTCGGCCCCCTCGTGCACAGCCAGTGTAGCCTGACCTCCGAGTTCAGTAATTATCGGCTCTAGCAATTCGAGATCTGCGAGGTTGTCTCTGGTGCCCTGGTGAAAAAGGAGCGGAACGTCAAGATCGGACAGATGCGCAGCCCGAGCGATACCGGGCCGGGCCGGCGTGTGGAGCGGAAAGCCGAAGAAGACCAGGCCGCACACGCCGGGCAGAGGATCATTGGCCTGTGCCTGAGAACTGATTCGCCCGCCCATGGATTTGCCCCCCGCCAGGAGGGGAATATCGTCGGCCAGGACCCGGGCTTCGTGGACGGCGGAGCGGACGGTGGCTTCGAGCACGGCGGGAGAGTCCGGCCTGTGGCGGCCACGTTCAATGTACGAAAAATTGTAGCGGAATGTCGCCACGTTCCGTGCTGCCAGCAGCTCCGAAACAGACTCCATGAACGGGTGAGCCAATCCGGCTCCGGCGCCGTGACCGAACACCAGAAGAGCCCTGCTCCCGGGCGGACGAACCAGCTTCGCGGATATAAGGACCGGATCAGCCGCTGCGGGGTTCGCCAGGAAGCGATGCGGCGTTGTGGTCATCAGCGGAACAGGGCTTGCAGCCCTGCCGTTGAGATGTAACGCATGTGCCCCGAACAGTACCTTTCAGGAGTAGTGTGATGAGAACAGCTTTCCGACTCGGCCACGTTATGGTCCTCCCGTTCCTGATCCTCGCATGTGGCAGCGACGATCAACCGATGCAGCCGGTCCCCGGCAATAATGCGCCGACCGCTGTGATCAGCGCCAATCCAACGTCCGTCCCGGCGGGGGATGGCAACACGACGGTAGTAACTCTCGATGGCACGGGTTCTACAGACCCTGACGGCGATTCGCTGACCTACGCGTGGACGGTCGCGAACGGAACATTCGTCAACGGGACGACGGCGTCATCAGCGA
>JAZDDE010000434.1:0-39825 GCA_036679495.1 Gemmatimonadota bacterium | reverse complement strand
CACATGGCGAGACGGATTAGGGCTCATTTGGAGTCACACGGCTGCAAGTCTGCCCATATCATCCTTCACGGTGGCGAACCGCTGCTCGTTGGTATCGGATACCTCGATAGATGGTTGGGAATTGTCCGAAGCATTCTTGGTGACGGTTTCCAGATAGCATTTAGCATGCAATCGAACGGTGTCCTGCTCACCGATGATTGGATCGACTTTCTGGCAGACCGAGCGGTTCGGATTGGCATAAGCATCGACGGACCTAAGCATGTGCACGATCGCTTCCGACGTCACCATGATGGGAGTCACAGCTACGAGCAGGTCTTGAGCGCAATCAGACGCCTCAACAGACACCCAAGAGGCCGGGAGATTTTCTCCACCGTGATGTCAGTGGTCGATGTCGACCTCGATCCTCAAGAGGCGTGGGCGCACTTTAAGTCTCTCGGTGTCCGCGGTTTCGATATCAGCTTGCCGCATGCAAATCATGAACACCCTCCTAGAAAAGGAAGGTGGAGCTATCGGGACTGGCTTATCAACCTCTTTGACGAATGGTTCGACGACCCAGCAGTGCATGGTCTCCGCTACTTCGAGAACATTGTCCGTATGATCTTCGGTTACCCCCTCAGTAGCGACAATATTGGTGGCAAGCCGGTGGGTGTCCTAGTTGTAGAGACTAACGGCGACTACGAGGGAACTGACGCCCTCAAATGCACCGAAGAAGGCATGACCAAGCTAGGGCGAAACGTGTTGACGGATGACATCGATGCGATCTACGAGCAAGCAATCGTGAATCTGCTGCAGCAGGTCAGCGTTTCGCCGTGTAGCACTTGCCGCGCATGTCCAGCACTCACGGTGTGTGGAGCAGGCTACGTACCTCACCGCTATAGCCGAATGACACAGGGCATCTTGCGAGCCGGATTCGACAATCCATCAGTCTATTGTGAGGCACTGTTTGGCTTGATCGAGCATGCGCATGACCGTGTGCTCACGACGCTGCCTTCGAGGCCGCGTTGGACGTCACGGCAGAACACTCAGCGTGAACAGGTAGCCTCATGACAGAGAAGCTAAACGCCGCGTCGTTCGTAGCTGCGGGTCCATCGGCGCGCCCCACGAGGCTGTTGCGGCGTGCCGCAGGGTTGAAGACGATCAAGGAGCTGCTGCCGTTCCTAAGGTACATCAGCGAGCAACACAGAGGTTCGCCTGACGCTCCTCGCATTGCTCTATTCCTGGACGATGTACGTACCGACAGTAGAAGACTGGAGCCGCTTTCGTGGTCGCCAATCTTCCGATCGTGGTTCCAATCTGTCCAGCGTGTCGCGGACTGGGATTGTCTCGATGAGGGGCGCCAGTCTCTTCTCGAGGAGCTCTGGACTCTAGTTTTCAACCCACGGGAGCCCCAGGAGTATCTTGCTGATGTGGCTTTGCCACTAGCATCGCGCTCCCGGTATATGGCGCCGGATCTCGACTGGGTGCTGGATCATGATGATCGCGCCACTTCCATTGACGCGAGCGATCTTGTAGCTGCCTCGGAAGTCGCCCGAGATCTCTCTAACGGCTCAGCTACGATCAGGGGCAAGAGCGGCGCGATGACCGTGTCCAAGTCGGTCAACCTCGCCGGCGAGACCTACATTTCCAACTTTCACCCGCGCCTCAAGGTGCGCTTAAGTGGAACGAATCAACGCGATACAGGAGTGGTCCGGGACACGCCGGACTGGGAGACTTATCCCGACACTTGGGATAAATCGGCCTACATGCGACCGTTCCATCTCATGAAGCGGGTCTGGCCCGAGGAATTTGCGGATCAGCTAGAGATCGTCAAAGCAGTCGTTCCAATGCAGTTTTCCGCGCGTTCCGGTGCGATCGCGTTCACTGTGAGCAGTCATCAAGGGGCGATCTTTGTGACAGCTCGCGACGAACGCAGAATGCTAGAATGGCTACTCCATGAGAAGGCTCATGTAAAACAGCGCTACGTCGAGCACTTGTGGCCGCTTCTTGAGGAGGAGCAGTCGTCGAGGCGTTTCGAGGTTCCATGGCGACGCGACCCTCGACCAATTGTGGGAATTTTTGAGGGCATCTTCGTATTTCTTCAGGTCTTGACGGGCTTGATCCGCTGTCACCTCGCTGAAGCCTTCGAGCTCAGGGAGCGGATACTGGAAATAAGTAGAGACTTGGAGGTCGGGCTGAACATCATTGACACACATGCCCAGATGACGCCCGAGGGACGAGCATTCTATGAAGGAATCGTCGAGGCGTTTTCTAGAGAAATGTCTTTGTTTGGCGGAGAGGCTGCCTGAAGGGATGGATGAGAAGAAGAAGACAAGTGGCGCCACAACTCCGCCTGCGGAACCGGAGGCGCCACCTCTCCCCCCAGGCTATCACTTCACTATCTCGATTACAGACGTAGTCTGCAGCGGCGAAACCATCGCAGCGATGAAGGACGAGCTAATCGACATAGCTAGGAATATGATTCGTACTTTCGAATTGCGGAATGAAGCAGGCAACTACGTACACACACGGGTCAGGGTTCAACGAACTACTGGTCTTCTAGCGGAACAGGAAACACCCTAAGACCCGCCAGTGGCCCATACATCGCTGTGCATACTCACCTTGCTCAGTGAAAATCTCGACTGCCCACACCCTCCGGCTTGAGTCGTACTTTTGGCGCCCAGAGCTGCTCGGCCACCAAGTGGACGACACCGTCTTGCTTTTGTAGTACGCCGCTCACTCCGAGGAACTTCTCCGTTTTGGCCAGCAAGGCGTAGCGATCGAAGACCTTCTTCCACAGAACGATATTTACGAACCCGGTCTCATCTTCCAGCGTCATGAAGACGACGCCAGCAGCGGTACCGGGGCGCTGACGACAGATGACGAGACCGGCGTAGCGAGCCTTCTGACCGTGCCGCATCGACACGATGGTGCGGGCATCCGGAAGGCCTTGCTCCTGGAGATCGCTCCTGAGGGGCGCGAGTGGATGGCCGCGGGTGCTGTGACCGCTGGCCTGGTAATCCCATGCGATCGTCTCGAACAAGCTCAGCTCCTCAAAGCGTGGGATCGGTTCCTCGCTTGTCAGCTCCAGACCGTCGGTCAGGGCACCGGTGAGTCCCTGAGCGCTCCATAGGACAGCCCGTCGCTGCTGCTCGAACGGAGCGAAAGCGCCCGCTTCGGCCAGCCGCCGTACGATTCGCTCGTCGAGTTGTGCGCGGTGAACAAGGTCCTCGATCGAGGTGAGCGGTTTCTCGCGGCGCGCCGCCTCGATGCGGGGCCAGTCACGAGTCTCGGAGAGCCCCTTCACATAACGGAGCCCCATCTGGACGGCGAACTTTCCACCAACGGTCTCGCCGGCCTCTCGAACGCTTCCAGCGGTCTCTCGCGGCTCCAGCGTACAACCCCAGTCGCTGTGGATGACGCTGATCGCACGCACCTCAATGCCATGACGCTTGGCGTCGTTCACGATCGTCGCGGGCGCATAGAAGCCCATCGGCTGCGCGTTTAGAAGCGCGCAAGTGAACACATCGTGGTAGTGGCATTTGATCCAGGATGTGCCGTATGCGATGAGGGCGAAGCTTGCTGCGTGGCTCTCCGGAAAGCCGTACTCGCCGAACCCGCGGATCTGATCGAACACTCGCTCGGCGAACTCTTGCTTGATCCCCTTGCCGACCATGCGGCCGATTAGCCGTTCGCGGTGCCGCTCAATGCGTCCGCTACGCCGCCAGGCGGCCATGTCACGACGCAGCTGGTCGGCTTCCCCCGGAGTGTAGTCGGCGGCCACGACCGCAAGCTGCATCACCTGCTCCTGAAACAGTGGTACGCCAAGCGTCCTCTCGAGAACCGGCTCGAGGCACTCGTGAGGGTACTCGACCTCCTCCTCATTATTTCGCCGCCGCAAGTACGGGTGGACCATGCCGCCGGTGATCGGCCCTGGGCGCACGATGCTGATTTGGATCACGAGATCGTAATAGGTACGCGGCCTGAGGCGTGGGAGCATCGCCATCTGGGCGCGGCTCTCGATCTGAAAGACGCCCACCGTGTCCGATCGACAGATCATATCGAAGGTCTGTGAGTCGGCCGCCGGAATCTCGTCCATTGGTAGGCGCAGATCGTAATGCTCCTCGAGGAGCTGAGAGGAGAGATCAAGCTGGGTGAGGGCCCCGAGGCCCAATAGATCCACCTTGAAAAGCCCCAGATCCTCCAGGTCATCCTTGTCCCACTGGATGACGGTGCGGTCTTCCATGGCTCCGTTCTCGATCGGAACCAGATCGTGGACCGGCTCATGACCCAGCAGGAATCCCCCGGGGTGAATGGAGAGATGCCGGGGGAAGTCCTGGATCTCATCGGCTAGCCGCAGCAGGTGGGTATGCGCCGGGTTGTCGGGGTCGAGTCCCACCTGTTCGAGGATCTGTGCGTCGATGTTGTCGTAGTGAAAGAGCCGCTTCGCCAGCCGGTCCACGGCCGTCTCGGCCAGGCCGAACACTTTCCCGACCTCGCGGACTGCGGAGCGGCTGCGGTAGCGGACCACGTTGGCCACCATCGCAGCGTGGTCGCGCCCGTACTTCTCGTATACGAACTGGATCACCTCTTCTCGGCGATCGTGCATGATGTCGAGATCGATGTCGGGCGGCTCGTTGCGCTCACGCGAAAGAAACCGCTCGAACAAGAGATCGACGTGGGTGGGATCGACGGCGGTGATGCCCAGGCAGTAGCAGACGGCCGAGTTTGCCGCTGAACCCCGTCCCTGGCAGAGAATCCCCTCCCGCCGACAGAATTGGACAATCTCCCACATGGTCAGGAAATAGCCGCAGTAATCCAGCTCGTCGATTAGCGCTAGTTCCTTGTCGATCTGCGCCTGTATGGAAGACGAAATCGTCCCGTCAAAACGCTCGCGTCCGCCTTCGTAGGTGAGCTGACGTAGCCAGTCGGAGGAGGAGGTGCCGTCGGGAAGACGCTCGGCCGGGTAGCGGTAGCGGATTTCAGTTAGCGCGAAGGTGCAGCGAGAAGCGACCTCCAGGGTGCGCTCAACTGAGGCGGGATCGTCCGTGAAGCGTGTCCGGAACTCGTACGGTCCCTTGAGATCGTGCTCCGCGTTTGGACGGATGAGACGACCGGCCTCAGAGAGGCTCACTCCGTGCCGGATGCATGTGAGCACGTCCTGGAGATCCCTCCGAGCCGGGGTGTGGTAGAGGACCTCGGTCCCGGCCACGAGGGGAATCCCCGCTCGTCCTGCCCGGTTGCGCAGCCGGCTCTCCTGCGGCACCTCGTCGGTACGCCGGTGCCGCGTCACCAGGCCGTACAGACGGTCGTCGAATGCTTCCAGGAGATCGGTGAGAATCTGGTGCGGCGCCTCCTCGGCGACTAGCAAGCTGCGATCTCCGCCCCACAGGGCGATCAACCCTTCGGCGTGCTCGCAGATCTCCGGCCACGTGACGGAGCATTTGCCTTTTGGATTGCGCAGCCGGCCGCGAGTGATGAGGCGGCAGAGGTTGGCGTATCCTCCCCGATCCATGGCGAGCAGGACGATCTGGGAGCCGTCGGTCAGCGTCATCTGGGCGCCGAGGATCAGGCGTATTCCCAGCTCGCGCGCCCGCACATGGGCGCGAACGATGCCGTACACCCCATCTCGATCGGTGAGAGCAACGGCGGATAGTCCCATGGAGTGGGCTTGCTCGACCAGCTCCGCGGGGTGGGACGCGCCCTCCAGGAAGGAGAAGTTGCTTTTGCACCAAAGGGCGACGTAGGTCATGGGGCTACGGTCATGGGCTACCCGATCTCCCCGTGCAGAAACCACCGCCGGCGCTTGCGATCGTAATAAACCCACACGCACTCGTCGTACCGTGTCTGGGCGAAGTAGTACTCCCGGTGAACGGATCCGCCCCACCAACCGCCCGAGACCACGTAGGGCCCGCTGAACCTCTCCACGTGGCCGTGTTCGGCTCCTCGAAGCAGCCAGCCGTCGGGTTCGCTTCGCGGCCGGGGCGGGAGCCGAAGCGGCCGATTGTAGATACGGCGTACAAGGGGGCGCATCAGCACCTGCTGCGGTGCGGGGGGTGACACGTGGTCAAGAAGTCGCCAGGTGAAGCTCGCCTCAGGCAAGTGTCTCTCTTCGAGCTGCGCCTGGGCCACGGCTGCGTCTCCGAACTGAGCTCGGACACGCGCGAGCGCGCGATCTGCGGCCTGCAAGTCCCGCTGCGTAAGCTGCCTGAACAGCTGGAACTGCTTCGGCGCGTCCCGGGTCGAGCGCACGGCGAGATCGACTCCCACCACTTCAGCGGGAAGTGCATCCCCCATGAGCCGCAGGCGTACCAGGTTCATGATCTGGAGCGGATCGAGTGTCGGGTCGGCTGTGCGGATCCGTTCGATGCGCTCTCGCTTCGAATCGTCCGCTGTGACGTCAAGGCGCAGTCGTATCCGTAGTTCTGTCAGTGCTTCCCGGCGTTCGGACAGGGTGTTCAACAGAGATCCAAGGTGCCGATTGATGAGAAACAGCAGCCGATGCATATCGCTCTCGGCTGGTTCCAGGTCGATTTCTCGGATGAGCGGCTGTGGAGCTGCCTGAGGGTGGAGTGGAATCGCGAAGTCACCCGACGCGAACCGGTGCAGCTGGTGCGCCTCTAGACCGAACCGCTGTTGGATGCCGTTCCCCGGCAGCTGGATGAACGCTCTTACTGTTCTGATCCCGAGCTGATCCAGCGAATCCCGCAGCTCGGGGTCGATATTCAGACAGCGAAGGGAGACCCGCCGCGCCGCATCCAGCTCCTCCTCCGCACGGCGGAACACCAAGATTTTCTTTTTTCCTCTCGCAAACGACATTTCCCGGGCGACGGCGTACGTTCCAAAGCGTGTGAAACCGACGACGACGGCGCACCGAAATCCCGCCTGCGACAACTCGTCATGGAGCCGATCTGCCCACTCCAGTAGAGATGCGTAAATCGCCTCTAGCCCCGATGCGTCCAGCCAGAAGACGCCAGGTTGTTCAGCGGAGGGCTCGACCTCAGGGCTGAACAGGCGGAGCCGGTCACTGAGCCGGGACACGCCCTGCTCGATTTCAGCGGCGGAGATCTCCCTGGCCCGGAGGTCGCTGGTCAGGGCGAGCCCTGCGCTGTATCGCTGGCCCGGCAGCACGCCACAGCGGCGCGCTGTTTCGTTGGCCCACAAAATCAAGCTCTGCGGCTTGTCACGCTCGACGACCGCCGCCGGGATATCGGCCCACTCGGGGAAGCGGTCAAGCAGGAGTTGGAGGGGGAATGCGGGGAGGCTAACGCAGGCCATCCGGTCCATGGCACACCTCCGTATAGTTCCAGCCTGGTCCCCGACGTTTGTCCTTAAGGATCTGCACGGTGCACGCGAAGGTGCGGCGCCCGGATTTCTGCTTCGCTCCGATGTCCCGGGTGTACGTTCGAGTGGCCTCCCCACGAAGCGAGACGAGAGATCCCAGCGAAGGGGTCTGGTTCCCCTTTCGGGTCAGGCAGAGGATCGCCGTATGGTGCTTCTGCGCCAATCCGACCAAACGCATCTGCATGGGAATAGGGATCTCGGCTCCAGGTCCCAGGTCGAGCACCAGCAGACCGAAGGCACCCGAGCGTCCGAGGAGCTCGGCGGCGCGAGGAATTTGACGACCCGTTGGGAGACGAACGACAACCAAAGCGTTCAGATCGACGCCGCCTGCGGCTGCGTCAGGCGGGAAGAACGAACTGTCCGTCGAAGTGAGCCATGCGACCAGTTCTCCCCGCTGTTGCGCGTCCAGAATGATCGCGAAGCCCAAGGTCAGGCCAGCAGCGGCCCGACTTTCGGACAGCTCCGTTATGCAACCGGCCAGAGCGGATAGCGTCCACCCGGCCGGGGGGACCGGTGCCGGGCGGACAAGCCGTAGAGACTCGATCGAAACAGTTGAAGACTTCGGCATTGTCGGGTTGGCCGGCAGAGGTCGTGAGCAAAGAAAACCGAAGATAAACCGAAACTAGGAGCCGTGCAAGAACTCATTTTTGCACCCTAGCTTTCGCTACTCTCCCGGGCGCATGCTGTAAGCCGCAGTGATATGGGCTCGTTATGTTGTCGGTCACTACGCAGCCCCGGCTGGCGTGCACTCCGAGGGGGAAAAATAGGTGGGCACTCCTGACACTGAAGGTCGGCTCCATGCAGTGACAGGAGCCTTTGGCTACTCCGGCCGTTACATCGCGAGACGGTTGCTGGCCCTCGGACACGACGTCGTGGCGCTGAACAACTCGGTTGCCGATGATCCGTTCGAAGGCAGAGTCCAGGAGCATCCCCTGAACTTTGCCCGACCTGGGGGACTGACCGAATCACTCCGGGGTGTCGACGTCCTCTACAACACGTATTGGGTTCGATTCAACCACCGACGGTTCAACTTCTCCGGTGCTGTGAAGAACACAAAGCTCCTCTTCGCCGCGGCAATGGAGGCTGGAGTCCGGCGCATCGTGCACGTGAGCATCACGAATCCATCCAAGGACTCCGCGCTCGAGTACTTCAGGGGAAAGGCAGAGCTGGAGAACACCCTGACCGAATCCGGCATGTCGTATGCCATCCTCCGACCGGCGGTTCTTTTTGGGGAAGAGGACGTTCTCATCAACAACATTGCCTGGATGCTCCGTCACTTTCCGGTATTCGGTCTCTTTGGTGACGGATCCTACCGACTCCAGCCGATCTTTGTTGACGATTTGGCTCAACTCGCCGTGTCCCATGGGGCCGGAGAGACGAACGTCGTCATTAACGCGATCGGGCCCGAGACGTTCACATACCGCGAGCTGGTGGCCATGATCGGGCAGGCGATCGGTCGACCGGGTCCTGTCCTCGATGACGTGGTCATTACTCGAGATGAGATCAGAGGTCTCATGGAAGGGCGGTTGTATGTGGAGGGGCCAGCCACCGGTACGACGGCCCTGACGAGTTGGGCTGGAGAGCACGGCGCCGGTCTGGGACAGAAGTACGCGAGTGAGTTGGCTCGTCGAGCGCGGACGATGGCATGACGGAGTCGGCAACCCCGGTAAGGCCGAGCTGGCGCTTGCCGTCCTGGAAGCTCATTGGGAAAGCTGCCGCGGTGAACTGATGGAACCCGCGTTTGCAACGGACCTGCCACCACTTGATCGCATCCGCCGCCTGTTTCAGCTGTCGTACGAGGGTCAAGTGTCGGGGGCCGACGGAAGCGGGCAGATCAAGGGTTGCCTGTTCGCCAACTTCGCAATGGAACTCCGCAGCCAGGACGCCAGAGTCAGACAGAAGGCCGCGAAATACCTCCAGCAAATGGCGGCTTACTTCGAGCGGGCACTCGACCAAGAATCACCAGGCTCCGATCACGGGGCCCATGCCGACGCGATCTTGGCCTACTACCAAGGCGTGATGCTTCTAGCCAAGACCAGAAACGATCCGTCGTTAATCAGGCTGATGGCCGAGGCCGCCACGGAACTGGCCCAACACCCACACGAAGTAATTCTGTAGCTGCCCGGAGCTTGCCATCGACTGACGGACAAGGCATCATTGTTGAGCCGCGTGCGTAACGGCGGCTCAGCCAGGGACATCGCTAAGGCGTAACCACGGCGGCTCCAAAAGAGCCGTGCGGAGAGCGAAATTATCGCCCCCGAGCATGACTGCCGGGGGCTTTTTCTGGCTGCGGAATCAGGGAGGCATGACTTCCATGGGCCGAACATCAGACGCTCGAGATCGGCTGTTGGCCGCCGCTTCGGAACTCTTTCACGCCAGCGGCTACAATGCGGTTGGTGTTCAGGAAATCTGTGCAGCAGCCGGTGTTAAGAGGGGCAGCTTCTACCACTTCTTTCCCAGCAAGGCCGCCCTGGCCGTCGATGCGCTGGAAGCTCAGTGGGAGGACTGCCGAGGCGAGTTGATGGAGCCGGCATTTGCGCCCGACGTGCCTCCCCTTGATCGCATCCTCCGCCTATTCCGGATGACCTACGAGAATCAAGTGTCTGGCGTCGACGAGCGTGGGCAGATAAAGGGCTGCCCGTTCGGCAACCTCGCCATGGAACTCAGCAACCAGGAACCGGCGATTAGACGCAAGGCCGAGCAAATTTTTGGGCGAATGTCGGCATACTTCGAGTCTGCGATCACAGAATATTCACCAGCCGTCGATAGCCGCGCCCGTGCGGATGCGCTATTGGCCTATTTCCAAGGCGTGATCCTTCTGGCCAAGACAAGCAGAACTCCAGAAATGATCGATATCCTGGCCAAACGTGCCTTAGAGTTGGCCGAGTCCCCGGTGGCCGTACCGTCATAGCACCCCTCTTGTCACCCCCAGATACCGCGTCTATCATAAGTAGTCGTCCGGTCAAGTATCGAGAACCTGTCTTGTCTTTCGCTGAGGGAACCCTATGCGAACGAGGCCACAGGTAGTCACCGCCCGAGTTACAGACGATGAAAAGAAGCTCATCATCGCCGCCGCTCAGGCAGAAGGTCTGCCGGTGTCCGAGTTCGTCATGCAGATTCTGGTCGCACGGGCTGAATACGTACTGAACGCGCCGGACGGCGATCCCGAACCCGAGGCTATGCCGCCCGAGTTTTGAGGCGGCCGTTTCCGTTCTCCTTCTACAGCAGTGCTTCTCCTAATCTCGCGATTCGGTTCAAGAACCAGCCAAACATGGAGTGGACGCGGCTCGGGGCTGACTAATGGCTCGATTCGGCGCCCGCCTCCCCTCGTACGGTCGCCTCTCGTTGTGCACCTCCGTCTTGTCATTCCACACGATTCTTGCCAGACGGTCACGGACCTCTGACGCCCGAGTAACGCCGTAATAGCTCCGCTCCTAACTACTTACGTGGTTCCAGCCGCACTTGGCGCTCGACTTGCAGTATTTGCGCGCGGATGAAGCGGGCAGATAGACCGAATTTCGTGTTCCAGGCAGGTTCCAGCGGGATATTGAGGCGGACTGAAATGCAGCGCACACAAATCGAACAACAGGGCGGATTCTCCCTGCTAGCGGTCCTGATCGGGCTCGTCGGGCTGGCCGCCGTGGCCACGGTCGGAGTCATCGCGTCGGATACCGACAATAAGATGAGCCGGAACGAGCATGCGTATCAATCGGCCTTCTATGCCGCCGACGCCGCGATGACCGACTTTCTCGTCGAAAACGACACGGCCGTGTCCGCCTCCGGCAGCTACAGCTATTCCTACGGAAGCGCAAACGTCACGGCCGCGTCGCTCGTGGACGTCAGCGACCTGGCCACGCTGTATCGGGTTACCTCGGTTGGCACTTACACGGCGCCGGATGGCTCGACTTCTACGCGCTCCCTTAGCCGGATCGTCATGTTCCACGCCGGCGGCAACAACCTCGTTTCTGCACCTGGGGCCATCACGTCCCTGGCGGGGCTCGAGACTACTGGCAACTCAGCCGTGATCACCGGATTCAACCAAGCCGACTCGGCGACCTGTAGCACACATGGCGTTGATATGGCCGGTACTACGACGCCAGACAGCATGTACGAATCCAAGACCGGCGATTCGGTAGTGGTCGGAAATCCGCCGATAGACTGGACCTACCCCACGGGCGCAGAGCTGGGCGCGAGTCTGAACCTTCCATGGGCGGACGTAATCGCGGAGGTCACCGTACCGTTCGATTACAACATCACAGACGTCAAGGATTGGCCCGACATGAGCGGCCTCGGTCCGACTGACTGGCCTGTGACATATTTCGATCCTTCCAACCCGAACAAGAACACTCTCAATGCAGGAGAGAGCGGCCAAGGCTTATTGATCATACCGGCTGACGCCAAACTGTCCGGTAGCTTCACGTGGGATGGAATCATCATGGCTGGTGGCTCGCTCGAGATTTCCGGCAGCCCGACTGTGAACGGAGCTGTGATGACCGGCCTCAATGTAATCACCGGGGGTACGCCACCCGTGAACGACCTGGGTAACGGAAGCATCAATCTCAATTTCAACTCGTGCTTCGTTACAGATGCGTTCGCCAATCTCGGCCAGTATCCGCCTTCGGTGGGCGAT
This sequence comes from Gemmatimonadota bacterium, assembly GCA_036679495.1. Lineage (GTDB taxonomy): Bacteria > Gemmatimonadota > Gemmatimonadetes > Palauibacterales > Palauibacteraceae > JAZDDE01. Next base: position 27,875 of record JAZDDE010000434.1, on the reverse strand, counting down.
ATACCGAAGACGTGGCAGGAGGCGATGTAGGTGGCTTCTTCTCTGGTGCAGCTGCCGGCGTTCGTGACCGGCCGATCCCGCACAGGATCGGCTAACGGGTTTACGATGGTGGAGATGCTGATCGTCGTGACGATCATCGGCATTCTCAGCATGATCACCGTGGAAGGGTTTTCAGAATATCGCGAGCGGTCCAGCCTCGAGCAGGCGGCGCGGCTCATCGTGGCGGACGTGAACATGACGCGCAGCCACGCGATAAGGAACCGGTCTACGGTCTGGCTTGTCGCGAATGAATCAGCCCGGAGCTACGAGATTCGCGATGCCGGCGGCACGGTGCTGCAGGCGCGCGCCTTCGACTCGGTCTCCGACGTGGGGCTCAGCGCTCTCAATATCATCTTCGCAGGCGACTCGCTCGGCTTCAATTCACGCGGTCTTCTGACCAACGGAGTGGTCCTGATCGATGCTACACGTCCCTCGGGAACGCGCCGCATTACGGTCAACGCGATGGGTCGAACCCGCGTCACGGTGATGTAAGGAAAAGGCAAGAAACGATGACAGCTATTCAGACGAAGACGGCGGATGAGAGCGGATTCGGTCTCGTCGAGGCGATGGTGGTCATCATCATCCTGGCGGTAGGCCTGGTGTCGGTGGCCGGAATGAGCTTCGGTACCATGTCGCTCATCCGGGACTCGTCGGCTCTCACCGATCAGACAATGGCCGGCCACCTGGCGCTCGAGAACATGCACCGTGCCGGCTACGCCGCGGCTGTGACCGGCGTAGATACGGTAACCATCAACTACCAGGATCATATCGTCGCCCTTACGGTGACGACCGTGACGGCGACCATGAAAGAGGTCACGGCCGTGGTTCCGGGCTCGGGTTCGGCCAGCCTGCGCACCTTCGTAACTCGAATCGGGGATGCGCGTCCAACCCCCGATGAACCAGCGACGTACTGATGACTATGAGAGACGAAGCCGGATTTACGATTGTCGAGCTGATGATCTCGATGATCATCACGTCACTGGTAATGGCTTCAGTAATGTCCTTGCTGGTCGGACAGAATACGCTGTACCGGGACACCAACGACGCCCTCTACACACAGCAAACAGTGCGCGCTGTCTCGGATCTGATGTCCGCCGAGCTGCGCATGGCTTCCGCGAGCGATATCCTGGCGGCAGAGGCCGACTCGGTCTCGATCCGGTTCGACATCAACCGGGGTGTCGTGTGTGATTCCACCGCCGCCGACGAAGCCACCATCTTCTGGTATGACTCCGTGCCGAATGCCAGCATTTCTGGCGGCACATCGGGCCTGGCCTACACGGACCCGTACGAGGACGATTTTCAATACAAGGAAGGGTTCGCCGGTACTACGACCTCGACGGGCGCGGTTCCGAAGGCCACCTGTGTCGCGGTTGGAGTCTCGGGGACGGCCCCCGACGCCAATTACATCACCATGACCGGGTGGGGTGGAAACTTCACGGGCGGCGTGCCGGACCGTGCATCATTGATTCGCTCCTATGGCCGCCTTACCTACCATCTGGATCCGTCGGTATTCACCACGGGCACGGCTCTTTGGCGAGGCGTGCAGGAACTTGTGGCTCCGCTCCGAACCACCTCGTTCTCATACCTGATGAATGACGCCAGCGTTCTGACGTCGGTACCGGCAGGAAGCTTGGCCGACATCGATGCCATTCGCATCAACGGCGTGGCCGAAGGTGACGACGTAGGCATCACCGGCGCGAGCCGCTCGTTCAGCATCGAGATCCCGCTCCGGAACTAACCGGGAAGGTCTGCCCCACCCGGAGACTGAAGTTCATCGCAGAGGGCTCCGGAACCCAGTTCGATCCTCTCGTTGTTGACGCCCTCATCTCCCTGAGCGAGGCTACCGACTCCGGCACCGAACCGGCAGCCGCGGCCTCATAACAGGCAGGCTGGCTGGCGACTAAGTCATTTCTACGTATCTTCCTCGACCTATCCGCTGGTCGATCGAGTCAAGGGAGGAAGAGCGTGGCCATTCACAAGAGGCAATTCGACGGGTACCGGATCTATTATTTCACCGGAGGCGGCGGAGTCCCTGCCATCGATTGCTTCGCCGGAGATGATCACATAGGCACGATCTACTTCCACGATGTAGTGCCCGTTCCGCCCAACAATGTGAGCCCGGACGGAAAGATCTCGCTTCGCTACGCTCTCAACCAGTTCGACGATGTGGCGACCACGCTCAGGTATGAGAAGCCACTGTTCCTCCGGCTCCACACCCCAAGTCGCATCGGATTCATCGCGACGGAAGAGACGGAGCCCGTTGGCGAGCAGGAGGGCGACCTCGATCGCGACAGCTAAGGGCTGGACGCGGGCTCTGGCGACTCGATCGAAAAAGACAGGCCGAATACGAACGCCGCGATGAGAGCCGAGAGCACGAATATGTTGGCGCTCATAAGGCCGTAGAGCAGACCGCCGATCAGAAACCCGAGTACCGAGGCGATCGCCCCGGCGCTGCCCGCAAACCCCTGAACCGCGCCTTGCACGCTCCCGTCTGCCGCTCTCGACAGAATCGCGAGAAGGGACGGCCACATGAGTCCGTTTCCCAGAGCCATCAGCGCGGTGCCCGAATAGATGATGGTCACCTTTTCCGAGGTAAAGAGAGCGAAGGCCGCCGCCAGCGTCAGGCTCCCGCCGATGACGAGCCAGCGATCGGACCAGATCTTCGAGGCCCTCTTCAATATCGGTCCCTGAACCAGGGCCATCAGCAGCCCGGTGACGGAGAAGAACACGGCGACTTGGCGCAGCGACCAGCCCAGCCCGGTGGCCGCGTGCACCGGAAAAGCGATGTAAAACAGATTGAAACTCAGGAATACCAGGAAATACAGGCTCAGCAGGCGAGCGATCGCCGGCAACCGCAGAAGTTGCGTCAGGGATAGCGTTCCCGCGCCCTCCAGCTTGAAGCATTCCTTCTGCTCCTGACCCATCACCTTCCGCACTCCCGCGCCACCCAGGTCCCCGCGTATCGCGCAGCGCTGCGTCTCGGGAAGCTTGAGGGCGATGATCAAGCTGGCGACGGCTGAGACAGCAAACGCCGCCATGACGGGTAGAATCTCGCCCAGGACTGTGGCGCCGAGCAGACCCGCGAGCACCGGGCCCAGGACGAATCCCAGGTTAGACGAGACGGCCATTTTTCCGAAACTGGCGCCTCGGTCCTCCTCGCTCGTGATGTCCGCGAGATAAGCGTTGGCAACCGAAACGTTGCCACCGGTGAGACCGTCGAGCGCACGGGCGACGAACAGAATCCCGAGGGGGATCGTCAGCGTGAACGCGCCCAGCAGCCGCGAGTCCACCTCCACGATAGGTTCCGCCGGCAGCATCAGAGCGATGAGAAAAATCCCCCAGGAAGCCAGGGTCCCCAGCTGGCTTAGCAGCAGGATCTTCCGCCTGCCATACCGGTCCGACCAGCGGCCCAGGATGGGCGCGCCGATCAACTGGAAGGCCGAGTACGTAGCCCCCATGATCCCATAGATCAGCGCGTTGCCGCCGAGTCGGGTCACGAGGAAGACCAAGAAGGGCAGCACGATGCTGAATCCGAGTGTGCCGACGAAGTTGACCGATAGAATCGGGTAGATCGACGGGGACGAAGCGGGAGCGGTAGCAGAGGTCATAAGCCGCAATCTCACCCTTCTAGACTACGCGGCAAGCCGGCCACCGTCGCATCACGCAAAACGGCCAACTATGCATTAGACTACCGGGACTTGAATCAACCCAAGAGGCCACGCATGGTTCTTTCAGTCCTCGCTTCTTTGCTGGTGTTGGTCCCCGGCGCCCAGGACGCCGTTGCCAAGACTGCCGGCATTACGGTGGGCGTGGTCATCGACGGCCCCTGGGAGCGAAACGAATCCGTCCTCGCGCTTTTCGTTACCGAGATCGAGGACCTGATCGGCGCTGATTTCGGCGGCCGAGTGCCGGCCGCGAAGGTCATCATAGGCGACTGGACGAGCGCAGGTGTCCGGTCAGCCATCGACCGGCAGCTGGGCGATCCCGAAGTCGACATTCTGCTCGCGCTCGGGGTGCTCGCCTCCAACGAGGCCGCGCAGCGGACGAATCTCCCCAAGCCGGTGATCGCCCCGGTAGTCCTGGACCCGGACCTTCAGAGCCTGCCCAGTATCGAGGGCACCACCGGAGTCCGGAACCTCAACTACGTCGCCATACCTCAGACGTTCGAGGAGGATTTCCGGGCCTTTCTGGAGATTACTCCGATGCGGAGAATGGTTGTGCTCATGAGTGAGCCGATCATCGAGTCGATCCCGGCTCTGTCTGGACCCATCGCGGAGTCGGCCGCCGAGATTGGCCTGGAGATTACCGTGATTCCCGTAGGGTCCGCCGAGGAGGCACTGGCCAGCCTGCCGGAAGGCACCGACGGCGTGTACGTAGCGCCACTGCACGCGTGGCCGCCATCGGAGATCGACCTGCTTGCCGCCGGCCTCATCGAGCGGCGGCTGCCCAGCTTCGTGCGGCTCGATGTGACCGAAGTCGAGCGCGGGTTCCTGGCCACGCGGACTCCGCTCGAGTTCTTCTCGCGCCTCGCCAGGCGAGTCGCCCTCAACATACAGAGCATCCTGCTGGGCACCGATGCCGGCGACCTTCCGACCCAGTTCCAGGTCCCGGCCCGGCTCACGATCAACATGGCGACCGCGTACTCAATTCAGGTCTTTCCGCCCTGGAAAGTGATGACAGAGGCGGAGCTGCTCAACGAGCGAGTTCGCCCGCTCGTACGAACGCTGACGCTCGATGCCGCGATACGCGAGGCGATTCGTGTAAATCTGGATCTCGCCGCTCAGGATCAGGCCGTGGCGGCGGGAGTTCAGGACATTGCCCGCGCCCGCTCTCGCTTGCTGCCCCAGATCGATGTGTCCTCAACGGCGACACTCATCGACCGCGACCGAGCCGAGGCCAGTTTCGGCTCGCAGGCGCAGCGAACGCTGACAGGATCTGCGACACTCAGCCAGCTGCTGTTCTCCGAGCCTGCCTGGGCCGACGTGTCTATTCAGCGATCGCTTCAAGACATCCGCGAGTTCGAACGCGACGCTATCGAACTGGATATCTCGCTGGCTGCCTCAACCGCGTACCTGAACATCCTGCGCGCCAAGACACTGGAGCGAATCCAAAAGGAGAACCTCGACGTCACCCGAACCAACCTGGACAAGGCGAGAGTTCGGGTCCGCATTGGTTCGGCCCGCCCGACTGAAGTCTATCGGTGGGAAAGCCAGTTGGCGGTGGACAGGCAGGCGGTCATCGATGCGTCGGCTACCCGTAACCTGGCCGAGATCGGACTGAATCGGTTGCTTCACCGTCCCCTCGAGGAGCCGTTCGGGACCGAGGAGACGGATCTGGAGGATCCGATGCTGCCCGACATACGCCGGTTCTACTCGTATATGGACAATCGATGGTCGTTTCGTGTCTTCCGCCAGTTTCTCGCGGCCGAAGCGCTGACGATCGCTCCGGAGCTTCGCGCATTCGACCGCAGCATCGGCGCCCAAAACCGGGCGCTATCGTCGGCTCGGCGGTCCTTCTGGAGCCCCGCGATCTCGCTTCAGGCCGGGGTGACGGGTCTGTTTGGTGAGGGCGGAGCGGGAGTGGACGCCTCGGGACTTTCGACCGGAAGCCCGCTTTCCGGGATTCCGCAAGCCGACGACGTGAGCTGGAACGTGGGGTTCAGCGTGTCTCTGCCCCTTTTCGAGGGCGGCGCCCGTGTGGCACAAACCAGACAGGCGTCGGCTGAGGTGACCCGGCTGACCGTCGAGCGCGAGGCCGCCGCAGAGCGGATCGAACAACGAGTACGTTCAGCGCTTCACGTGATGGGCGCGTCCTACGCCAGCATCGATCTTTCCAAGGACGCGTCGGCAGCTGCCAAGTCCAACTTCGATTTGGTGAGCGACGCCTACGCTCGCGGAGCGGTCACCATTTTGGACTTGCTCGACGCCCAAAACGCATTTCTCGTAGCCGAACTGGGAGCCGCCGATGCCGTGTACGATTTCCTCGTCGACCTGATGGAAGTGCAGCGTGCGATCGGGTCGTTCTCCTTCGTGATTACCGCCGAGGAGCGCGAGCTGTTCTTGCAGCGAATGGACGAATACTTCGAACAGAACCAGCCGTGACCCGCGACATGGACATGAGGGGGCGTTCAGTGAAATCCGTTAGAGCCCAGGTGTTACGCATTGGATTCGTCGGTCTCGCGGTCACAATCCTCGGCGTTACGGGCTGCGGCGGAGATGTTGAACCGGAACCCGTGCTCCGTCCCGTCCGGACCCTCCAGGTGTTTTCCTCAGGAGGTGAACGAGTCCGCACGTTTACGGGCACGGCACGATCCGGTACGGAGTCGAACCTGAGCTTTCGGCTCGCCGGAACGCTGGAGCAAGTACCTGTCGATGTTGGAGACAGCGTTCAGGTCGGGGAATTGATCGCGCGCATAGACCCGGAGGACTACCGACTTCAGCTCCGGGAAGCGGAGGCTGGACTGGCTCAGGCCCAGGCTCAGGCCCAAAACGCGCAGAGCAGCTACGGCCGTGTACGCGATCTGTACGAGTCCGACAACGCGTCCAGGGCGGATCTGGATGCGGCTCTGGCTACTTTCCAATCGGCGGAGGCGAGCGTCCGTGCGGCGCAGCAACGCACCCAACTGGCCCGCCAGCAGCTCTCCTATACGAGTCTCACGGCCCCGGCGGCCGGTGCGGTTGCGGCGGTGAACGTAGAAGTCAACGAGAATGTGCAGCCCGGGCAGGTGATCGCGATGGTCACATCGGGCGGTAACATCGAGGTCGCGGTCGCGATACCCGAGGTGCTCATCTCGCGGATCGAAGCGCAAATGGCCGTGGACGTCACCTTCGACGCTCTCCCGGATCGCGTTTTCGGCGCCATGGTAAGCGAAGTAGGCGTGGCTGCGGTCGGGACGGCCACGACGTATCCCGTCACGGTAGTGCTCGAGGACGCGGACGCCGACCTCCGTTCGGGCATGGCAGCCAGCGTCGACTTCCGATTCGCCGCCGTTGGAGACAGAGACTTGTTCCTCGTTCCTTCGGTGGCTGTAGGCGAGGACCGCGAAGGCACCCACGTCTACGTGCTCGAGGCCGGGCCGGACGGCACGGGCACGGTTCGCCGTCGTGCCGTTGTCGTCGGTGACCTGACCGCCGACGGTCTCCAGATCAGGGAAGGCCTGACCGACGGAGAGCACGTTGTCACCGCAGGAGTCAGCCGCATCGAAGACGGGCTGCGTGTCCGGCTTCAGTCCGGGGGCTGAGCTTGATGGATATCACTCGCCTGGCCCTTGAGAAGCGCCGCATCGCATGGACGGCTCTAGTAATTGTGTTGGCGGCCGGAGCGATGGCGTACGGCGGGATGCCGCGCGACGAGGATCCCGGTTTCATTATCCGCACGGCCCGAATTACGACCATGTTCCCGGGCGCCAGTCCGGAACGGGTAGAGCTCCTGGTCACCGACAAGCTCGAGAAGGCCATCCAGGAGATGCCGGAGGTGGACTTCATTACGAGCGAGTCCAAGACCGGTATCTCGATCATCACCGTCGATGTTCTCCAGAGCTACAGCGTCATGCGCCCGATTTGGGATGACCTGCGGCGCAAGGTAGAAGACGCTCAGGCCGACCTGCCCGACGGGGTTGTCGGACCGTTCGTCAACGACGAGTTCGGCGATGTATTCGGGATCGTAATCATGCTCACGGGCGAAGGGTTTACCTACGCCGAGCTTCGCGACGTGGCCGATGAGGCGCGCGACGAATTCCTGCTGATCGATGAGGCCGCGAAGGTCGAGCTGGCCGGGATCCAGGAAGAACGAATATTCGTCGAATACAACAACGCGCGCCTGGCGGAGGTGGGCCTGTCTCCCGGCCAGCTCGCGCAGCTGATGGAATCCCGGAACATCCTGATTCCCGGCGGCCGTCTATACACCGCCGAAGAGCAGATTACGATCGAGCCGTCCGGTAACTTTGAGACGGTCGAGGACCTTCGCCGCAGCGTGATCAGTGTTCCCGGCAGCCGGGATGTTCTGTATCTGGAAGACATAGCGACGATCCGCCGCGGCTATGTGGACCCGCCAACGAGGAAGCTCAACTTCGGCGGGGAGCCGGCCATCGGCATCAGCATCTCGATGCAAGAGGGAGGTAACGTCATCACGTTGGGTGAGGAAGTGAGCGCCACCCTCGACCGGCTTCAGGCGGCCTATCCGCACGGAATCGAATTCAACGTGATCGCCTTCCAGCCCGATCGGGTCGACAAGAAGATCCGTGAGTTTCAGGGCAATCTGTTGCAGGCCGTCCTGGTGGTCATCGTAGTGATGCTTCTCTTCCTGGGTCTCAGAACGGGTCTCGTCGTCGCCAGCCTGGTTCCCGCCGCGATCGTGTCGGCCCTCTTCGTCATGTCCCTCCTCGGCATCGGGCTCGATCAGATGTCGCTTGCGGCGCTGATCATTGCCCTCGGGATGCTCGTGGACAACGCGATCGTGATGTCGGAGTCGATCATGGTCCAGATAGGAGAAGGCAAACCGGCGGTTGAGGCCGCCGTCGACTCGGCCAGCGAACTTCGGACGCCTCTGCTTATCTCTTCACTCACGACGGCTGCGGCGTTTCTGCCCATCTTCCTGGCGGAATCGACGACCGGCGAATATACGGCGCCGCTGTTCAAAGTCGTCACGATCACTCTGCTTTGCTCGTGGGTGCTGGCCTTGACACTGATCCCCCTGCTGGCCGTGAAGTTCCTGAAAGTCAAACCGGCCGTGGCGGGCGCGAGCTATTCGGGGAGATTCTATCGGTTGTACCGTAGGGTTCTTGTCTGGGCGCTGCGGAATCGCCTGCTGACCGTAGGGGCGATCGTAGCAGTATTCGCGTTTTCGATGGTAGGGTTTCGCTTCTTGCCCAACATTTTCTTCCCGCCGAAGGATCAGGTCTACTTCAACGCCGAACTCGAACTGCCGATCGGCGCCCCTCTCGAGAGGACGGAGAATGTCGTGCGTGCGGTCGGCGAGTTTATTAACGACTCGCTGTCGGTAACGGCCGACCAGCCTCTTGGCATCGCGAATTGGACAGCGTTCATCGGTGAGGGGGCTCCCCGGTTTGAGCTCTCATACAGTCCAGAGCCGCCGAGTCCCAACTATTCCCTTCTTCTTCTGAACGCCAGCGTCCCCGAGGCGATCCCCGGTCTGATCGAGCGGCTCAACAGCTTTACACTGGAGCGCTTTCCAGACTTGGAGGCGACGATCAAGGCGTTCGCCTACGGTCCACCGGTGAACACCCCGGTAGAAGTCCGCATCTCCGGACGAAACAGTGACGAGGTGTTCGAGATCGTAGACGACGTAAAGCAACAGCTCGAGGCCCTCTCCGGCACGCGAAACGTCAGTGACGATTGGGGCCCCCGCACCAAAAAGCTCTTCGTGGACGTCAGCCAGGCGAGGGCCCGGCGAGCCGGGGTCACCAGCGAGGATGTAGCGATCTCCCTCCAGACCAGCCTGAGCGGTCTCGAGTTGACCGAGTACCGGGAGGCGGACGAGATCATTCCGATCACGCTTCGCTCGGTCGCTGCCGACCGGAGGGACGTGGGCAAGCTGGAGAGTCTGAACGTTTTCGCCCAGTCCACGGGTCAGTCCGTCCCGCTCATGCAGGTAGCCGACGTCCGGGTCGTGTGGGATCCCGCCAAGATCATCCGGCGCGACCGGCTCCAGACGGTGACGGTCGGGTCTCAGCTTCAGCCTGGATACACGGCGGCTCAAGTTACGGCCCAAATCACGCCGTGGCTGGAAACCGAGAGCAAGTCCTGGCCCATCGGATACCGCTGGGAGTTCGGCGGCGAGATGGAGACGTCCGGCGAGGCCAATGCCTCGATCGCCGCCAAGCTCCCGATCGCAGGGTTGATCATCGTCCTCCTACTCGTCATCCAGTTCGACTCGATCAGGCGTCCCCTGATTATTCTGCTTACGATCCCGCTGGGCGTTATCGGTGTCGTGTTCGGGCTTCTCGTCGCCCGGTCCTACTTCGGATTCATGACGCTGCTCGGAATCATTTCGCTGGCAGGAATCGTCATCAACAACGCCATCGTACTAATCGACAGGATCAAGATTGAAATTGAGGAAAATGGGCTTGCTCCGCCGAAGGCCATCGTCGAAGCCGCCCAGCGGCGCATGCGGCCGATCCTTCTGACCGCGACCACGACCATGGGAGGACTCATTCCCCTATGGCTTGGGGGCGGTGCGATGTGGGAGCCGATGGCCATCGCCATCATCTTCGGACTTCTGTTCGCGACCGTACTCACGCTCGGCTTTGTGCCGGTGCTGTATTCGCTATTCTTTGGCGTAAGCTTCAAGAACTACCAGCCGGAAGGATGAGTCTGACACGATGAGGAGTTTGGCGCCATGAACGGAGACCGAACCCTGCAGCTGGCGCTGGCTAGCGGGGGAACAACGGGCGGGTCGTTCGATCAAGCGATGCGCGAAATACTGTGGCGCAGGTCGCGCCTCATTTTCGTGATCGGGATCGTCGCCAGCACCGTCCCCTTGATCCTCATGCTCGGGTATAGCATGGGTCCTACTGTCGAGGCCGACTGGGCAGGCTGGCATGTTTATCTACATTTTCTGCACCCCGTGTCGTTCGCCGCTGCGCTCCTGCTTGTATCCGTCTGGGCGCGTGCCCGGGAGCAAATTCAGGCCATCACTTTCTGGACGCTCGCCCTGAACTTGTGGCTTGTGATTTTCGCCTTTGGCGCCATGTTTCCCGATCGCGAGCCGTTCATGCCGGTGGCCATGATGCTGTTCGTGTACGCCGCCTTCATCCCCTGCCGAGTCGCACAGGTGTGGCTCGCCGGATTTACGATGGTTGCCGTGCTTGTGGCGTACCTGGCCCTACCGCCCCTGCTGCCCGAGCTGGCCGCTTACTGGACTTCGATCGGCAGGGAGGCGGCCCTGTTCGAGCGGGTCTGGATTATCGTCGGCGTGGCGATGCTGGCGGGTGTCTCGATCGTCATCAGCCGCACGCTGCACAAGCTTCAGCGAACCGCCGCCAAAGCGGAGCGACTCGGTAACTATTTCATCGAGGCAGAGCTGGGCGAGGGCGGGATGGGCAAGGTCTATAGAGCCCGGCACGCCATGATTCGCCGTCCGACGGCCGTAAAGGTCATGTCGGGTGAGGGTCCTGGGCACCAGGCTGCCGTTGTGCGCTTCGAACGTGAAGTGCAGCTGTCCGCTTCGCTCACACACCCCAACACGATCACGATCTACGACTTCGGCCGGACCGCCGACAGCACCTTCTACTACGCGATGGAATATCTGGGTGGAATGGATCTCGAGAAGATGGTTCTCGACTTCGGTCCCCTCCCGGCCGAGCGCTCCGTATACCTCCTGCTGCAGGCCATCGGGTCACTCGGGGAGGCTCACCAGCAGGGGATCATACATAGAGACATCAAGCCATCGAATATCTTCATCACACAGCGAGGCGGGGCGTACGATTTCGTCAAGGTTCTCGATTTCGGCTTGGCCCGCGAAGTGAAACCGGCGGAAGACAGCGATATTACGAAGGCTGGGATGATATTCGGTACGCCGCGGTACATTGCTCCGGAGTCGGTCTACGGGACGCACGCACCGGACTCCAGGTCGGACATCTATAACCTGGGCGGCGTCGCCTACTGGACGCTCACGGGCCAGCATCTGTTTGCGGGCTCCAGCAGTCTGGACCTGCTGATCGATCATGTGAAGACCGTTCCGCAGCGCCCTGCGGAGGTTTCAGAGCTCGATATTCCGGAACGTCTGGACCAAATCGTCATGAAGTGCCTCGAAAAGGATCCTGCCAACCGATACCAGACCGTAGGCGAGTTGGGGGAGGATCTCCGGGCCATCGCATTGACCACGACCTGGAGTGGTACGAGAGCCCAAGAATGGTGGTCGCTGCACGCGCCGGACGCCTTTTCGGCTCCGTCTCCCGAGGAATCTATCGACCCAGCAGAGAGAACAGCATGAAAACCCTATGTGCTCGCCCGATGATCGCTTTCGTCATCGCTATGGCTGCTGCTATTCCCGCGTTCGGCCAAGAGATTGAGCCTGGATCCGAACAAGAGGCGGCCGCCGTCAGAGGCACCGTGGAGACGTTCAAACAAGCGCTCCGGTCCGGGGACGCGGAGGCCGCGCTCGCTCAGCTTCACGCGGAAGTCCGGGTCTTCGAGGCAGGTCACGCAGAGACCCGTGCGGAGTACGCCGAAGGCCACCTCGCAGCCGACATGGCCTTTCTTCAAGCGGTAGAGTCGACCACTACCGAGGACCGTGTCGACATAAGCGGGGACATGGCGTTGTACATGAGCCAGTACGCCTCGAAGGGCGAATTCCGAGGCCGCGAGATCGACTCGCACGGGACGGAGACGATGGTCCTGGTGCGGGTCGGCGACGCCTGGAAGATCTTGCATATCCATTGGTCGAGCCGGTAGCGAGCAGGTGCGGGCGCTGGCTGATTCCCTGACTCTGGCTGCCTCAGCAGCGACTTTTCTGGCTCTATGCCCGCCGCTCGCCGCCCAGGTGTGTGAGGACGTTCCTCTGGTTCCTGGGCTCCCGACGAATCTGGCCGAGCGGGACAGCACTCCGCCGGGCATGGTTGCCGAGCCCCGGAGCGTGCGCGATTGGGACGGCGGATGGAGGCGGGCTTTCCTCGGCGTCGGACACCTGGAGCTGGCGGACGGCGACGCTTCCGGTATGTACTGGACGTGGGCTGAGCACGTCGCACTACCTCTGTTCGTCGAGCCTGACGGAGAGTTTTGGGGCTGGATCTATAAAGGCGAGGTCCTTCCGGGCGGTGCATCAGAGGGTGCACGGCTGTCGGGCGCGGGAATGACGGAGACCGACTACGAACGCCAGACGTTTCTCGTTCTGGAAACTCGTGGCGACTGGCTCAAGGTCCGGCACAGCGCACCGGCAGACTCCGGCGACGGAACCGCCTGGGCCCACGCCTGCCTTCTCGACCTGGGTGAGGTATCGCTGGTGTTCGAGTCCTGGGAGGACGTGCTCATGCAAATTGGCGGAGTCCCCGTATTCTTCCGATCGGAAGTCGCTCACTCGTTCCGCTCCGGGCCCAGCCTTGAGAGCGATCGCCTGGGCTGGATTTTGGGCGAGTACGAAATGTGGCCCGTCGAATTCCGCGGCGACTGGCTTCGTGTCCGCCTTCGCGAGCCCTCCCATTGGTGCAGCGGCGACGATGAGTTCGCCGGTCGGGAGCGCGAGGGCTGGATCAAGTGGCGGGGCGAAGACATCGGCCCGTGGATCTACTACCCGACCCGAGGGTGCTAGAGGCCCCGCCTACCGGTTAACCCCTCAGAACCGCTGGAATGGCTGGTTTCCGGCCTCGTCTGGCCGAAGAATTGCTCCCAGATAGTATCGTCTTCATTTGCGCCCGTGATCGGACGCCGTTTTCGATCCGGTCGAGGGCTCGGGAGGTTGATACAATGCTATTTCGCACCGAGTTACAGGCTAGAGTCGGGTCACGCGCCTTTGAGCGAAAATATTTTCTGCTTTTCCTTCTAGTGCCCTTTCTTACTGGCTGCGCTTCCTCCGGGAACGGCATAGCCGGTCAATGGGAAGGCGAGTATCCTTCCGCCGACGTGGTTCAATTCGCTGACGACGGTGCGATCCTGATAGCCGGGAGCTGCAGCCGCGGCACCTACGAGCAAGCCACCGAGGCGTCCGTGGCCGTTCGTATCGACGACCAGACGATCGTCTACACAGTGATCCGAGAAGACAATCGTCTCATCCTGATCGACGCTCTCGGGCACGAAAGGCGGTACGTGCGGGGTGGTAGCCGTGCGCGAGATGCACTGGGTGAGGGTTGCGCGATTGATGAGGAAGAACACGATGAGTTGGCCAGGGAGACGATCCGTCTAACCATGCGCAATCTGAAGATCTACTACGCCGGCCGCAAGACATACGTGGGCTACGATGCGCGAGAACGGGAAGGCCTGGATCCCGCTGTTCGCGTCCGGCTCGAAGCCGATGATGATGGATACAGCCTGCTGACTAGCCACGAGAAGTCGTCCAACGAGTACTTCGTCATCGTCCGGGCAGACTCAGCCGAGGACGCCGAGGTGCAGCTCGTGCCGCAGGGATACTAGAGAAGTCCTACCTGTCGCAGGCACGGTAATTCCCCAGGCGAGATTAACTCGCTTCGAAGCTCACTGCCTTGTGGGAGCCGTCGCAAAACGGCTTGTCTGCCGAGTGCCCGCACCGGCACAGCGCGCACTTTTCCGTCTCTCGTAAGATCTCACCGTCCGCGCCGCGCACGATCATCGTACCGCTCACCAGCAATGGACCATTCGCAGCGACCGTGATTTCAATGCTTCCGTCGCTCATCCAGGCACTCCTCTCTTCAAGTCCGCAGTTTCAACCTAGTAACCCAGCCAAACCAGGGCCATTTGGCTCTGTTGCGGCTCCGTTGAGCCTGGTCGTCAAACTCGGGCATGAAAACCGTGCCGGCCGCCTCAGGCAATGATGGCTTCGGATTGCTAGAAACCTTGGTGGCGATCACCGTGCTTACTATCGGACTCATGGCGGCGTCCGGACTGAGCTCCAGCGCCACTCGCCTCGTTACGTCGGCCTCCGTTCTCGCCGACCAGACAGCCGCGGCGGAGGCCGTATTCGAGACGATACGGCAAGCCGGCTATGCAGCGGCCCTTTCGGGGGCGGACACGGTCCTGGTCGGGTCGGCGCGCTACGGCGTGGAGATAACCGTCACGAATTGGTCACCAACCGCTAAGGAAATTGTTCTTACAGTCGCGGGAAGGCGCTGGGCCGCTGACCGGGAATTCACGACCTGGATGGCCAACGCCGGGAGTTTTCCGCCGCCTGCGGCGCTCTCCATACTGCCTCCGGTTCCATGAGACCAGGCCGCTCGCGGGGCTTCACCCTGCCGGAGCTGCTCGTGACGATCACCGTGGCCGGCCTGGTAATCGCTGCGCTGGTTTCGCTTCTCCTGGGCCAGGGCCGGTTCTACCGGCACGCGGATGACTCGATTCTGGCGCGGCAGTCCGCCGGAGCGATCGCCGACCTGATGGCGTCAGAACTACGGCTCGCACGGGCGGCGGATCTCCTCGTGGCTGAGCCAGAATCAGTAAGGGTGCGACTCGACATCTTGCTCGGCGTCGTGTGTGATTCTACCGCTGCGGACGAAGTGGCACTATACTGGTATGATTCCGTTCCAGCCGCGAACCTCCCGGGCGGCATCTCGGGCACGTCGTACTCTCTGCCTCTGGCTTCCGGGGTTCGGCATGCCGATGGATGGAGCCCGGTAGAGTCGGCCTCCGGTGCCGAAGCTAAGGCGGCGTGCGTGGCCAGCGGTGCGCCGGACAGTGAGCCCGATTCCGACTATCGTATCGCGACCGGATGGACCGCCGCCTTCGCCGGCGATGTCCCGCCTCCAGGATCTCTGGTCCGCCAGTACGGGACGCTGACATACCGGCTGGCTCCCTCCAGCTTCGGAGCCGGGGAAGCCCTTTGGAGAAACCGGCAGGAGATGGTGGCTCCGCTCAAGGGCGCAGCTTTCAGCTATGAAAGCGATGACGGGAGCGTGGCAGCGTCGATCGCGACGAGCGACTTGGGGCGGGTACGGACGATCAGGCTAAGCGGAGAGGCTCAGGGCCTTTCGGCGGAAATCACAGGCGCGGCGAGGCGCCTGAACGTCTCAATCCCCCTGTTAGGCCAATGAAAGTTCGCCGACCTGCTGAGCTGGAATCCCGGTTTCCTCCTCGATCGGCGCGCAGAAGCAGTCTTCGGTGTATTCGTCTTCAGCAATGTGCAGGGTCCACCACTGCTCGGCCGACTCCCGGTTCCACCCGCCTGAGAAGTCAATGCGGTCCAGGGCCTGCCGTAGCTCGCGGACGCTTGAGAAACGATCCTCCGGCTTCTTCTCCAGACACTTCATCACCAGCGCATCCAACTCGGCCGGGATCTCCTCCTCGACCAGCGACGCGGGCGTACGGGGACGGGTCTTTACGTGGTCGATCAGCAGCTCGACCGGTGAAGAAGATGTGAACGGCGGCTGGCCGGTTAGCATCCAGTAGGCCACCGCGCCCAGATTGTAGATATCGGCTCTCGCGTCCGGCTCATCGCGTCCATAGATCATCTCGGGAGCCAGATACCGCGGCGTGCCGAACAGCGCCCCGGCCTGAGTGACTTCAGGAGCGGCGTCAGCGCCCTCTATTTTCTTGGCCAGGCCGAAATCCAACACTTTCACGAAGTCGAACAGCCCGCCACGGCGGGTAATAAAGATGTTTGACGGTTTCAGATCCCGGTGCACGATGTCCTGCCCATGTGCCTCCTCCAGCGATCCTGCGATTTGTTCGAGGATGAACGCAACCCGATTCCCCGGCAGCGGTCCGAACCGTTCGACAAGCTCCTGAAGATCCATTCCTTCTAGATATTCCATCGCGTAATAGAACGTAGCGTCGCTGGTGCGCCCGTAATCGAAGATCGTGATCGTATTCGGGTGCGTAAGGCTGCTGGAGAGCCGGACCTCGCGTTCAAACCGTGCCAGGGCCGTCGCGGCTTCTCCAGGCGGTGGCTCCAGCACTTTGACCGCACTCGGCCGGCAGAGAAGGGCATGCTCCGCCACATAGACTCGGCCCATCCCCCCCCGTCCGAGTTCCTTGTGGATCACGTAGTTGCCCATGCGCCGGGCCTTCATCGCCGTTCGTCGAAGCGAATACAGGGTTCGGGTAATCAAGACGGGCAGAACCGCGAAGATTGCGGCCGTGAACGTGCTCAATGCCGCGTGGCTCAGCATCGCGTTGCGCCCGCCTGCCCCGCCCTCGACTCCATCCCAGAACGTCCTGACCTCACCAACCAGCTCGTACGTCAACAGAGGGAAGAACGCGGTCGCTACGACCGCCACGACTCCGAGCCCGATCTGATATTTCTGCTGCCAGGGAATGAAGGCGGCTGGAATAAACAGAGAGACAACCACGCCGGCGGTCGGCGGGGTCTGTGGGGCAAAAATGGCCCAGTGCAGCGTGGCCGCGGCGATGCTGATGCTGAAAGCCGCCAGTGTGAGCGTTTGAAGACCTCGGGCGGTGCTCGGCCTCAGGTACAGGTAGGCGAGAGCAAGGCCGTAGGTGATGGGAAACACGAGCTCGAGGGCCGACCTCAGGCCGGTAAGCGTCGTGGCGTCGACTCCCACAGAGAAGTTCGCAAGCTGGAGAGCGGCCACAAACGCCAGCGAGGCCACCAGGCCGATCTGAAATACGAGCTTGCAGCGGTCTTCGAGAAGCCCTGACAGCTCATCCTCGTACGAACCCCCTAAGGTTGTCCCCAGCGAGAACTCACGCCCGATTCTAAGCTGTCCTGCCTCCATCTATTCCCCTTCGAGCAGCACCAGGCCGCGGGTTCACCGCGACCCGGGCGCGCTCACTTCAATCTTCAGTCAGTCGCTTCGCTGGGCATGAACAGGCGAGTATACACCGTACCCGCCGCCAGGGCGCCGATGATCGGTCCCGCCCAATACACGGCATGGTTCGTCCACTGCCCCGATGCAACCGCAGGACCGAACGCCCGAGCGGGATTCATGGCCGCCCCGGTAAGCGGGCCTCCCGCCAAAATGTCGAATACCAGAACGAGCCCGATCGCGAACCCGCCTACCTTCGGTGCCCGGCTGTCCACGGCTGTGCCGAAAATCACAAACACCAGGAAGAAGGTGAGTATGGCTTCGATGAGAACGCCCTGGGCCACCGTAACGTCAGCCGCTAGGGCAGGGGTTCCCACGGCCGCCGCGTTGACCGCCGCCGCCGGGTACAGAGCCACCAGAATTCCGGCCGCTGCGATGGCTCCCGTTACCTGGAAGATGATGTACTTAAGCGCCGTTTTCGCGTCGATGAGCTTCGTCGCCCAGGCAGCCAACGAAACCGCCGGATTCAGGTGCCCACCTGATATGTGCAGGGTGGCCGAGACCATCACGGCCAGCACGATGCCATGAGCGAACGCCACGCCAAGCAGGCCCACTCCGCCGTCGGTCTGAACGTCCATAATGATGGCGCCCGCGCCGAAGAACGTCAGAGCGAATGTGCCGAACGCCTCGGCCAAAGCTGGGTTCCAGCGATCCATTCAGACCTCCGGGTGAGTAGAAGAGAACCGGCGAAAATGCCGGCTCAAAGGTACGAATCGATACAGTCTCGGTACAGGGGGCTGCGCCTGTCCGCCCAACGGCTGGTCTGTTGCGCCGGCAACGGATATTGTCAGTCGTGGCCCAGAAACAGACCGGAATCGAAAGAGGCAATCGCCCCGATGACGCGGCCGCCTACCTGATTCAGAGATCGGCACGGCTGCTCAGAGTGCTCTTTCAGCGAGCCGTCGGCACGTCGGAGCCCGAGCTAACGCCTGAAATGTGGCTTATTCTGAGCCGGCTGGTGGCCCGGGACGGTCAGTACCAGAGTGAGTTGGCCGAGGCTACGCTGAGGGACCGTCCGAATGTGTCGCGGATCGTGGCCGGCCTGGAGCGCAGGGGATTCGTCACCCGCCGCAAGGATAGTTCAGACGCACGGCGGCTGCGCGTGTATCTCACGGCCAAGAGCCGCAGGTGTGCGGCTACCGTCGCGCCGGTGGCGGCACGCGTCCGCGACTCGATTTACGAAGGTCTCTCGCAGGCTGACGTAGCCCAGCTCCGTCGGTCACTGCGAAGAATCGAAAGGAATGCGCTCGCCGCTCTGCGCGAGCTGCCCGGTCCGGACAGCCCGCACCCGCACCCATAGTCGCTTCGTCCGTAGCGTTTCAGGCGGTGCTAGCCGCGTCGCCTCGCCCCTACTAGCCGCGTCGCCTCGCCCCTACTAGCCGCGTCGCCGCAGCTTGATGCTTCCGTTCACCGTGGAGAGACTCAACTCGCCACCATCTCCGGAGCCGATCGTGCCCCGCATGCGCCGGTTGCCAAACCGCCCTGTGATCGTGAGCGGGAAATCGCTCTCCAGGCTTCCGTTCACGGTGTTCGCGCTAACGTGCGCGTTCGTCCCGTTAGGCATTTCCACTGTGACGCTGCCGTTTACAGTCGAGAAGTCCAGCTCACGGCTCCAGTCCGCACGACCGAAGGAGGCGTACACCGATCCGTTGACTGTAGAGGCCTCCGCCAGCCCGGTCGTTTCCACCCGGGCGTCCCCGTTTACGGTACTCACACTCGCGTCCGCTCTGAGGCCCCTGGCCTCTACGTTCCCATTCACCGTGTTTCCAGCGAATCGCACTCCAGCCGGAACCAGAACCACGAAGTTCACCTCGACATCGTTGTTTCTCGTGTTGTTTCGCCCATTGTGGCCGGGTTCACACGTATTGGCCCGATCACGATCTCTGTTCGGGTAAACCGCGCAGATAGTCACACCGTCCGAGTGTTCCACGACCTCTATCACAACATCCTCGGCGTTGCCTCGCCGGTGCTCGACCTTGGAGGCGCGTACCTCGACCTCGTCACCGGACGTGAACGAAGCGTCAACAGATCCGTTCACCCCTTTGATCTCGATGACGTCGCCCTGAGCGATTTTTCCGCGCCATTCGAAATCCTTGGATTGCCGAGCTTCTGGCTCTGCATCCTGCGTCAGTCCCGCGAACCCACTCAGGCCGACGACGGCCGCCACTGCCATCATGCTCTTCCTCATTGTTCTTCCCCTCACCTGTTTCTCTATTGACCTTGAATCAACTGAATCAAGCCGTCGAACGCCGAAAGTTCGAGCGATGCGCGGCCGGTTCCCATTGTGAACGAGAACTTTCGCCTCCCGATTTCCCCGGTCAGTTCTACCGGGAAGTTCGCCTCGAACTCGCCTGAGAACGTGGAGACCGTAACCCGCGCGTTAGATTTCCCCGGCATCATTACGGTCAAATCTCCATCGTGCGTGGACAGGCGATACTGCCCGCCGTCGCGGATCGGGCCGGAGAACCTGATGTCTCCATCTACGGTGTTGACGCCGACACGACTGGAGCGGATTCCGTCCAATGTGATGTCTCCGTCCACGCCCTGTACCGCCACCGTTCCCTCTATGTCCTCGAGGCTGATGGAGCCATCCACGCCGACTACCGCGATATTCCCCGACGCGCCACGCAGCCAGATATCTCCGTCCACGCTGTTCAGGGCGATATTTCCGTCACCGCCGTTCACCCGGATGTCACCTTCCACGCTATGCACCGCGACATCGCCTCCGAGATCCTCGCACACGATCTCGAGATCCACACCCGTAATCTCGATCGCCGCGGACCGCGGAATCGTCAGTTCGATGTTCGCCTCGGTTGGTGCACCCCAACGCGACCGTGGCCGAAGCGTGACATCGGATCCCTTGCGGCGGACTTCGACGCGACCCTCGTCATCGCTGTCGTACTTCGTTCCGCGCCCAGGTATCGACCTGCACTGTGCCTTCATGGCTTCGCAATGAGACACGTGAGTTCGCGTCCACCGAGAACGTCGTGTCGGTCTGCTGGAACATCGCCATCGAGGCGAGCAGCACCACCGGTAAATTTGTCATCGTTTCCTCTAATCTATGTTTGCGCCCGGACCAGCTCATTGGCCTGCAGCAGAACATCCAGCTTGCGGGTCATGGCGCCGGTCAGGTGGCGGCTCAGGTATTCACTCGCCGGATCGGCTTTCAGCGCCGCCCGGGCTTCTTCTATGGCCACGTCAATCTTGGCCAGACTGGCTTCAATCACGCGGACTGTTTCCGGATCGAGACTACTCCGACCCGCGGCAAGTCCGTCCTCGAGCTCGCGAATGGCGGTCTCGTACTTGGCCGTTGCGC
The DNA here is from genome assembly GCA_036679495.1 of Gemmatimonadota bacterium. GTDB lineage: Bacteria > Gemmatimonadota > Gemmatimonadetes > Palauibacterales > Palauibacteraceae > JAZDDE01. The sequence goes on along the minus strand of JAZDDE010000434.1, from coordinate 7,113 downwards.
CGGTGAACACCGGTACCCCAATCGGCGCAACGTTCGAAGCGCCTGGCCCCGCAGGAGTCGCTGTGATTTCTGGGGAGACGTTCGCACTGCCCTGCTGCACAGCATACATCAGGCTTCCGCCCAAGAGGACCATAACAATCGCTGCTGCCGCCAGCTGAGGCACCGTGAACGCGAAGCGTGACGGGCTCGCTCGCCGGCGCGGTACCAGCGGCACTACCGCTGGATCCACCACCACGTCGATGCGAGAGGCGATTCCCGGCCAGAGGTCGGACGTCGGCTCCGTGTTCGGAAGACTGCCCGCCAGATTCTTTACGGCACGCAGCTCCTCGAGCGTTCTGCGGAGGGCGGCATCTTGCTGCAGCCGATCCTCCAGCGCCGCACGTTGTTCCTCGCTCAAAGCATCGTCGAGGAACTCCGACAACATGTCTGTCCAGTCGTTTCTCATCTCATCCATCCCGGTCTCTATCAGGCCTGCAACCGCTGGCGCAGCATCATGCGTGCGCGGTGCAGCTGGGCCTTCGTCGTACCGCTCGTCACTCCCAGCATTTCTGCGATCTCTCTATGCTTGTAGCCCTCCACATCGTGGAGAACGAAGACTTCCCTTGCTCCCTTGGGGAGCGCCTGAATGGCTCGCTCGAGAGCCGTTCCCAGTTCTGGTGTACTCTTCGGCCCGGCAACCCGCTGCAAAGCACTCTCCGCATCCGGGTGACTGCGCTCACGCTGGATTCCGAGCTTCTTGCGCTGAGCCAGAATCAGGTTCACCGCCACCCGGTGCATCCAGGTGCTGAGCTGAGCATCGCCCCGGTACGTATCCAGCTTCTGCCACACTCTGACGAACACGTCCTGCGTCGTTTCGTCAGCCAGCTCGGGCCCCATCATCCGCAGGGCCAGTGAATGCACCCGAGGAACGTGACGCCGATACAGGCGCTCGAAAGCCGCTGTATCTCCCGCCGCCGCCCGTCTGGCATCGAGGCGATCGTCAGAGTCCAGTACGTCACTGTTTCTCGGACTTCTGGCCAAAGCGAGATTGCTCATGTCAAAGGATTGGATAGCGCAGCCCCCTCCAGGGTTGAAAGTGCACCTTCGGGCTGGTTTAAGGCCAGTTGCGCGGTCGGCGAGGGCAGTCCGGTGGCTTCCGGCCATTCATGGCCCGATCCCTGCACTCTTTCTGCCTGAATCCCGCCGGCTCCTCCGGCAAAATGGACATACCAAGCACAGGAACCTCAGGCATGAAAACGACTTCCAGAACCTGTCGCGCACATATGGCCCGGATACTAACGGCCGGCACGGGTGCAGTTTGCCTACTGATTCTGCCCGGTTCTGCTCCGGCGCAGGTCCTCGACGCCGACAGCGGCGACATCGAGGGAGCGATCGCGAGCCTTACCACTCAAGACGCGGCGCTGTACATCCGCCCGGTGACCAATGGTCTCGGGGCCGGCATGAATACAGCCTGGTTTTCGACGGCGGGATCGCACGGCCTGGGCGGTTTCGACATTGGTGTGAGGATCGTGGGAGCGTTTGTTCCGACCGAAGACGAGCTGTTCGCACCGAGCGTGCCCGGTAGCATCATCTTCCAGGGCCAGACGTATACTGATCCGTACGGTCCACAGAACGGCGGCCTCCTGGCTACGCCAACGGCTACGGGCGGCGGTACCGGACTCACGCTGGTTCCCCAGGGCGAGTTTCGCAATGCTATCATCGGTGACGGCCAGAATCCGGACAACTTTGACGTCACATACCCCGATGGATTCGATTTCCCGTTCGTTCCATTCGCGGCGATCCAGGGCGCTGTCGGAGTCGGCGGTGGAGCTGAGGTGATCCTGAGATGGGTCCCCTCCTTCGAGCCTGATCCTGACGTCGGTAGCATTTCAATGTTTGGATTCGGGCTGAAGTATTCACTCGACCGCCTAATCCCCCGGTCCCCGGTTCGCCTCGCCGTGGCCTACGGGCACACCGAGTTCGATGTGGGTACCTATCTGAACGGGCGGTCCAACGAACTGTCCCTCATCGGTAGCCTCGGTACACCGATCGTGACTGTGTACGGGGCCGCGACGTACGAAGACTCCGACTTCGATGTCCAGTACACATTCGAAAACCCCAACGGAACCCCGGGACTACCGGCTGACGGGGAAGTCATTCAGTTCGAGCAGGACGGCGCCAACTCAACGCGGCTGACGCTCGGAACCACGCTCGGATTCGGACCCGGCCGCCTGAACGTCGACTATGCGGTGGCCAACTACAACGTGCTCAGCGTGGGTCTCCTTTTCAGCTTCCGTTAGGACGACGATATTCGTGGCAGATCTGGCGGTGGAGCGCTTTTGGCCCCATCTTATTGGCGCTCCGGGAGGTCACCCATGATCACCAGATACGGGGTACCGCGACACAGGGACGGAGGGCAGTGGATCCCTGGATGTAGTTGCGGGTTTCTTTCTGTCAGCGGATGAACTTCTCGTTCGCTTCAGCCGAGTCATCCGAAACGCCCCTGTGCCGAGGCACAGTTTCCGCGACTCGTCGAGGCTGTAATCCCATCAAAGTGAAGAAATTGTGAGTAGCGAAGCACAACTCGGAGTCCTGGACATTCTGGGAAGCCGGTCCGGATTCATCCGGCGAAAGTCATCCAGCTACGTCGCCGGAACCGACGACATCTATGTCGGTCAGCGCCTGATTCAGAGGTATCATCTCCGGACCGGAGATGAGATCGCCGGCGAGGCCGGGGACTCACCCGGCAACGGAAAGAGCGCCCCCCTAAAGCGAATCTTTTCCGTAAACGGAGTCCCAGTCGAGGAGCTCGAGCAGCGCCCTCAGTTCAACCGGCTTTCTGCGCTGCATCCCAAAGAGCAGCTCATTCTGGAATGCGGCCTGGAGCGGCTTGGTGAGCGAGACTGCACTAACCGCGTCATCGATCTCTTCTGTCCCGTCGGAAAAGGGCAGCGGGCGATGATCGTCTCGCCGTCGAAGGCCGGGAAGACCATGGTTCTTCAGGCCATCGCCGAGGGCATCGTCACGAACTACCCAGACGCGACCGTGTTCATCCTCCTGGTGGATGAGCGGCCGGAGGAAGTCACCGAGATGGAGTCGTGCGGATACGGCGAGGTGGTGGCTTCCAGCTTCGACTATCCGGCCGAGCGACACGTGGCTGCCGCGGAGATCACTCTGGAGCGAGCGCGCCGCCGTGCGGAGATGGGCCAGGACGTCGTCGTGATTCTGGACTCGATCACGAGGCTGGCCAGAGCGTATAACAACGTGGAGCAGGGAAGCGGCAAGACGCTGACCGGAGGCCTGGATGCGAACTCCCTCGAGAAGCCGAAGCGATTCCTGGGCAGCGCCCGAAACATCAATCCTGAGCAGGGTGGGGGTTCTCTGACCATCATCGCCACGGCGCTGGTGGACACGGGCTCCCGGATGGATCAGGTGATCTTCGAAGAGTTCAAGGGGACCGGCAACAGCGAGCTGGTTCTGGACCGGGAAATCGCCGAGCGGCGCATCTACCCGGCGATCGATATCAACGCGAGTTCTACACGGCGGGAGGAGCTTCTGCTCTCGGAAGGCGCTCTCGCGTGTTCCCACGCGATGCGGCGAGAGCTGAGCAGCTCATCTCCGGTAGAGGCGATGACCGAAGTGCGCGGGATCATGAACCGCACGGCGTCCAACCGCGCGCTCCTCGATATGGTGGCCGCGAAGATCTAGTCCGGTGTGCTTTGGTCGCGTTGAAGCCGCTCCTTCAGCCTTTCGGCGTAGTGGAGGACTCTGTACGCCGTAGCTTCCAGCAACAAGTGTTCCCGCCGGTCCGGATAGGCGCGGCTGAAGAGCTTCCGATACATCCTCATGCGTGATGTGGGAGGCACGTTCCGGAACATTCCGATCGTATCCATAGCCTGTTCCCACAGGCCAAAGAAACTCTCCATCTCATCCGCAGTGGCCGGCAGGGCCTGGTCGCGGAGTTTGCCGGACAGGTCGCGCTCCGGAAGATCATCGACGTGCATCGCCGCTCGTCGGATCTCGTAGAACACGATCAAGGCCGCATGCCCCAGGTTCATGGACGTGTGTTCCACGTTGGTCGCGATGCAGGTGGCCTCGTGGCTCAGGTCCAGAACGTGGTTAGGCAGGCCCCGGTCCTCCCGCCCGAACACGACCGCCACATCTCCCGTGGCCGCGCGCTCAACCCAGCTCGGCGCGGCTTCTTCGGGTGTGGCCCATTCCTGCTGCTGTGTGCGGCGCCTGGCGGTCGCCGCGACCACGCGGACGGCTCCGTTCAGAGCTTCCTCAATGGTCTCACAGATTTCGACCCGCTCGATCACGTCCCCGGTGTCGTGCGCGATCCCTTCGATGCGATAGGCGTCGAACTCTGCGGGCGCGACAAGGCGCAGCCGCGAGAGGCCCATGTTCTTCATAGCCCTGATCACGAGCGCGATGTTGACGAGATCCTGCGGCTCGAACAACACGACCACGATGTGGTCGAGCCGAGAGTGTGACTGGTTCAGCCGCCTCGTTCCTCTTCGAGCTTCGGGGATCCTTTGAAGCCTTTGCCCTTCCGCGGACGCAGGGCCGGATACCCCGTCTCTCCGCATGCCGGACACGTAGCGGTCCACGCGGTTATCGCCTCTCCACAGACTGCGCACGCGACGCCGCTTTCGTCCGCATCATAGGATTGCCGGGCGCCGCACTTCTGGCACGTTTGGTCCGTCGAACCCTGCTTCGCTCCACACTTGGGGCACTCAATCGGTATTCCCACTGTGCTCCTTGTTCTTGAGAGTGTTCTCCGAACCTACAACGGATCGCTGAAACGCTGCCACCAGAAGACGGCCAGGCTGCGACACAATTCTGGCGCGGCCTCCAGGCCTCCCGTATTCTGTGGCGGTCTTGGGGCCAGTGCGGCCGATCACGCAAAGCGAAAGGCGCTCTCTGGCTCTCCCTCATCCCGACATGCGCGTGCCTGATGAACTGCCCGCTTCCTCCCGCGGCGTTTCAGAACTGGAACCCAAGGTGTGGGTGTTCGGCGCAATGCTCGTGGTCATCGCAATTATCGCTCTGGTTCTCATGCTCCGCGACTTCTCGTCGCAGAGCTATCTTTACCTCGCCTTCTACGCGATACCAGCCAACAGCGCCGTGTCCGTGTTCCCGCACGAACCCGTCGTCATTTTCTTCGGAAAAAACGGCAGCCTCCTGCTGACAGCACTGGCCGCTTCGGTTGGAACGCTCATCGCCGGATTTCTTGACCATTCAGTCTTTGTCCCTGTCATGAACCTTACGGCCCTGTCCAGCTACAAGGAAAAGGCCTGGTATCAGAAGGCAGCCCGTTTATTCCTCAAGTACCCGTTCACGGTGATTGTAGTTGCCGGTTTCACACCGATTCCGTTCTTCCCGTTCAAGTTTCTGAGCTTCTCAGTCAATTATCCGTTGTGGAGATATCTGGGCGCGCTCCTGACAGGGAGATTTCCGCGATACTTCCTGCTCGCGTGGCTCGGAAGGGTGCTCAACGTGCCTAACTGGGCTATTCTCTTGTTCTTCCTGCTCATCATCAATATTTATTTCGTGAAAGTCGTACCGAAAGTGTGGCGCAGTTTGCGGACAAGTCTTCGGCAACGTAAAGAGGCCAAGTGAACGTATCCGGTAAGCTTGCAGCCTTGATGGCGGCCCGCGCGATTCGTAATAGGGTTCGGAAAAAGCCGCTGTCAATCTCCTTCGAGATCACACACTCGTGCACGGCCAATTGCTGGCATTGCAACTGGGGTGGCCCGATCAAGGAGACGCGCCTCAACGCGGACCAGTACGCGGAAATCTGCCGGGAACTGCATCCGGTGGTCTGCAATATCTCCGGTGGAGAGCCGCTGGCGCGAGGTGATGTCTACGAGATCGTGGCCAAGATAAGAGACAAACGGAGCCTTCCGTGGATGGTCGTTGTCTCCAACGCCTCCAACTTGACCCCGGAACGCTTTTTCCGGTTGAAAGATGCGGGAATGCATCAGCTTTCCGTCTCGATGGATTTTCCGGACGATCGGCACAGTGACTTTCGGCGTATCCCCGGTCTGTTCGATCACATGGCGGAGGTCATTCCTGACCTGGCCCGCGTCAATCGGTACGACGACATCCTGCTCAATGTTTGTATCACGGCGTGGAACTACAAAGCTGTGCCGGACATCGTGCGGCTGGCCAAGGATTGGGGGGTTCCGGTCAATCTCTCGGTTTACTCTCACCTTCGGGTACAGGACCGGGACGGGTTACCGAAAGCCGAGCTCTTCGCCGATTTGAAGAAGACTCTGGAGGAAGTAATTGATCTGCAAGACCGCGGCTATCCCTTGTACACGAAGCCCAGAGTCATATGGAAGTACTACCAATTTCTGACCGAAGGCGGGATCAACGGGTGTCAGGCGGGACGCAATTTCCTGGTCGTCAACCCGGACGGCCGGATGACGCCCTGCGCGATGGTGATGGCCTACTTCGACACGCAGAAGGACATGCTCGAGCAATTTACGAAGCAGAACACCTGCGACCAGTGCTATATCAGCACACGGGCCAACTCGGAAAAGACTCTCGCCGAACTGTTCCAGGACAACAAAGAGATGCTGCCCAGGATACTCACTCCGTGGCGCGCCTAGGCCTTTTATCTTTGGTTGACATTCGCCGCTGATTTGGCGACAATTCGGCGGCGATTGGAGTCGGCCCACGGCGGGCTCGGCTCCTTTTTTGCGCTGTGAAGCTGGAATGCGGGTGTAGCTCAGTTGGTAGAGCGCCCGTCGCGCGGGTGTAGCTCAGTTGGTAGAGCGCAACCTTGCCAAGGTTGAGGTCGCCAGTTCGAATCTGGTCACCCGCTTTTTCTGTCGGGCTTGTTGTACGGGGCGGTAGCTCAGCTGGCTAGAGCGCTGCGTTCACATCGCAGAAGTCGGGGGTTCGAGTCCCTCCCGCCCCATGGTCTTGTTCGCTCAGCAACGGATGTCCTTCGCGAGCTGCAATTGCTTCGCAATAGAACGCTCGCTCCGGAATCCGCCGTGAGCGACAATCCCGTCTAGGAGTTTCTCGTGAGTGCGGGCGTAGCTCAGTTGGTAGATCGTCAGCTTCCCAAGCTGAAGGTCGCCGGTTCGAGACCGGTCGCCCGCTTTTCTTGTAACCAACAGT
>JAZDDE010000433.1:0-3877 GCA_036679495.1 Gemmatimonadota bacterium | reverse complement strand
CAGCGCGAGGCGCCAGACGGAGCTGGCGATCCCCCGAACGAAGTCCTGATCGGTGAGGCTGAGGTGCGCACTTTCTGCCCACAGCAGCACGAGGACGCCGATCGAAAGATAGTGCGCCCGTTTCGTGGATGGCCGGACCATGTCCGAGCTAGTGCGGGTAGGAATTTCAAAGCGCCTTTTCGGAGATCCAGCGTCCGACAATGGGCAGCATGTCAACCTGGACCACCCCACCCGAGACGAAGAGATGCACCAATCTTACCTCGGGGATTTGTCTCTCCACGAAACTGGACAGTTGGTGCCGCTCCGATGATCCCGCGCCCAGTCAGCTTGACTCTATACGTGTCCCTGCCGTCAATCCCCTGAGCTATCGAGCCAAGAATATTTTCTATCCCACGCTCGGGATACAGGGTAATCTCCGCAAGAAGCCAACTGTTGGGCACTTCAAGCGGAGCGAAGGCTCTCGGACGAAGGTGTCATGGTGCGATGACCTCTCAGCGACAACGTGCCGTCTTCATCCTAGGCCTGTGCATTCTCGCTGGCGGTGTCGGGGAGGCGCAATACAGCCCTGCCGACGCCATCACTGCCTCCCGAGTCCGTGGGCACATGCGCTTTCTGGCGCACGACCTGCTGGAGGGTCGCGAGCCTGGCAAAAGGGGCTTCGACGTGGCCGCCGCCTATGTTGCGGCCCAATACGAAGGGATGGGACTGGACCCGCTTGAGTCCGGCAGCCACTTCCAAGAAGTGCCTCTCCGGCGAGCAATACCTCTCGATTCGACCCTTGAGATCCGTGCCGGTGAAACGAGCATAGGACTCGAGGCTGAACACGACTTCGTCATCGGCGGACATCCGACTCGGGAGACATACGAGGTCGAGGCCGAGATTGTCTTCGTCGGCTACGGGATTCGGGCCCCGGAGTTCGGCCACGATGACTACGAGGCTGTCGATGTCGAAGGGAAGATCGTCGCCTTCCTCGACGGAGTGCCAGACTCACTTCCCGAGCCAGTGCGAGGCTATTTCCGATTCGGGACCGAGAAACGGCGGGCAGCGGCCGAGCGTGGCGCGGTGAGCACCATTTCGCTCATGACGCCGGAGACTGAAAAACGCCGCTCTTGGGAGGACACTGTCTCCTACGTCAAGAAAGGGTGGTTTGGCTGGCTGGACAAGTATCCGGACTCCACACCGCCGTGGGCGGCGATCACACTCAGTGGGTCCGGTGCCGAGAAGCTCTTCCGGGCTGCCGGCCAGGACTGGCACAAGGCGCTTGCTCAAGCCCAGGACGGGCGCTCTCGGAAGGGTGCCTTGGGCCTTCGGGCATCACTTCGAGCGACCACCAAGCATGTGGACATTCGTAGCAGGAACGTTGTCGGTGTCCTGCGGGGGCGTGGCCCCCATCGCGACCAGTACGTCGTCTACACCGCTCACCTGGATCACGTTGGTGTCGGCGAACCTGTTGACGGCGATGCGATCTACAACGGCGCGGTGGACAACGCTTCTGGGGTGGCGGCGCTGCTGTGCGTTGCCGAGGCATTTACGCGTCTACCCACGCCGCCCGCCAGATCGATGGTGTTCCTCGCCACGACCGCCGAGGAGCCTGGCCTCTTCGGCTCCGACTACTTTGTCAGGCGGGGGCCGATTCCTCGGAAGCGGATTGTGGCGGCCCTCAATATCGATGGCGCCACCTTGATGGTCCATCCCTTGCTGGACGTTAGCGCAATGGGAGCCAGCGACTCGACTCTCGGTGAAGCGGCGCTCGCGGCGGGGAAGAACACGGGACTCAAGGTTCGCCCGGAGGGTCTGCCTCTGCTCGGAAGCGACCACTTCCCGTTCGCCAAGGCGGGCATTCCGGCACTTTGGACAATTGCGGGCAAGGAGACCGGCCGCGACGACCTGGACGGCACCAGCCTGCAGCGCGAGTTCATGCAAACGCGGCTGCATACGCCGCAGGACGATATGGAGCAATCTCTGGACTTCCAGGCTGCGGCGGATCTAGCGGCTTTCAACTTTGCGGTCGGAGGGCTCATCGCGAATGCCCAGACGGTCCCGATGTGGGACGAGGAGACGATCGTCGGCCGATTCCTCAAGAAGCGGGGGCCGGGAGCAGAGTCCCGGCAGTGACCCTGCGGCAAGGTGGAGTCTTGACGGGTCACGAGTGAGTGGGGGGTAGGGCTGGCGCGGCGATGAAGCACGTCCCCAACAAGGAGTTGTAGCAGACGAAGCCCGGATATCCCTGCAGTGTCCCGGCCAAAGGCTAGAAAAGGTCACTTCATGCGAGCGCTGTGTCCCTGCCGATCATCCTCGGAGTTATCGAGCGAAGAATATTCTTTATCCCACACTCCTCTTATCGGATATTCTTCGCAAGACACTAACTGTTAGCTGGACCTGAACGAGCGCATGCCTACCGACACCACTTGGCTGCTCGAGCATGCAGAGGTCACCACAGCCGGACGGGACTTCGTCTGGGAGTACTGGACTGACGTCACTCACTGGGTCGATCCACCTGCGCGGTTCGATCTCGACGGGCCCTTCGCGTCGGGCTCCCGGGGAACAACGTTGCTTCCAGATCGTGAACTCCTTCACTGGGTCATCCGCAACGTGGAGCCCGGTATTTCGTATACGATCGAATCCCAACTGGAAGGAGCCGTCCTGTTGTGCCAATGGTTCTTCGAGGCCTTGCCTGACCAGGGAACCAGGCTTCGGCAACGGATCGGCGTTGCTGGCCCGGCCGCAGCGCAACATGTAGAGTCGGTCCGCCAGGGTTTCGGACCGACGCTTCCCGAGGGTATGAGGAGGATTGCCGACCTGTTGGCAGAGGCGTCAGCGGGGCGCGAAGGGGCCGGCTAACAAGGGCATGAAGCTGTCGAAACCCGAGACTCTTGGAGGAAGCTGGCCTGTTCGTCCTCTCGTCATTGAGTCGGGTTTCGCAGCTTATGCCCACTGTTCTACGGACCTAAAAGGATCGAGCGAACGTTGACGCGCCGACTGACATGAACCCTGCTCTGGTTCTGTTCCCGGGCCTCGGGGCTGACAATCGCCTCTTCCAGGCCCAGCGTTCGGTTTTCCCCGAACTGGTTGTTCCGAAATGGCCGGCTCCCGAACCGCAGGAGCCGCTTCCCCGATTCGCAGCGCGGTGTGCAGAACTGCTCCCCAGGGACCGAGATTTGGTCTTGGGGGGCGCATCCTTCGGCGGGATGGTCGCGCTCGAACTGGCCTCGCTGCTTCGGCCCCGCTGCGTGGTGCTCATCGGCAGCTGCCGTGGCCCGGAGTCTATCGCTCCATTCCTGCGCTGGCTCCGCCCCGCAATCAAGACAGTGCCGACCTTCCTCTACCGGCCTCGCCGTTGGTGGTGGCCCCTTGCTGCGCCCTTCTTCGGGAGCGTGACTCCGGCGCAACAGGAGACTCTCTGGAGCATGGCAAGAGCAACGCCGGCCAGCTTCCTGAGCTGGGGAGCGGGGGCGATCCTGTCGTGGCACCCCTCTGCAGTCGTCACGCCGGTGCACCACATTCATGGGAGTACGGACTCGCTCATCCCTTTGAGCCGCGTCGCTCCAGACAGAGTCGTGCCAGGCGCTGGCCACCTCCTCACTCTCACACACCCCGCCGAGGTCAACTCGTTCCTTCGGGAGCGGGTCACCGCGTAGAATGGGGCGGGCCGTAGAACAAAGCGATGAACCAGCCGAAGCGCAGAATCGAAGGTGCCAGACGACAGCCTAGCGTCATCAATGTGCGCTTCGCAGGTTATCGCCGCTGTTGGGCGGACGAGAATCTGTGGATACTCAGCGACGTCAGTAACGGTCAGAACAACCTGGTTGAGTGCCTCGCGCTTGCAGTCGCCTCAGTCGTAGGGCTCACGCACCACCCGCGTCGAGATCCACCATAT
>JAZDDE010000432.1:0-2227 GCA_036679495.1 Gemmatimonadota bacterium | reverse complement strand
AATGGCCCTCAGCTCGCCGACCGTGATCTCTCGGCCCTCGCGCACGACCCAACGATCGTCCTCGCACGCGGCGAGAAGCTCCCCGGGGCTGCGTCTTCAGCTCGACGGCTCGAAACGGCCGCTGAGGCCAGGACGATTCCGAATGTTGCCCGGTCAAGTCCTGGTCGCTGGCTGCAGCGCCACGCCTGGTCGGTCACGACGAAGCGACACTCGGCCTGCGAACGAGCTCCGCTGCCGTCGGTGACGGTCAGCAAGACCCGGTGCAGGGGACCTTCGAGCGCGACTGGCGGAGATGGTCGTCCGTCCTCGACGAAGCTTACCTTGTCGTGAACCCTGACCAGACCGTCGGATCGCAAGGTCACGAATTCGCGGTCGAGACCTTCATGCGAGATGTGGTCCAGTTCGATGACAGCTGGCTCGGCTCGATCTGGCTGCCGAGTTCATGGCTCAGTCCCCTTACGAGGAGGGCCGAGAGTGCTAGCGTGCTCGCAGTGAAGCTCGCCGGTTTAACCATCGCCTCGGTTCTTCTCGTGCTCGGTGGTTGCTTGGCCTGCGCGCCCCCTGATCCGCCGCCGGTCGAGGGCCCGCGCGCCGCCGTTCTCTCGATCGCCGAGGAGCCGCCCTTCGTGGGCGAAGAGGGGCTTGACCCCTACGGTTATCCCTGGAGGTTGCCGGACAAGCTGAAACTTCTGAACCTGCTGCGGTTGCGCCGGTTCGAAGAGCTCGACCGTTTCTTTGCCTTCTACCAAGCCGAATTCGAGAAGGACTTCCGCAAGGAGTACTGGCCGGATCGTGCGCTGTCAGCGTTCTACATCGCCGACGGAGGCTTGGAGCCCTTGTTTGACGAGTGGATCGAGCGCCAGCCGGGTTCCTTCGCGGCCTACGCGGCTCGAGGGAACTACCGGTACAAAGTGGGTTGGTACTTCCGGGGGACTGAATGGGCCAGCGAGACCAGCCTTCAAGAGTTCCGTTCTATGGGCCAGTACATGGACCTGGCGGCGCAGGATCTGACGCGAGCCGTCGAACTGCGGCCGCGCTTCGTAGCCGCGTACCGGCGGCTCTCCGGGATCCTCAATGCGACGAGCGCGACTGTGCGGGATCAAAACGCTGTTTTGCTAGCGGCGCTCAAGCAATGCCGAGCATGCTTTCTGGTACGCGCGCAGCACATCGAGAGCCTGCGCCCGCGGTGGGGTGGGTCGTACGCTGCGATGGAGAGCTTCGCCGCCGGCGTCCGCTCGCTGCTGGCCGACAATCCTCGTTTGAGGCTGCTTGAGGGCCAGGCCGATCGGGATCGATGTGTCACCCTGAGGGAACGCGAACGCTACGACGAGGCGCACGAGGCCTGTGATCGCGCCTTGGAGTTCGGCGACTCGGTCGATTTCCTAGTGGCAAAGTCGCGGGTTCTCGGCGAGGAGGGCCGGCATGAAGAGGCTCTTGTCGTCCTGGATCGAGCCTTGCGCATGGCGCCGCAAGAGGGCTCCGTTCGGAAACGCCGCTTCTGGAGCCTCCGCAAGCTCGGTCACGATTGGATAGCCGCCGGAGAGAACATTCTCCTTGCTCGCCAGCTGGATCCCACGAACAAATGGGTCAGTGGGCATGTGGACTACATGATCGACAAGCTGCGCTACGAGGGGGATGTCTTGAGCAAAGCCGGTGAATACGCGGCGGCGGCGGACTTCTTCACTCTGGGGCTTCGGCTGGCACCGGACGACAAGGATCTGATGCACCGCCAAGCGTGGAACCAAAAACAGCTAGGCACCACCCGTGATGACGTTCAACTGCAGCTCGACGCGTCCCCAGACGACTACGAGCTAAGGCTCAGGATCGATCACGGCTGGGCCGCGAATCAACGCTTCGACTTGGTCGTGATCATGTGGGACGAGTACATTGCTCGCCATCCGTCTGACCCCAGACCATTTCGCGAGCGTGCCGGAGCCAAGTGGCACCTGCGTCGGCTCGACGAGGCGATCGCTGACATGGCGAAGGCTTGTGACTTAGGGATGGACACGGCCTGCGCTGATGTAGCGGCGATGAAGGCGCGAAAGGCGGACTGAGCCTCCCTCAACGGATAGGGTGTTCCTTTCCCGTGGTGGCAGTTTAGCAGCCGGTAGGACCCCGATCGATGACTCGTCCCGGTCCGAACGAGCTAGTCGAGAGCTGGTGCTTACCAAGGAGAGGGTGATCGAGGCCAGGAAACCACCGAGGCTCGGATGCTGGGTCTGAACGC
>JAZDDE010000431.1:0-2343 GCA_036679495.1 Gemmatimonadota bacterium | reverse complement strand
GGGACGCTGATGACCATGATCCCGGTCTTCACCTACGCCATCGCCATGCTGGCGCGGCAGGAGGCCTTCCGCCCGAGGCGCACCCTGGGCATCGCCGTCGCGCTCTGCGGTGCGCTCCTGATGATCTTCCTGCGCGGCGGCGGGAGCGGAGGCACGCAGCCCGTGCTCGGCGGGTTCCTGATCCTCGCCAACTGCCTGGCGTATGCGCTGTACCTGGTGCTCTCGCGCCCGCTGCTCGAGCGCTATCCGACCCTGGTCGTGATCGCCTGGGCCTTCGTCCTGTCTCTGTGGACGCTGCCGTGGCTGGCCCACGGCGAGGAGCTCTGGCCGCCCGCCGTCACACCACGCGCGATCCAGGGCCTCTTGTACCTCGTGGCTCTGCCCACGGTGCTCGGGTACCTCTTGAACACCTTCGCGCTCGCGCGCGTCTCGGCCTCGACCACGGCCGTCTTCATCTACTGCCAGCCCTTCATCGCCGGCGTGTCGGGTATGCTGTGGCTCGACGAACGCCTGACACCGAACATCATCGCGCCCGCCGTGCTTTTGTTTGGCGGGATCTGGCTGGTGATCCGGCGCTCTCGAGTGGTCCACACGTCAGAAAGAGGAGAGGACGATGTCAGAGCTGACTCCGGAGATGGACAAGTGGCTGGGCAAGATGGCAACCGCCCTTGGGATCTCAGGTGATGACTCCGACGACGAGCCCCCCAAGGCCGAGCCTGCGCTGAGCAAGCTCGACGAAAAGGTCGACTACGGCAAGATCGCCGCCAAGCTGTTCGAGAAGGGAAAGCTCGACGAGAACGATGTGGACCCGAACGACGTCAAGCAGGGGCGCCTTGGTGATTGCGCCTTCTTGGCCGCCGTCGCGGCCGTCGCAAGGGCCAAGCCGGACGCGCTCAAGAAACTGATCAAGAAGAACGGGGACGGGACCTACGACGTCACGCTCTACGTTCACGACAAGTGGTTCTCGGTCGACCGCAAGCCCAAGGTCATCAAGAAGATCAAGCCGACCTATCCCTTGGACAAGGACGGCAACCCGGTCTACGCCCAGATGCCGGACGAAAAGGAGACGTGGGTCCTGCTACTCGAGAAGGCCTACGCCATCCACACGGGCAGCTTCAAGGAGCTCAACGAAGGAGTCTTCCCGGAAGACGCGATCGAGGCGCTGGGCGGAAAGGACGCGGATTCACACAAGCTCTCGAGCCTCTCCGCGGATGAGATCAAGAAAATGATTGCCAGCGCCCTGAAGGAGAAGCGTCCCATCACCGCCTGGACCGGGAAGATCGCAGAGAAGAAGATGGAAGTGGTCCTGAAGAAGTACGGAACCGTAATCGCTCAACATGCCTACTCGATACAAGCACTCAGCGGTGACAAGGTCAAACTCGACAACCCACATGGGCGCAACGACATCGAGCTCCCTATCTCCGTCTTCAAGGTCGTCTTCTACAGAATCGATGTCGCACAAGCATGATTGTCAACGGCGGATGGCCACGCGTCCGCGGAGCTCTGCGGCGGTCCACGGGATGGCAGCGATCCTGGTTGTCGCGGTCACCCTTGCAGGCTGCGGCCCCTCCGCGAACGAGAATCCGTCAGGGGACCTACGAGGAGGATCTCCCATGAACCTACAGCAGAACACGCAAAGACCCCTGAACGGCGACGACGTCAGCTGCATCAACTTCGCTGTCCGCAAGTACACGTCAGCCGACGGGGTCGAACGCGAGGGCTTGACGGCGCAACTCTCCATCGCCAGCGTCGAGGGCGTCGTTGTAGTCGGTGAGGGGAGTGTCTTCAACGCCGGAGGCAAGCGCTGGCGCGTCCTGTCGCTCACCGAAGGAGACCCCTGGGGCAGCATGGGGTTTGAGCCCGTTGACGACGAGTGAGCGCTGTCCCAAGTATACCAGGGCCGGGGTCTGGCTCCATGCCATGCGAACGCAAGTAACTACGGGATGTGGTTGCGCAATCGGTGCGGCAGACAAAAAGTAGGGCCGGTTCGTGTGGTTGCGAGCCGCATGCCTATGTCAGTGTTGGTAGGCCACTGCTGGCATCCAGGACGATCAGGCACCCGAACCGCAGAGCATCCACGCAGGAAACCCGATGGGCGAATTGATCGATTGGCTGGGCGAGGTAGGCGACAAGTACGGTTTCACCTCGGACGTGGATTCCTCTGGAACCGTCTATTCCAACAAGACGGCCGAGGGAGAGGCCAAGCTGCTCACGGGCGAGATCAAGAGCGACTCCACCGGGACCTCCGCCTCGGGCGCCGTCGCCAAGGCCGAGTCGAAGGGCGACAAGAGCATCCTGATCGGAGGCGAGTACAAGGAAGGCTACGGGGAGAGCGAGGACGGG